>JBBQGP010000209.1:0-9542 GCA_038323095.1 Chloroflexia bacterium | reverse complement strand
ATTTTCAGCCTGTGAAAGTTCGCTAAAAGCTTCTTGCAAGGCCGCAATTGCTGCCCGGTTCAAAATGTTTAATTTCTCAGGCCGGGTAAAACGTATCATCGCCACCCGCCCGCGCCGTTCCAGCTTGAGATACTCGCTCATCATTTGCTCCTGTCAGGCTGAATAAGTGCCATTCGGCATCCTAATCGAGACATCACCCGCCTGTACCCGCCGGATTTGCCCATCCTTGGCCTGAATAATTAGTGTGCCATCTTCGGCCACCCCGCTTGCCAATCCCCCAAACTGTAATTGCCCCGCCCCATCCAGTACACTTACTTCTTGATTAAGGGTTAGCAAGGCCGCCGCCCATTCCAGCCTTACTTTGTCGGGTTCGGTAGCCAGCCAGATACGGTAGTTTTCAAAATTGTAAATAATCTTAGCCAGCAAAATCTCCCGGTGAATTGGTTGTGGGGTTAGATTAGTGGCTTTTTCGGCTAGTCCGGCCTCGACAAAATCGGCGGTGGTCAGGCTTATATTTAGGCCAAACCCCAAAATTAACCAGCTTTGATTGCCGTCCGGCCCCAAATTATTTTCTACTTCCGCCAAAATCCCGCCAGCCTTTTTTCCCTGCCTTAGCAAATCATTGGGCCATTTTAGCCCAATTCCTGCATCGGGCTGCAATTCCTTAACGCTGGCAACTACCGAAAGAGCCAGCGAAGCGGTACACAAAAAAGCTTTTTCAAGGGGAAGCGGAGCAAGTGGGAAAACCAGTGTACAGAGCAAGCCACTGGCGGGGGGTGCTTGCCAGACGCGACCCAACCGCCCACGCCCTGCCGTTTGCTGGTCGGCTATCAATAGCATCTCCTGGGGATGACGCGGGTTCGCCCTTAAAAATTGGCGGGCTTCCTGATTGGTCGAATTGATAGAAGCAAAATAACGGGCGCGGTTTCGCCATTGTAGTGCTAATTCTTCAAATTCTGCCAAATCAAAAAAGCGGCGTTCTTTCTCCAATGGTAGCTCCATCTTTTATCTTTAGGCTGGCTGGGTAGCCCTTCCCAAAATACGGGCGACTTTGGATTTTGGCACTTCCAGAGCTGGAACTAATTGCACAAATACGGCAATCAAAAGCCCGTTGCGAATGGCAAGCAAAGTCATTGGCAGCCAATCAATCACAAATAAGCCATCTATCAGGAAAGGGAAGGAAATAAAGCTCATCAGCAAGGCAATCAAAAAGATTGGCTGCTTTTGCCCTTTCCAAAATGGCACAAAACTAAGCATCCAGATAAGATATTGTGGCGAAAGCACTTTATTTGCCAGAATAAACCAAAGAACGCCCAGCGCGGCAGCTTGAATAAGCCAATCGGCTTTTAGATAATTGTCCGGGCTACTCGCACGCCAGGCAAACCAGATTAAGGCCGCTAACCCAAGCAGCGTTACCAGCGTTGAAAGGCTCGACAAGCTATGACTCCAGGTCGAAGTAATACCTAGCGAGTTGTGGTCATTAATAGAAATCGCCGGAGCAAGGCCCAAATAATGCCCCAGCGCAACTACTGTAGCAAAGGTTGCTTCAATTTCGATACCGCGCTCACTGTGAAACTTTAGAAAAGCCAGCAAACCGCCGGGATTTACCACCAAAATTGGCGTTACCAGCAGCAACCCGGCCATAGCAAAGCCAAAGAAGCAGTTCAAGGCCGAACGCAAATCGCCTTTGTGCCGCCAAAAGTAAAGCAAAGCCAAAGGCAACAAAATTGCTGGATAAAGTTTGGTCGCCGCCCCCAGACCAATTATAAAGCCGGCCCAACCCGGTCTTTTGTCATAAAGCAGATATAGGCCAAGCGTCATCAGGAAAGTCGCCCCAATATCAAAGCGTTGCAAAAGATATAGCGAAATAGCCAGCCCGCCCAAACTGTACCAAATTAAGCGTGGCGTAAAAATAGCCGGGCGTACCGTAGGATAAACCTTGCGGAGCAAAGCCAGCGATAAATAAAGCGTCAGGGCTTCCAGTACAAAGCATTGAGTATGGAAAAGCCAGGCATACAAATCGCGTTCCAGCCCCCCAAAAGGAAGCGAAAACAAAGCCGGAATTAAAAAGAAAATCACGGCGAAGGGTGGGTATTCTACCCGAAAATCAATAAAGGGGATTTCGCCGCCAAAAGTCCGGCGAGCATAATCAAAATAAAGGTAAACATCGTCCGAGGTCGGCAAAATCGCGTTAATTATGTTAAAAAGGGCCAACATTACAAAAAGTGCGCCGACGCAGACAATTAAAGGCCAATTCGGACGGGGCAAAAATTCCGCTTTCTGCCCGGCGCGTGTCCAGCTAAATTCCATTGGTTGTTCGTTTACTCCACAAGTCCAGTTTTTCGTTTTTCGTTTTCCAATTATGCTACGCTGCTAATCTCGCATAAACAATACCAGCTTCGGCAAATTCACCCATTACTATAATTTAGCAAAGCCACTATGTCAAATTGACATAATAAAGCCCCGTCGGTTAGAACGGGGCGAAAGAATACTGAAAGAAAAAGTAAGGGCAGGTTTTAGCCCAGCAAGAGATGCACGATATATAGCACAGATGTAAAAGCGGCTGTCCCAATGAAAATCCAGCGATAAACCAGGAACAACACCGCAAAGGCCGCGCCAAAAGCGATAGGAAGCGGTGCGCCCAGGCTGGAAAGCCCCATCACTACTACCAGCACTGCCCCGAAAATAAGAAATTGGCGGTTGATTTCTTTAGAGATTTCATCCTTACCCCTTCCTTTTTCCGAAGCCTTGCCGACGCGAACCAGTAAGCCGACCACAAAAAAGGTCAGTAGCAGCGCGATTGCTCCGAACAGGGCCAAACCCTGTAAAGCTACTTGCGCCATTTCAGCCATGCTACCAGGCATATCGACACCTCCTTCTTGAACTAAAGAGACAGTCTGCCAGGTCACTACGTATTTCGCTAATCAATTTGTTTGATTAGCTACTTATATGATAGAGCGAGATTGTAGGTTTGTCAATAGATTATAATGTAATTAGGAATATTTTAATTATAAGCAATATTTGAAGATTTGTAGCCTATTTTTTACTTACAAGAATCTAATAAGTAAGCTATAGTTTTCCTGATAACGACTTTTAGTTTTATTTTTACCTAATAATTTTGTATTAGTACAAGCTTCTGAACGATTATTTGAAGCTTAAACCTAAATAGCAAAAGGGTTATTTCACTATTCAGGTATTACTCAGGCTTGAGTAGCGGTTTTGCGGGAACTGAGCAAATAGAGCGGGATGGCACAAGCGACTAAAATTGCAGATATGGTCATTGAAAAAGGCGTGCCGCCGACGCTTGCCAGCCAACCTACAAAGATACTGCCGATTGGGGTTGTTCCGGCAAATACCAACACGTATACGCCCATAACCCGCCCGCGCAAGGTATCGGGGGTAGACATTTGGATGGTGGTATTGGAAGTAGTGAAAATGGTGATTGAGGTCAGGCCCGCGCCAAACATAAAGAGTAAAGTAACGACAAACCAGACTGAGCAGGCTATTCCAACTTCACATAAGGCGAAAAGCAAAGCCATCATTAGTACCCGGCGTTGCGAGGGACGACCCTGCATCGCCAATATTAAAGCCGTTGTCAGAGACCCTAGCCCTAGCCCTGCCATCAGCAAGCCGTAGCCTTCTGCCCCTACGTGCAAGCTGGTACGAGCCAACACGGGTATCCAGATATTAAAATTTAGTCCAAAAGTGCCGACTATTCCAACCAATACGATTATCGAGCGAATTTGGGGAGAACGCCAAACGTAGTTCAAGCCTTCGCCTAGATTTTTGAAAATCGAGCCGGATTTCTGTTGGGACGGCGGGTTATGCAGTTCGACAGGGTTCATCCGGGCCAGCCCGATAATTACGGCAATATAACTAAGCCCGTTTAGCCAGAAAGCAAAGGCTACTCCAGCAATAGTGCTGCCCAACAAAGCCTCACCCAGCCCAATGATTAATCCGGCCAGAGCCGGGCCAACAAACCGTCCGGCATTAAATATAGAAGAGTTAAGGGCAACGGCGTTCATCAAATCTTCTTTACCGACCATTTCGGATACAAACGCCTGACGAGCGGGTATATCAAAAGTATTTACCAGACCAAGCAAAGTCGCCATAATATAAATTTGCCAGATTTGCACCAGCCCGCTAGTCGCCAAAATTGCCAGAACAAAAGCCAGGGTCATAGCCGCACTCTGGGTTATAAGCAGCACTCGCCGTTTAGGAAAGCGGTCAGCTACTACCCCGGTAAAAATTGAAAAAAGCATTACCGGCAAAAATTGCAAGGCTGTGACCGTACCCAGCGCGAAAGGGTCGTTATTGCTAAGTTTTAAGACCAGCCAACCTTGCGCCAGATTTTGCATCCAGGTGCCGATAAGCGAAACAAGTTGCCCTGTCCAAAACAGGCGATAGTTGCGATGCTTGAGAGCTTTGCCACCACGTGCGAAATAAAGCCAGCTTCCGGCGAAAAAGCCCACTTTTGCGGGTGTAGCTTCTGGTGTAGTTTCAGAGGGTGCAATTTTTGGTTTACTTTCCAACATTTTATCTAGCCTGACTTTTAGTATTATGCCAAATATTAAATCTGGACAAAATAAAATTTGCTCTGGTAATATACTTGCAAAGTATACACCAGGGCAAAGCTTCTAAAGTGAAAATTTTGAAAGGGAATTGAAAAGAAATGAACGGAGAGGGAGGGATTCGAACCCTCGAAGGGTTTAAGGCCCTTAACCGCTTAGCAGGCGGTCCCGTTCGACCACTCTGGCACCTCCCCATATTAAACTGTCAGGCGGAGAGAGAGGGATTCGAACCCCCGGAGACTTGCGCCTCTACTGTTTTCAAGACAGTCGCCATCGTCCACTCGGCCATCTCCCCCGAATAAGACTGCGCCACCGATTGCCCGGTTCTCTACGCTTGAAGCATTATACTTTTTCTGCCCGGTTTTGTCAAACCTTTTTATCTCAGCCAATCGCGGGCGCGGGCGTATTCTGTACCCAGTAAACCAAGCGTAGTTGGAGCATTTTTGTTAGCCGGGTCAACTTCAAGTCGGGCGAATTCAAAATACTGTACCCGTTTCTTGCTATTGCCCAAGCTAATTTCAAAGGCCGCGCTGAGTGGTTTACCGTAGCGATTGTTAATATTGCTATCGGCAAAAGCAGCATCAACCTTGTAGGTAGCCGTTCCCACGCTGGCGGGTGGTTTCAGGTTGCTATCATAGCTGGCTTCATCCAAAACGGTTTGACCCAGCTTGCCAATTCGGACTGAACTGGGGTTGCCACTTTTTACCAGCCAGCCCCGTTCAAAGAATTGAACTGTGCCGCCAACTTCTTTCCAATCGAATTCTTCGCTAACCGGGAAACCAAAGCGACCTAAGCCGCCATTGGCGTTGTAATAGCGATAAAATTCGCTCAAAACATTATGCCGGGTAGCTTTGAAGTAACGGCCACCGTCCGGCAAATCTAAATCCTGGTCGCCGTTGTCTACCGGGTAAAAGGACAAAGCTTCCGGGGCAATTTTCAGGGAAACGTCCAGATTACCGCCGCTAACGCTCAAATCAGGTTTAGTCCAAAGTGTCAGCAAAGGCGAGTCAGCTGGCAAATCCGCCGCAAATTTGCGGGTAGCAGTATCTTTAGGCCGCACGATTAGCATATATCTGGTTTTGGCATCAAGGGTATTCAGTGCTGCCGGAGGTAAGCGAAATAGATTGGCTGAACTATCAAAATTCAATTCGCGGTCACGATAATTTGCCGAAGTTTCGCCCGGTGCGGCTAAAAATACTCGCACATCCGCCGGAGCAACTCCATCCAGCTTAGTGCTAATCGCCGGACGGCTGGCGGCTGCCGGGGTAGTAACTTGATTAGTTGGATTGGTGGTCAGGGTTGTAGTACCCACAGACGTGGTAGCAGTGGCACTACTTGCCCGGTTCTGCTCGGTTTTCTGGTTAGCGTTAGTGTACAGGCCGACCCCAATCAATATTGCCACCAGCACCACCACTACCACAATTGCTATTGTGAAAGCTGGCGTTAAACCCGATATAAAGCTGACGAAGCCTTCACGCTGCCTGCGCCGCATTACTTCGGGTTGAGCGTTAGAGAGGGGCAGGCCCTGATTTTGCAACCGGCTTATTTCGCGCTGGGCCGCATCCTGTAAAGGGTCGCCCCCATTACTATTGTCGCGTCGCCGCAGCGTCCCGCTTGCCCCAACCAATCTTTCCGGCTTCTCAAAATTATTGCCGTTATTTTCAAAATTGGAGGGCGGGGGCAAGCTGTTTCCCGCCGCCATAGCCGCCGCCGAAAGTGGGCTGGGCGGACGCTCGTTCTCGACAAAGTTGCCGTTTCCACCAGTTTTGGGAGTATCTTCGCTGGTATTATTTGCTCCTACAAAAATTGTGTCGGGTGGGATTTCGATTTTGCGCTGAATTAAAGGCTGGCGCGAGGTGAGATTGGCTACTCCTAGCCGTAATTCCGAAAGCAGGGCCGCCGTTGGACTTGGATTAAGGTTACTATCGTCCGTAATAATTTCTTCATTGCTGGCTAAATTCGGGGCAGTAGCTATTTTGCTACCTGTCCCATTTTCGCGCAAGATACGGTCAATTTCGTTAATTCTCTGCTGGGCTGCTGCCATCCCAAGTGTCTGAGCCTTGATGAAATAAGGCCGGGCCTCGCCGTATTGTTTTTGGTCTAGCAGCCATTTGCCGTAATCATAGCAAACTCTGGGGAAAGTAGGTTGCCAGGGGTTAGGCGAAATCAGGCTATTTAATTGCTCCACCAAATAAATATATTCCGCGCCAACTTCTTTACGTCCGGCATCCCAGGCTTTTTGAGCGCGGCTAACTCTATCCCGCAAACGGTTAATCGCCTCGTTTTCGGGCTTGTCTACTATTTCTTTCTGACGGTTACGCTGATTTAGAGAAGAACGGTTGGCTAAAGGCTGGGTTACAGCCCGCGCCCGGCTCGTTTCGGTTTCGCGCTGCCGACTTATTGTATCTTCCAAAGAACGCTGCTTGCTGGCTGCCAGCGAAATTAGCCGGGCATCTTCGGGCTTGAGCGAACGGATAATTTGATACCAGCCCAAAGCTTCATTATCGGCCTTATTGCGAACCGCCTCATCGCCCAATTCCATATAAATCGTGGCTAAATCGTCCTGAATTCCGCCAAAATCAGCATCGCGAGCGTAAATTCTTTGAGCGATTGCCAGTTTATCGGCCAAAGCAAGCTGGTTAGACTGGTTTAGCTGCAAGTACAATTCGTTTAATTCTTGCTGGTTGCGGGCGCGGGTATCGTTAGAGCGCAATTGCATTGCAAAATCAATCATTGTTTTAGCTTGAGCATATTCCTTGTTTCGGCTGGCCTGTCGGCTTTCTTCCAAACAAAACTCGAATAGCAAATCATTGTAGCGGGTTACTCCGGCTTCATTCAAACGTTTGAATAAATAAGATACCCGTTCCGGGTGGTTTTGGCTGATTGCCCCTTCGACATAACGTGTCAGCGCGTTACTTACTATCTCAAACAGATTATGATAAGACGGCTCGTGACGTTCCACCTGCAAAAATTCGTCAAAAGCTTCGTCCCAATGCCCCAGCGCAAACAACTTTTGAGCTTTGGAAAAAATCGCATCCAAATTAATTGGAACAGTAGCCTCGTCATTATTGGAATTTGGCAAACGCGCCGGGGGCGTTGGCTGGTAAGGCCGAAAACTAACCGGGGTCGATAAAACTTCAATTGGGGCGGTTTCTTCGGTCAGGCCAGTGCGCTCTTCTATGTCCTGGGTAGTACGGGCCAACAAGCGCGGCAAAGACGGGAAAGAATAAGGTCGCCCGATTTTTTCAACCCAAAGCAGCGTCAGGGTAATATTATCGCGTCCGCCCGCTACCATCGCGGTTTCTTCCAAACGGTCAGCCAGAGTTTGCAAACGAATTTCGGCGGCCTCACCCTGCAAGGCTTTTAGGTCGGTAGCGGCATCTACCAGCATATCCTTGAGCAAAAGCGGCTCGATTAAATCCCATAGCCCATCGCTACATACCAACACCAAATCATTATTTTGTAACTGGCTACTATTAAAATCAACCAGCACTTCGCCTTCCATCCCAAAGGCGCGGGTAATTGAATGGCGACGGTTGTCGGTCAAAAGCTCGCCTTCTTTAAGTTCGCCCGCCAAAACCATTGCCCGACCCGCTTCTTCCACCCAGCTATGGTCAACCCCCATTGGCTTTAGCTGAAAGCCCTGCGGCGTACTAAAGGCCAGATAAACCCTGCTATCTCCGATATGAGCGGTTATAAGGCGGTCTCCTACCGTTAAAGCCGCCACAAAAGTAGTCGCCATGCCGTGATGTTCTTCGGAAAGCCGCAGAATTTCATCTGCTCCGGCTTGAAAAGCTTGTTCCAGCGCATCGGCTAAATCAGTTTTGCCTTCATCCTGGACTAATTGCTTAAAGCAGTTCAGCACGAATTCTACCGCCGTCCGGCTGGCAAGCGCACCTGCCGCCCCCATACTTACCCCATCTGCCACCACAAAAAGATGCACCGCCGGACGATTGTTTTCTTTGTCGGCGGGCAACAATAAATGGCCTTGATAATCTTGTTGTTCTTTCTTGCGGCGGCCAATATGAGTTTTTTCGATAAATCGGATATTAAGCCCTTCGCTCTGGGCCAGTGCCATCAGGAAACCTCCGGGAGAGCATATCTTGTCAAAATTCTTCGGCTATTCTACACTATTCCCGGCAGAATTGCATCCCTTTTTCCACCCATAAAAAGCTAAAAATTTTGGCTTCTATTAAAAATTTTGGTTCAATCTACTAAAAGTAGCCTTATAGGTTATCCGTTTTTAAGACTTGGGGATTGACGCAAGAAAGCATTGTCTGATTTTGCAGGGCGGCTATTAAATTGCGGGCGGCAATCTCGGCCATCTTGCCACGAGTAGCGCGGGTTGCGCTGCCGACGTGCGGGATAACCGTAATTTGTGGCAAGCTTAAAAGCTGGTCAGTCGCCAAAAGCGGTTCAGGGTCAGTTACGTCCAGCCCTGCCCCGGCAATTTGCCCATTCTTAATTGCCTGATATAAAGCAGCCTGGTCTACTACCGGGCCGCGTGCCGTGTTTATCAAAATCGCAGAAGGCTTCATCAAAGCAAAATCGCGTTCACTCAAATAATGGCGGGTTTGGGGAGAAAGCGGCACATGCACGCTTACAAAATCGCTTTGAGCCAAAAGCTCGTCTTTTTCAAGATACTTCGCGCCAAATTCACGCTCGGCTGTCTCATCCCGGCTGCGGTTATGATACAGAATTTGCATGTCAAAACCCCGCGCCCGTTTCGCCACTTCCCGCCCGATGCGTCCCATCCCCAAAATGCCCAAAGTAGCATGATGTACATCTACGCCAAGCAATTCAAGCGGCCCCCAAGTGCGCCATTTTCCAGCTTTAATGTAATCCACTCCTTCGACCACCCGCCGGGCCGTCGCTAAAATCAGAGCAAAAGCTAAATCGGCGGTAGTTTCGGTCAATACGCCGGGAGTATTACCGATTAACACTCCACGTTCGGTAGCGGCTGGAACATCA
>JBBQGP010000208.1:0-9566 GCA_038323095.1 Chloroflexia bacterium | reverse complement strand
CGCCACTTCGGGAAAAGGCTTGCCCTTAATCATCCCGTTAAAATTGGTCAAATAGGGTAAATAAACAAAAACTAGAGCTACACCCAGCAAAACAATTTGCATCAGCCAGCGCACCAACCGCCACCGCCAGGGGTCAGCCATTCGCGCTTCGGTCAGAGCCAGCCCGACAATTAAAATTCCCAGATAAGTCGGGAAATCCCCAGCGTTAATCAAATACGGTGCGCCCATAATCAGCCCGGCTAATAAATATTTGGGCGGGGAGGTCGGGTTTAAATTCACCAAAGCCCAGCCTTTAGAAGCGACAAAAGTATTAAGTATCAGGGCTAAAGCCAGCGTCACATAGGGAATACCTAAAAGGTGAGCGTGCAAATCGCCATTGAGCCAGCTATAAATCGGGTACTCGGTCAAAATATCCAGCAAGCGACCATCCGGCATGGGGTCGTAAACCATGCGGGCGGTAGCAGGCCAGTCAAAATAAGGCGGAAATTTTCCTTCGGCCAATTGTTGCGGGGCGTGCAAACTAAACTGGCGGATGGCATCAACATTGCCCAGAAGCATGATAAAGCTTGCGCCGACCAGACCACCCAATAAAGAGGGGCGGTTTTTGCCCCGCCATAACCCGATTAAATTGCTGCCCAGCCCGTAGCAACCCAGCGTAGCCAAGGCGAAAATCAGGCCCATGCCAATATTATAGCCCGTACTCGGCTCTGTCCCGCTTAATTTGGAAAGAACCGCCATATAAAGCTGCCCGCCATAGTAATAATTCATGGGTGCGCCACCGTACCAGGGGTCGGGCGGGGGCAAATTGGGTGCGGCGAAAATAGCATTGATAAAGCCGTAATCAAAGAATTTTTCGGATTGGTTCAAAGCCGGAAGATACGAACGATAATTTACGATAAAGGCGTAAGCCAGAAAAAACAAAATCTCGCCAATTAGTATCAGGCGCAAATTGGGCCAGCGCGAAAACCATTGCCACATCTCGCGGCGGTTGTAAATTGTCACGCCAAGCCCACCCAGAGCCAAACCGCCCAGCACCAACCAGCAACTATTACCCGTAAAAGGCAAAAGTTTGATATTGCCCAGCCACCAGGCCACAATCGTAAGAGTCCAAACCCCAAGCGGACGGCTAAAAGCATAACCTCTATCCGGCAGGCGCGAGAAAAAAGCAAAAGAATAAGGTAGCCCGACTAACCCGATAAGCCAGATAATACCGTACCATAGAAAAAACTCAGTCATCCCATTTCCTTTTTTGGCAACTGTTAGCAATTCTTTATTCAAGAGCTATCAGCCAGGAGTGTGCCACCATTTTGTTAAGTATAATTATAGCAGAGGCCGAAATTTTGTGATTGCAAAACGTGAGGTCGGGACGTTTCTTGACGTGGTTTTAAAGCCCGCTTATACTCAAGACGGTTTAAGTGCTGGCGTAGTTCCTGCCTGATAATTAGAAAAAAGTAAAAAAATAGTTTCAGGTGTAGGAGGGATTTCTAATCCCGACCAAACGGATTGGGTAAAATCGGGATTGGAAATCCCTCCTACACAGGTAAGGGATTAATAGTTAAAAGTAAAGATACTGGAAATAAAGGAGTAATTTTAAGAATGAATAATCAAACCGAGCGGGGACAACGCTTGTATAATCTGGCGGCGGAATTAGCCGATGAATTCGGGAAGCGGGCCGACAAGCACGAAGCCGAAAATACTTTCCCCTACGAAAATTACAAGGATTTGCGGCAAAGCGGTTACTTGAAAGCGACTGTGCCAGAAGAATGGGGCGGCTGGGGCGCAACGCTGGCCGAAGTAACGCGGGCGCAAGCTCGGATGGGCGAAGGTTGTGCTTCAACTTCGCTGGTGGTGGCAATGCATTTATCCCAACTGGCCCGCTATATGTTTGTAAATAATTGGCCCAAAGACCAGCTTGAGCGGGTAGTTAAAGATGTGGTCGAAAAAGGAGCTTTGATAAATAACGCTGCTTCCGAACCGGCCACAGGTAGCCCCAGCCGGGGCGGTATGCCAACTACCGTCGGTACTTTCGATGCCAAAACGGGCGGCTGGCAATTAAGCGGTCACAAAACTTATACTACTGGCTCGCCTGTGCTGGATTATATTGTTGTGACGGCGGCGGTAAAGCGGGAGGACACTCCGCCCGAAGTGGGCAATTTTCTTTTGACCCGCGATATGCCCGGTTTGCGGATTGAACCAACCTGGAATTCGTTAGCAATGCGGCTTTCGGGTAGCCACGATTTGATAATGGAAACCGTG
Source organism: Chloroflexia bacterium (assembly GCA_038323095.1). Classification (GTDB taxonomy): domain Bacteria; phylum Chloroflexota; class Chloroflexia; order Chloroheliales; family Chloroheliaceae; genus L227-5C. Next base: position 7,310 of record JBBQGP010000208.1, on the reverse strand, counting down.
CAGCTTCCGGCGGAGGCTTATCTTGGGCCAAACCAGAAAACTACCCCACAGCAAGCGGCCTGTAGTGGAGCGTGGGCTTTGCCTACTGCTGCGATTTACTTTGGGACAGGCCGCGCCGCCGGAAAATTTGCGACAAAATGGGCCAGAGAGCGCAAGCCCAATTCCCTTGATAAAGCAATTGCCGAATTACCCCATATTCAGGAAAAAGCGGGCCGGATGGAGCTGGCTTTGCTTTCTGCCGAAAATACCCTTTTCTACGTGGCCGAACTTGCCAGCGATGCGGCTTATATCGAGGCAAATCCGGCCAAAATTCAGGCTTTAATCGGTGCTGCTAAAAATCTGGCGACTAATAAGGCTATCGAGGCAATTGATTTAGCTCTGCGTATTGTTGGCGGCGCGGCTCTTTCGATGAATACTCCCCTGCAACGCTACTACCGCGATAGCCGGGCCGGTTTGAATAACCCACCAATGGACGATGTTAGCACCGCTACGCTGGGCAAAATGGCTCTGGGACTGTTGTAAGAGCTTTGAGTTTTGAGTTAGGGTTTATCCTGATTGGGCAATGTAGTTTGTAAGATATTGATCCGCCAATTGATTTACCCTAACTTCTAGCACTTGTTATTTGATAGGTAGGGCTAATCTCTCGGACATGGAATGTCCGGGCTAATATCATGAAACCTTGGCTAAAGCCAATGCCAGATTTTTCCCGAACTGTTTGATATAGCTTATTGAGTATGGTTGAGCCAGATTTTGCCAAACCCTACCTCAGCCCTTCAGGGCCGTTTTCATGGTATCAGCCCCGCCCTTTTAGGGCAGGGAGATTGATTTCCTAATTCGACTTGTTCGCGTAAAGGGTTAGGCCGAGCAAACCCTGTTGCGAACTTTGGTATTCTTTATAGGAAGCAACCGAGTAGCCGGACGGCAAATTGCTTTCCAAAGTTTTTCGAGCATTTTCAAAATCGCTATTGCCCGTATACCAGCTAACTACCCAGACCCGCTTTTTATCCTTGAAAACATCACGGATTTGGGAGGGTGCGTCCTGATATAAATCCAGGCTACGCCGTTCCAAAGTGTTATTTGCGCCTGCTCCCAAGAGATAATAATAATCGAAAGTTGGTGCGGTCAAATTTTGCGGGTTTAGCAAAAGAATTGTGTCTCCGGCTTGTTGCTGCCCGCGCACCTCCCCGACCAGCCCGCGCCACTCCTGCTGCCAGTAATTCTGACTATAGTTCAGGTAAGCCAGCCCGCTTATAAGCAGAGCCAGCCCTAACGCTACATAAGGAGCAAATTTTAGCCAATCTTGCAAGGCCCAAATACCTGCCGCTACAACTAGCAAGAAACCGGGAGTACAAAAAGCCAGTTGCGAGGTTTGGGCCAGAAAATCCAGCCGCAAGCGTCCGCCCAGCCAGATTAGCAAAAGCGGTAGCCAGCTCCAGCAAGAAAGCAAAATTGCCAGCTTGCGCGAATTTTGCCAGAGCCAGATTAGACCTAACCCGTAAAGCGGAAAGAAAATTCCGCCAGCTACAAAGCCCAGCGATTTTGGCACAAACCAGAATAACTGATAGTTCAAAGCTTCCAGAATTTGCGAGATGCCCCACCGAACCGGGATAAAAGCATAAAACTCCCGGCTCATCCGAAAATGTTCCCGTAAATTACCCAACCAGGGCAAATAAGCCAATCCCACCAAGCCAAAAGTGAGCAAGGCCCGCAGCAAATTTGCCCGGTTCTTGAAAAGCGTTATCCCTAAAAAGACAAGCTGACTTAAAATTACATAAAAACCCAGATAATCGGTGTAAATCAGGGCCGCCGCACTCACCCCGTAAATCGCCCACCGCCAATTTTGCGGCGGGTACTCGTTAACCTGTAACACCAGCAGCATACTAATTGCTACCAGCAAAATAAAAAAAGCATAAACCTCAATATTTTGCGACCAGTAAAGCAAAAGCGGCGAAATTGTCAGCAAGGCCAGCACGGTAAATGCAGTTCTCTGGCCGAGCCAGCCTCGTCCGATATAATAGACCACTGCCAGCGTCGCCACCCCTGCCAAAGCCGAAAACAGTCGCACCGGTTCGCCTATTCCCACCAGACTAATCCAGATTTGCAAAATCCCGCGAAAAAGGGTCGGATGCAAAATGTATTTGTCAAAGCTGCCGAGGGCTTCCCCAAAGCTACGGTTCTGCACCGCCCCAATTCCGTTGACTTCGTTCCACCAAAGCGAAGTACGGTTAAGATTAAAAAGCCGCAACGCTAACCCAATTAGCAGCAATAGCGAAAGCAAACCCGGCTCAAACCACTTATTTTTTGATGCCAAATTTGGCCCGATTTTAGCATTATTTGTTTCTACTGTTTCTGTTCCGGCAAGCTCCGACGACATCAATAAAACCTCTTTACTCTGCGAACTCTCAAAATCATTAAGATAATTTCATTTTACCCTACCAAGAGCTAAATGTGAAGCTAATTCCCTCACACTCACAAAAAAAGAGTCGACCTAACCGGGCCGACCCTTTTTTAATTCCGTTTACCCTCGTACCTGACGGTAACAAGAGGTATGAGCTAAATGAGGGAGAGAGAAACAACTAGAAACTAGAAACTGACTTTTCCCTCAGCCCTCAGTCCTCAGCACTATGGAAGCATTACCGCTTCGGCTTCACGGTCTGCCGGGTTGGTGTCGTACATCAACAGCAAGCCGGTAGCACTCGAAGTCGCGCTGCTGCCGCTAGTATTGATTTGCACCTGCGTACCGTTGACCGGGACGCTGATGGTCAAGCCATCGCTCGACAACGTACCAGGGTTCGTCCAGGGTAAGGTCGAAAGGGTGAAGCGCGGCGCACCAACGGTATAAGTCGCAAAGCCGTTGACCGGCCCGGTGATGCTATCGGTCAGGTTGCCTGTAAAGTAGTTGTCGAAGGCGTACAATTGCGCCCCAAACTTCGTACCGTTGGTCAAGCCCAGAACCGATTTCGGCGCGGTGAAGACAATGTTGCCAGTGTTGAAATCGGTGATTGAGTAGAAGTAGGCACTGGCTGCGCCGCCGCTCAACTTCTGCACATATACCAAGTTCTGCCCGGTGGAGCCAAAGCCATTTGCTTCTTTGTTGTAAATTAGATAATCAGGAGTGCCATCGCCATTCGTATCTATGTAGACATCAAATTCTGCTGGATAGTTCGGAGTGGCCCGCTGACCCCAGGTATTGATAGCGAATTGGATGTAAGGCCCAACTTCGCGTACCCCGAAGTATTTCAGGTCAATTACTGCGGCATTGTCACCTGGTCCAGGCACTGCCCCGGTTAGTTTGGGGCTGCTGCCAAGCAACTGGAACACTTCGGCATTGCCCGTAACCGAGCCGCCATTGTCGTTAGCCAATTGCAAAGCCTTTACCGGCCCATTGTTCCAGGTATCGAAAGTGCTGAGTACACGAGTGTCCGACGACTTGCGCGGGAGTACCTGCCAGGCCAGCGAAGCAGTATTGTTCGCGCCACCATTCAGCACAATGTAACCGTCAAATTCCGGCCCATTAAGCTGAGTGCCGTCACCACCGAGTTGACCAACTTTACCAGTTAGCGGCCAGTTGCCAAGCTTCTGACCTTCAATCATCAATTGAATTTGGATGGTCTGGGTTTCGCCACCATTGAGCCAGAACTGCTGCGGGCCAAGCAAGGTAACTGCACCAGTCGCCTGGTCTGCCGGGTCGCGGAAGTTCAGTTCAATCTGGTACAAACGACCAGTATTGGTCAGGTTCTTAACCACAATGTCCTTGCTCAAGACTTTGGTATCGTTGCCCGCGATAGGCTGGAAGCCAAAGGACAAGCTACCCGTAGTGTAAGGAACGCTGATGTCCGTACCGTTGGTCATGTCCTTGTATTTGCCAACTTCCGGCACCTGAGCCAGCAAGCCACTGTTAGCGGCCCGGTCTACCCGGACTTCACCGCCACCAATGCGGGTAATCGGCGTAGCGTACAAGCTACCGTCGGGCAGCAGGGTCTTGTTATTAGTGTCGGCATTGGTCATCAACAGCGACTTGATTTCAGAAGGGGTAAAAGTCGGATATTTCTGGCGAAGCAGAACCGCTGCGCCCGAAACTACCGGGGCTGCACCCGAAGTACCACCGAAAACGGTCTGGCCGTTGCCCGTCCCAACTTCTGCCGAAAGAGAAGCACCCGGCGCACCAATGTCAGGCTTAATCAGGCTGCCATTGATGGAAGGGCCACGCGAGGAAGAAGCCGTCATGGTATTGGCTACCGAAACCGCCAAAGCCGGGTCAAGCGTTACGTTAGTACCGGCAACCTTGAGCTTCAAACCATCGCTTTTTGAAATGGTAAAGGTCGGGATAGTTACCGTACCACCACCGTAGCTAAAGCTGGGCGGTGCGCCATCAACGTTATTGGCAATAATTACCGCTTTTGCACCAGCCGCCGAAGCCGCTGCCGCTTTAAGACTGGCGGCACAAGTACCCCGGTCAATCAAGGCGATTTTGCCAGCCATCGAGCCAGCCGGATAGCCGGAACAGGCCAGTTTGTCAGCACCTACGCCCCACTGAATATCGCCAGTTAGGGCAGTAGTCAAAGCGGGCGACCAATCCTGATAAACCGCGTAGTTAATGAAACCGGGTACGGGTGCATTAATTTTGATGCGGTTGATTTTGTCAGTCGGCATCGAGGTTTGAGCCACGCTAATTACGCCAAAACCAATCGAAGGCGAACCAGCAATATAGGAGCGGTCAGCACTGTTGCCAGCCGAAGCCACTACCACTACACCAGAGCGGTAAACGTTGTTCAAGGCGTTGGTCAAATCGTCTTCTTCCTGACCGTAGCTCTGACCAAGCGAAAGGTTTACCACGCTGATTTTCTTGCTGGCGTTGGCCGAATTCATATTCCAGGAGATAACATAGTCGGCAGCCAACAATAAGGCTTCACCGTTACAGGAGGTAGCTACTGCGCTACAAACCTTGATGGAAACCACTTTGGCTTCAGGAGCCATGCCAGTTTTGCCAGCAATAATGTCGGCCACGTGTGTACCGTGACCCTCTTTGTCAATCGGGTTCGGGTCGGTGGTTCGCGGCCCAAAAGTCGGCCAGGCTTCTCCAACGAAGTCAATTCCACCAATTGCTTTAGGAGCGGTAGGGCCAAACAAAGTGGCACAAATGCCGCTAGGGGCTACGTCGCGCTGGGCGTAGCAGGTGTTGTAAGCTGCTACAGTGCCAGGGCCGCTCAAATTGGCGTGGGTGTAGTCAATGCCGGAGTCCATTACGGCGACGACCATACCCTGACCCTTGAGGCCGGTAGCCTGCAAAGCCGTCCCGCCTACCGCGCTGGTGACAACCGGGTCAGCCGCTTCGTAATCGTTCAATTTGTTAATCGAGCTGATACCAGCCACTTTGGACATACCCGAAATTTGCGCGGCATCTACCGAGAAAACTACGGCGTTCAAGGCATAGCTCAAACGAGCAGTTTCCTGCGCCCCAAATTTGCTCATGCTGGCGGTCAGCGCGTCTTGCGCCGATTTGATTTTGCTGGCCTGAGCCGCTACGTTGCCACTAAAAATACCAAGTGGCGTATCTTTCAAGCGTACCACTACATTAACTTGCCCGGTAGCCGTCCAGAGACTGTTGCTAACAGTGGCACTCCGCGAACTTTGAACGGTAGTAGCATCGCCTAGAGCAGCATTATTGATACTATCGGTGGAAGGGTCGGCAGCGAAGGCCGCACTTGGGCTAAACGCCTGAAACATCATGCCGAGGAGCATGAGGGCAGATAGCAACATTGCTACCCGTTTGTTAGTCTTGAGTGTTCTCAAGGTTCTTCTCTCCTGTGTCTACTAATAGCGTAAACGATTTAAAACAATTGTTTTATAGCACTTTAACAGGAACATAGCCAAAAACCAGACTATAGCAAAATCGGGCTAAAAGCCCTAACTAAAGCCCCGTTCTTGGGCTGTGGCTGCTTATCCAGCCTAGCCAAACAGTTAATCTTAATTTTAGCAAAAAAGCGCAAAGAAAAACAAACCCTATTTAGCTAACAGTTGAAAAAGCCGCCTATAGATAAAAGGATGTAACAGCCCCGCTCTGGCTAAAATTGTACAGGATGAAGCAAGTTCGTTTTAAGATAGATTAGTTACACCACCGATAAATTCAAAGTTGTTTGCTACTACTAAATTGCTCAAGCTTTTTTAGAAACCCGTAATGACTTAATTATATCAAAAATATTTAATCTGTCAACCGTGGTTTTAATCTTTCTAAAGAATTTCGATTTGCTTAGGCTACTACCTCCCGCTCCCGGCTTTATTTCGGTAGTGGTTTATTTTGGTTAGTTTCTTTACTAAAATTAAATTTTCAACTACTTCTGAACTCATTATAGATATTTTATAGCTAACTGCTTTTTTGGCATTATCACCAAATTTTACTTTATTAAATAACCAAAATATTACATTATCAAAACTAAGAATTCCTTGCTTATTTTCAAAGCAGTATAATTCTTTATTCAGAATGAAAGTTCTATTAAAAATTGGAAATAGATTTGAAATTTCTATAACAATAGCTTCGGGCTGAAACCATCTTGGTTTAAAAAATCGGCGAATTATGCTATTATGGCCTCGATGAAAAACTGCTATTTAGAACTAATCATTAAAAAATCGGTAGCTAATCTGTTTTGAAAACCGAACCTAGACGCACCCAAATGGCGAGGACACCCCAACCCGATGTCTCGGCCCAGACGTTCCCGGCCTACCCCTTGCCTGACCACAAACCCGGCTGGCGGCTTATGCTGGGGCTGGCTCTGGGGCTGGCCCTGCTTTACTTTGTGACCGCTCTGCCCATTGCCAAAAGCGATGCCGCTACCCGCAGTGCCTACGCCCTGACAGCCACCCTTGCCGCCGACCACACCAGCCAGATAGATAATTTTGCCCGTACCGCTTCTGGCACATTCCTGACCAATCCTGCCGATTTTCCAAACGCGGCCTATTATCAGGGCCATTTCTATACGGACGCTGCTCCCGGCGCAAGTTTGCTGGCCCTGCCCTTCCAGCAATTCGGGCGCGTTATCGGCAATTTGTCTGCCAGTTTCTCGCCCACCTCTAACGCTCCACTCGATGCACCCGCCGCCCTCAGCTTACTGGCAATGGCTCTGGCCGGAGCAGGGGTGGTGTTAGTGGTATATGCCTCAGCCCTGCGAATTGGTGCAACCGAAATCTCGTCCCGTTACGCCGCCCTGACCGTTGGCCTTGCCTCGCTACTCTGGCGCGAAGCCGGACGCTTCGCCCCACCCGTCGTTTCGCTTTTACTACTGACCGCCGCCCTGTATCTCGCCCTGCCGCCC
>JBBQGP010000207.1:0-9608 GCA_038323095.1 Chloroflexia bacterium | reverse complement strand
AAAGGTTGATACATTGAGCGAGGGAAAAATACGGCGCGAGTTTCTTGCGCTGGGGCAAAACTTAGACCCTGACCGGGTTGGACGTGAAGGGCTGGCTTTGGCCCGGCAAATTTGCGGCCCGGAAGCGGGGCTGGCTTTGCTACGTTGGGAAAACGAATACACCGGCTATAACCTTTTGCATAAAGATAATTTCCCTGTTGGGCTAGATTTGAACGTTTTGCGGCCCTTGCGTTTACTGGAAAAATTTACTGTTGTGGAAAATTTAACCAATTTACCTTCCGATTATCATTTAATTTATTACCCCTTTAGTGATAGTCCAATTGGATTATTGGTAATTTCAAGGCATTTTATCGAAGCCGAAATTTTGGCGGAACTCGAAGTGCTAGGCGCGGCACTTGGCCCGGCTCTACGGAACGCTCAGGATTACAGCCGGGTGTTACGAGAATATACTATGCTGGTTACAGTCAAGGAGACCTGGGAGCGGCTCTGGCTGTCGGTGGAAGACCAGCAAAAGGCGATAGAACGGTTATTAGCCCGCAATCAGGCTTTGCAAGATATTGGGCTGGCAATTAACTCGTCTTTGCATCTTAAAGATGTGCTAACCACGATTGTGAGTGAAACAGTAAAGCTTTTGCAAGCCAGCCGAGGGGCAATTGCTCTTTGGAACGAGGAAAGTCACACTTTCAGGGTAGTAGCCGAACAAAGTTTGCCCGGTCTGACCACTCCTGATAGCCAATCCTTAACTGAGTTTGATGTAATTAACGATTTGCTACCCCTCAGAAATATGGATAGCAGTTTGCCCGAACTAAATTTCCCCGAAGGCATGAGCGAGGAAGCTACCAGCCAATTACGTCAATTTTTGGTACGCTACTGGAATATTGGTGCCAATGAAGCGGGGGCAACTTTGGTTAGCCCGGTGCGTTGGCAAAAAAACACACTTGGAGTAATTATCCTGAATGACCGCACTTCGGGCCGTGTTTTCAGTAGGGAAGACCAGGATATTTTAACTTTAGTGGCGAGCCAGGCGGCGATTGCGATTGAAAACGCTCGCCTCTTTAACGATATGACTGAAGAGCGCAACCGCAACCGGGCTATTCTGGATAGCATTGCTGACGGTGTATTCACTACCGACCTTGACCAGAAAATTACCACACTTAATCCGGCGGCGGAGCAATTGTTCGGCCAAAAAGCCGATTCGCTACGAGGTCAAGTTTATATTGAAGCTTTGGGCCTAAGTGATAAATCGGGTCGAACTATTCCGCCCGAAATTTCGCCCTGTATGCTTTGTATCCGGGAAGGTACACCTACTGAGCCACGCATTTTCCAGATTAACGGGGCGGAAAACCGCCTGATTCTAATTGCGCTGGTCGCTGCCCCAATTATTGATAGCGGCGGCATTATTAGCGGGGTCGTAGTCGTCTTTCGGGATGTAACCCGTGAGCAAGAAGTTTCGCGCATGAAAGATGAGTTCGTTAGTCTGGTTTCGCACGAATTGCGTACTCCAATGGCAAGTGTGCTTGGCTTTAGCGAACTGATGCTAACTCGCAAGCTGCCCGAAAACAAGGCTCGATTATACGTCGAAACTATTCACAAAGAAGCTCAACGCCTTTCCAATCTAATTAGTGACTTTCTGGATATTCAACGGATGGAAGCCGGGCGGCAAATCTATAATTATGATAATGTGAGTTTGCACGAATTGATGAAGCCCTTACTCGATTTGTTTAATGCCCAGCGTGAGCGTATTGAGCTATATGTCGCCCCTGATTTGCCCTATATCCGGGCTGATGCTGACCGTATTATGCAAGCTCTCACTAACTTGGTCAGCAACGCCTTGAAATATTCGCCGAACGGTGGCAAAGTAATTATTTCAGCCCGTCCCGATGAAAACCAGATGATGCTCATTTCGGTACAAGATTTTGGCTTGGGTATTCCTAGAGAAGCCCAGAGCCAGCTTTTCGGCAAATTCTTTCGGGTAGATAATAGTGATCGACGTGAAATCGGCGGCACAGGCTTAGGGCTGGCAATTTCGCGGGAGATTATCGAGGCTCACGGCGGTAAAATTTGGGTAGATAGCGAGTTGGGCGAAGGTAGCACTTTTCATTTTACCATCCCAATGGCACTCGAAGCCCGACAAGCTAACGAAGCATTAGCCCCTTTGCTGGAAAATCCGGCTGCTCAAATGAGTGGCATAATTTTACTGGTTGAGGATGACGAAAGTTTGGGTCGCTTGGTCGGGACGTATCTGGAAGAAGGCGGTTTTCAGTACAAACTCGTGCCAAGCGCGGAGCAAGCTATCAAGGTAGTCGAAGAAACCCCGCCATCGGCGATTGTGCTGGATTTGGCTTTAGCAGGACGTATGGACGGCTGGGACTTTCTGATTTACCTCAAAAGCAAGCCAGAAACCGCCGAAATCCCGGTCATTATTAGCACAGTACAGGATAGTAAGGTCAGGGGTATGACACTGGGTGCGGCGGAATATCTGGCAAAACCAGTGGAAGTTTCGCGCTTGATTGATACGATTAACCGCCTCACGGCATTGCATCCCCAGCGCAATATTTTGCTGATTGACGACGATGCCAGTTTGCGCCGAATGTTCAAGGATACCCTGACCGCTCAGGATTTTGTGGTAGCAACGGCAGCCAGTGGTGAGCAGGGTCTGAAACTGGCTTTTCAAAATCCGCCCGATTTGATTGTGCTGGATTTGATGATGCCCAAAATGGACGGCTTCCAGGTTTTAGCCCGCTTGCGAACTGAACGTCGCACTATTAACATCCCGGTGGTGGTGGTTTCGGCCAAAGTGCTAACGCAGGACGAGCGCGATTTCCTGCACGACGGTCTGGCTCACTTCCTGACCAAAGGCGAGTACACCCCGCAACGTATCCGCCAAGTTCTGCAAAAAAGCATCAAAAAATAAAAGAAGCTACCTTAGTAAATATTGCTCCGTCAATAGATTTTGCTCAAGCATTTATTGGCAGAGCAATATTCTACAGGATTAGCCGTTTTTCTGCCGGAAATCCTGCATAAAATTGACGAGGGTTTCGACACCCTCGCGGGGGAAGGCGTTGTAAATCGAGGCACGTAGCCCGCCGACAGAACGATGGCCTTTTAGCCCGTCCAGACTGGCCGCCGTCGCTTCTTTGGTAAACTTCTTTTCGAGTTCTTCGCTCGGCAAACGGAAAGTAATGTTCATCAAAGAGCGGCTATCGGGCAAGGAATGGCCCTTGTAAAACCCGTTGCTGGCATCAATTGCGGCGTAGAGCAGGGCGGCTTTCTCCTGGTTGCGGCGTTGCATTTCGCTCAACCCGCCCATATCGAGCAACCATTGGGTAACTAGCCCCAGCAAGTAAATCGCAAAGGTCGGCGGAGTATTGTAAAGCGATTCCTTTTCGGCCTGCAAGCGGTAATCCAGCATGGCGGGTAGTTTGGGCGGCACTTTTTCCAGCATGTCCTCACGGATAATAACCAGCGTCACACCCGAAGGCCCGGCGTTTTTCTGCGCTCCACCGTAAAGCACCCCGTATTTGGAAATGTCAAGCGGACGACTCAAAATATCGGAAGAACTATCGCAAATCAGCGGAATATTGCCCACTTCCGGCTCGGTGCGCCATTGTGTGCCATAAATCGTATTGTTGGAAGTGAAATGGGCATAAGCGGCCTCTGGGTCAAGCTGAATTTCGTCCTGGCGCGGCACCCGTCGATATTGTTCGCTTTCGGTGCTGGCGGCAATTCGGGCCTGACCCAATTTTTTGGCTTCTTTCAAGGCCGCTTCCGACCAAGAACCGCTCATAATATAATCTGCGCTGGTGCTTTGCGGCAAAAAGTTCATAGGAATCATGGCAAACTGAAGGCTTGCCCCGCCCTGCAAGAACAAAACTTTGTAATTGGCCGGGATTTTATAAAGTTGGCGCACGTTATTCTCGGCAGTATGAATAATATCTTCAAAAGTCGTGCTGCGATGGCTCATTTCCATCACCGACATACCCGTTCCCCGATAGTTTAATAATTCAGTTTGAGCCTGCCGCAAAACGGGGACAGGTATTACCGCCGGGCCTGCCGCAAAATTGTAAATTCGATTTTCTTCCATACCAGGAAGATTGCGAGTCGAAGTTTCTAACATGGGCCTTGTTGCTCCTTTCTCTCTAACAGCTCGTACCAGCGTAACTGTTTGGTCAGCTTCTATCATTAATTATATCTCTCACAATTATAACATAGCTATAGTAGTTGGAGAAAACGAAAGTATTTTGGGAGAAACTAACATGTTCTCTCGAATTTTGGCTATCAGAGGTACTAATATTGCTGTAACTGTTTGAGCTGTGTTTCTGCGATTTAACTTATAAGAAACCCAAGTCTTTGAGGAGATAAATTTCATGGAAGAAAAAAGAGCAATTGATGCTCAGAGCAAGAACCAGGATTTAGCCAAACATACTTCTGGCCCTGAACAAAATTTGACCGATAATATGGGTCATGCGATAAATAATGACCAGAATTCTTTGCGGGCTGGAGTACGTGGCCCAACATTATTGGAAGATTTTCACTTTCGGGAGAAGATTCATCATTTTGACCATGAGCGCATCCCGGAACGGGTGGTTCATGCACGCGGGGCTGGGGCGCACGGCTTTTTCGAGCTAACCGAATCTTTGTCGCAGTATACTACTGCTAAGGTATTGACCGATACTTCCCAGAAAACCCCGGTGTTCGTGCGGTTTTCGACGGTGGCGGGTTCGCGTGGTTCGGCGGATACCGCCCGTGATGTGCGTGGCTTTGCCGTCAGGTTTTACACTTCCGAAGGCAATTGGGACATTGTTGGTAATAATATCCCGGTTTTCTTTATTCAAGATGCAATTAAATTCCCGGATTTGATTCATGCGGCCAAACCTGAACCGCACAACGAAATCCCGCAAGCCGCTACTGCTCACGATACTTTCTGGGATTTTATCTCGCTCACTCCCGAATCAATGCACATGATTATGTGGACGATGAGTGACCGGGCGATTCCACGCAGCTTTAGCACGATGGAAGGCTTCGGAGTGCATACTTTCCGCTTGATTAACGCTGAAGGTAAAGCTCATTTTGTCAAATTCCACTGGAAGCCGGTACGCGGCGTGCATAGTCTGGTTTGGGATGAGGCGCAAAGAATAGCCGGGAAAGACCCCGATTTCCATCGTCGCGATATGTACGAGTCCATCGAGCAGGGCAATTTCCTGCAATGGGAGTTGGGCCTTCAGATTATGCCCGAAGCGGACGAAACCAGGTACGATTTTGATATTCTGGATGCTACCAAACTTTGGCCGGAAGATTTATTGCCAGTAAAACGGGTAGGCAAATTAACCCTTAACCGCAATCCCGACAATTACTTCTCCGAAACCGAACAGGTTGCCTTTATGACCACCAACGTTGTGCCGGGAATTGATTTCTCGAACGACCCGCTTTTGCAAGGCCGCAATTTCTCTTATCTGGATACTCAGTTAAGCCGTTTGGGTAGCCCGAATTGGCCGGAATTGCCGATTAACCGCCCCGTCAACAAAATATCGAATAACCAGCGTGAGGGGCATATGCGACATACCATCAACGCCGGACGGGTTTCCTATTATCCAAATTCACTGGGCGAAAACATGCCAGGCGAAGTGCCAGCCGAACAGGGCGGTTATGTCAGCTATCCTGAGCAGATGGGCGGCAATAAAGTTCGGCAGCGTAGCGAAAGCTTTGGCGACCACTACGGTCAGGCCCGTTTATTCTGGAACAGTATGGCTGCGCCGGAAAAAGAGCATATTGTCAAGGCTTTGCAATTTGAACTGAGCAAGGTCGAAACTCGTGCTATTCGGCAGCGGATGCTCGGTCATTTGACCAAAATTAACGAAACGCTGGCAGCGCAGGTCGCGATTGCTTTGGGTGAAATGATGCCACCCAGCCAAACCTCGTCTACTGCTGCCCCCAAACTGGCAATGCCAGACGGAACAGCCGATTCTGCCGAAGAAACAGCAGTTTTGGCCGGAGCAGTTTCGCCGACCAGTGCTTCGGGCGGTTTGCAAAAGGCCAAAGGTTTAAGTATGCTGGAAAACCCGGTACTTGGCGTTAAAGGTCGCAAAGTAGCGATTTTGGCGGCAGACGGCGTAGCGGCGGAGCAGGTTAGCTTGTTCCAGAAAGCCTTGATGGAAGCCGGAGCAAAAGCCGAAGTAGTCGGCACGCACCTGGGTAGTTTGCGCGGGGCAGACGGTTCGGAAGTGCTGGTGGACAAAACCTTTGCCAATAGTGCCTCGGTAATGTTTGATGGGGTGTTTGTACCGGGCGGCACGGAAAGCATTGCAACTCTGCTAAAGCAAGGCGATTCCCGCGAATTTCTGGACGAAGCTTTCAAGCACGCCAAGACGATTGGGGCAAGTGCCGAAGGTACACAGTTAGTGGCAGCAACCCAATTCGGCCAAATGGCCGGACTAAAAGCTGGAGCAACTTCTACCACGAAAACGGCGGGGGTTGTTAGCGGTGGGGCAAACGATATACAAACTTTCACAAAAGAGTTTATCACTGCCTTGAGCCAGCATCGCCATTGGGAACGCAAATTGGTTGAGCAAATCTCAGCCTAACTTTTAGAGCCACATATTTTGAAAAAGGCTTCCCCGCAGTAATCTGGGGGAGTCTTTTTTTATTATAGATATATTATAGAGAAAAAGCCGAACATATAAACTTTGTGCAAAAAGTACAATCAAAAAAATGGCTTATACAAATTGCCAAAATGAGAAATTAGAGGTATAATTACTGCGTGCTATGATAAGTAGGTGATATAACCTTAAAATTACATTTTTTAGAGAAGTAAGACAATGAGTTGCGCCGGGCAAGGAAGCTAACGCACAGGTCTTTGATACAGAAACTGATTCAGTACATAAAGACAGGAGTTAGTGAAAATGCCTTTAATGCACGAGCAAAGCCGGGCGCAACAGAAAGAGGTTAGTGCTTTGGCTCAGACCAGAATTTTGATTGCGGACGACGAATCGATTATCCGTATGGATTTGCGCGAAATGCTAAACGGCCTGGGGTACCAGGTAATTGGCGAAGCCGGCGACGGTAAACAAGCGATTAATATGGCGCGGGAATTAAAGCCGGATCTGGTGATGATGGACATCAAGATGCCGGAAATGGACGGGATTGCTGCTGCCAAGATTTTGACGGAAGAACGGATTGCCCCGGTTATCCTGCTCACCGCCTACAGCCAGCAAGAATTGGTAGCGGGCGCACAGGAAGCGGGCGTAGTTAATTATATCGTCAAGCCTTTCCGTCAGGATGTGCTAATGCCAGCCATCGAAGTAGCTTTGCGCCGCTTTAAGGAGTTCCGCGAACTCGAAAAAGAAATGGGCGACTTGAAGGAAACCCTCGAAGCCCGCAAGGTTATCGAACGGGCCAAAGGCGTGCTGATGGATCAGTACAATATGAAGGAAGCCGACGCTTTCCGCCGTATCCAGAAGCTTAGTATGGACACCCGCAAATCCATGCGTGAAATCGCCGAAGCTATTCTGCTGGCTCAAGAAATCAAGAACTAAGTAACAAGTATCAAGTATCAAGTATCAAGTGAGAATTCAGTAACTGCTTATTTGGGGTAGAAAATTTTATAGATGGGTAAAGCAGGTTAAGGCAAAATCGGAAGTAAAATTCCTTATTACAACAAACTTGAATTACTTGTTACTTGTTACTTGTTACTTGTTACTTAGTTCAAAACGTCCAAGAGGGCTTGAGTAGCTATTTTTACTCCAACTTCCAGGCCAAGCTCATCCATATCAAATAAAGGGGTATGGTGGGGCTTGTCGAGGCTTGAACCGGGCTTGCCGATGCCGACGTTAAAGAAGCAGCCCGGCACTTTTTCCAGAAAGAAAGACATATCTTCGCTGCCCATGCGGGTGGTTGCTTCGGTAACGTTAGCTTCACCGATGGCTTTGATTGCGCTCTGGCGGACTATTTCGGCTACTCGCGCATCGTTTATAACTACTGGGCAACCGTTGGAGGTGCGAAAACTGGCTTCGGCCCGCATTGCCTTTGCGGTCAAGCTGGCAACTTCGCCGATACGTTTGATTAAATATTGGCGCAAAATTGGGTCAAAAGTGCGGAGTGTCCCGGTTAGCTGGGCGGTATCAGAAATGATATTATCTTTTGTTCCGGCGTGGATTGTGCCAAAAGTAATTACCACCGGGTTGCCGGGAGCGGTTTCGCGGCTGACCAGTGTTTGCAGGGCGATTACTATCTGACAGGCCACTACTACCGGGTCAATGCACAAGTGCGGGTACGCCGCGTGTCCACCTTTGCCCGTCACGGTCATTTCGAGAGTATCAACGGCGGCATTGAGCGGGCCAGCCTTGATTTGAGCCATTCCTGCCGGGTAAAGGCTACCAACGTGCAGACCAAGCGCGATTTCGGGCTTTTCTTGTTCCAGAAGGCCATCGTTAATCATTGCCAGCGCACCCAAACCGATTTCTTCGGCAGGCTGAAAAACAAAAACGATTTTACCCGACATTTCGGAACGGTGACGCGCCAGAATATCGGCAACGGTCAGGGCAATCGCGGTATGCCCATCATGACCGCAAGCGTGCATTACTCCTTGATTGGTCGAAATAAAATTGTAATGGTTGTTTTCTAAAATGGGTAGCGCGTCCATATCGGCCCGCCACATTACCGTCCGGCCCGGTTTCGCCCCTTCCAATACGCCCACCACCCCGGTTTGCCCGACTTGTCGCTGTACCCGCAAGCCCGATTGCTCTAAGTTGTCAGCCACAATTCGCGAAGTACGGTCTTCCTTAAAAGAAAGCTCCGGGTGCTGGTGAAAATCGCGCCGCAGCTTAATCAAATCATCTTTGTGGTCACGCAATTCGCTTTCGAGGTTAATCTCCAGCTTTTGTTCGTTCGGTTTATCAGCCATTTCGTTTATCCTTTAGGTTAGATTAAGTTTTGCCATTATGAAATTTGTAGCAAGTTTAGCATACTATTAGAATTGGTGAAAGGCTTGGTAAATAATAAGGTAATTTGATTTGCTTGAAAAAATTGTAGTGCTATAATTAAATACAGATTAAGGACAAGCAGTTTTTATCTGCATTAGATAACTATCACAAGCAGAAGGTTCAGGAAGAGAGGCGAATTATGACACAGGTAAACCCTACGACTCCACCGGGCCAGGATGAAGATTTAGACTTTTTGAATTTGCGGAAAGCCACACCCGCCGATTTCCACCAAATCCGCGAAGTCGCTACCCAATCACGTCAGGCTTCTTTCGGCCATTTTATGACCGAAGAAGAAATCGAAGACGAAGTAGCTTTGTATTACAGCGATGATGTACTAAACGGGATTTTGAATAACCCGGCCAACGCGATTTACGTTGCCACCAAAGGCAAAAAAGTTTTAGGCTATCTTTCGGTATTGCCCAAAGACCGTCGGAACCGCCCGCGTATTCTCCAGTTTTACGTCCGACCCGAAGCTCAGCGTCAAGGGGTCGGCGAATTGCTGTTTGAACGGGCGCGAAACCATTTGCGGGAAGCGGGCGTAACCGAAATGTACGTCTCGACTATCGCCGAAAACACGATTGGTCGCTCTTTCTACGACAAAAAAGGGCTGGATTTGGTACAAGTCTACGA
>JBBQGP010000206.1:0-9610 GCA_038323095.1 Chloroflexia bacterium | reverse complement strand
CAAAAGGGCCAGACTATAGGCAATATTGGTGGCCGTGCCGCCGCGCTCTTTTCGCAAGTTTTGCACCAAAAACGAAACGTTAAGAATGTGAATTTTGTCGGGCATAATATGTTCTTTGTAATATCCCGGAAAATTCATGATGTGGTCATAGGCCAAAGAGCCGGTGACAAGTATAGACATACTCCTCCTTAGATAAAGTAACAAGTATCAAGTATCAAGGGGATTCGAGGTGTTTGTAATTGTTACTTTTACCTGTAATAACTACCTGTTTTGAACAGATAACGGGTAACAACAGGCAAGAAAACGTATTTACTTGATTCTTGATACTTGTTACTTGTTACTTGAACAAAGCGGTTAGGCTGGCCGCGAAGGGCGGACGAGCGATACCGCGCTCGGTAATGATGCCGTGAATGTAACGCGCCGGGGTCACATCAAAGGCGGGATGAGCCGCTTTGATGCCTTCGGGCGCGATACGCTTACCCCCAATAAAAACTACTTCTTCGGTGCTGCGTTCCTCGATTGGTATTCCCATGCCATCCGGCAAGCTCATATCAATTGTGGAAAGCGGCGCAGCAATGTAAAACGGAATGTTATTTTCCTTAGCCAAAACCGCCAGGCTATAAGTGCCGATTTTGTTAGCGGTATCTCCGTTGGCGGCGATACGGTCAGCCCCCGTGACCACAAATTGCACTTTGCCGCGCTGCATCAAATGTCCGGCCATGCTATCGGTAATCAGGGTTAGCGGGATGCCAAGTTGCTGCAATTCCCAGGCGGTTAGCCGCGCTCCTTGCAAATAAGGCCGGGTTTCGTCTACCCAAACGTGAATATTTTTGCCCGCTTCGTGAGCCGCCCGGATAACCCCGACGGCAGTGCCATACCCGGCGGTTGCCAGTGCGCCCGCGTTACAGTGGGTCAAAACGTTGTCGCCATCTTTGATAAGGGTCGCCCCAAACGCTCCCATCGCCCGGTTTGCCGCGACATCGTCGGTGTGGGTTTGCTTCGCCAATTCCAGAAGCTTTGCGCTAATTTCCGGCACGTTGTCACCCTGTGTGGCCCATTCCTGTACCGCCAGCCCGCAACGCTTCAAGGCCCAGGCCAGATTTACGGCGGTAGGGCGGGTCGCGTTCAAAAAGCGGCTGGCTTCTTGCAATTGGCTAATTAGTTGCAGGGCAGTCGTGGCCGAACTCCGCAAAGCCGCCAGAGCCATACCATAGGCGGCAGCTACCCCAATCGCGGGCGCACCCCGAATTTGCATCGTCCGAATAGCCTCGCCGACTTCCTGATAGGTGCGACATTCGACTATCTCAAAATGATGAGGCAATTGAAGCTGGTCAATCAGCAACAATTTGCCACCCTGCGAATCGGGCTGCCATTCCAGAGTATTTACGGCGTTTGCCGGATGTGCGGCGCGAGAGAATTCAGAAAGGTTTGTCAATTTAGCTAATACCTACAGACTTTACAAAAAACGGACATAAAAAAATCCCAGATTGCTAATGTTCGGAGGCACTTTTGTGCTTTGCTCACATCAATCTGAGAACGAACGATTTTTACTCGTTCTTTCGCTTCTCATCTTACAGTCTAATTGCTACACCCAACAAATTCTTGTCAGGGGCAAATAGCTGCCGGAATTGGCACCGCCGATATTTTTACAATCGCGGTTGCCGGGCTTCACAGGGCCAGTCCCTCCACCTCTCTTGATAAGAGCTTTTACCGAAAAACATTATTCATTTTTAATCCTCGTTCATAATATCATGCTCCTATCCGAAAATCAAGCGGGGAATTTTTGGGTTGTCAGTTGTCGAGGGGACGGGAACGGAATTGCGAGTTGCGAGTTGTTTGATACTTGATACATTATGTGAGGCTGCTCTGTCCATTGAGTTTACCCTAACCTCAGCTTTGGCCTGTAAACCCGGCTCACTCCAGAAGATGCTTCGCTCAGACCCCTATCAAGCTGGCTAGGTGCTAATTGTCGCTCAGAATGACAGTGTTAGGAAGGGTTTATATAGTAGAATAGTGGTATGGCTAAATCTATTGGCGGAGCAATATCCTACAGGAATGCCGCTTTCCCTTGTGAGACATTGACCCGATAATGGATTTCTACACCAATCGCCCCACCCGCCGACGGCTTTAGCCACATTTTCATGATATTAGCCCGGACCTTGCTTGTCTGGGAGATTACCCTTATTTACAAAATCAATCAGGGCAAACCACTGCTCCAAATATCCCCCAAAATCGTTTTAAATTCTTCGTCTACCGCAAAAACGGCCCAGGCATATACCGGGCAGATTGCCGGAGCTGGTATACATGAGCCAGTATAAGGAATATTTTCGTAAACCAGAAGCCAGGTCGGACGGTTTGTAATACGCTCCAGAATTTGCCCGGTGGGGGTGCATTGGCCTTTGGCGCAGCGTTCTGCTTCGATATGGCAAGGGCCAACGAAATTACGGCAACTTTCGGGCAAATTCTCCGGCTTGTATCCCGCAAAACCACTTAAATCCGTAGAATGACCAAAAGAAGCCAGACCGTAGGCGACGGTAATCGTAATCTTGCGCCCCTTGTACTCGCCCCCGAAAGCATAAGGCCAGATATTATGGTCATAAACTACTTGCATCGCTTCCTGTTGGGTCATAACGGGTGGCCTCGGACTGCGCCGCAAGATTTGAAGGTTAGCGCGGCTAATCATAGGCGGGGTAATATCTTCGTTCAGGTCAGGGGCGGCGGTTGGACGTGGGGTGGCGGTGGGGAGAGGGGAAAGGGTAGCAGTTGGCAGAGCCGGAGCAATTGCTTGGGACAAAGCCTTTTCAGAGCCGTTAGCAGAAATCAGCCATCCGATAGACAGCACCGCCGCAAGCCCAATAACTCCCCCTAACCCTGCAACCCATCGCCTGAAAGTTAAATTTCTCATCTTTTCACCTCTCCCTAAATTTACCGTCACTAAATATAGAACGCTGGAAAATCAACAAAAATTACAGCCATTCAGTAACTCAATGTAGTAGGGATTTCCAATCCCGATTTTATCTAAAGCCGTAAGGTCGGGATTGGAAATCCCTACTACATTTGGAAGAGTTAGCAAAATTAACCGAACAAAAGTTTTCCACATTTTGCTCTTTTTGCCCAAAGCTATGTTAAAATAGAATTATGGAAACCAGCGAAATTACCAGTTTGATAGTCACGCAGGACGCGCCGCCTGTTCGGGAAACCCGATTATTCAAGGAGAACCGCGCCCTTTTTGCCGAAATTGCGGTGGATTCGGCGGGCCTGACGGAAGGGCTAACCTACAAAGTGCCGCCCGCGTTGGCCGAAAGCATCGAGCCGGGTCAACTGGTTTGGGTGCCGCTCAAGCAAAACCGGGCGCAAGGCATTGTGATGAGCCTGAGCGAACGCCGCCCCGAATTTACCACCCGCGAACTAAGCGAAATTGCCCACCCACGCCCGGTCTTGCTGCCCTACCAGCTAAATCTGGCACGCTGGATGAGCCAGTATTATTTGAGCAGCCTCTATGAAGCCGCCGCCCTCATGCTCCCGCCCGGTCTGAGCCGCGCCGCCAAACCGACCCTGACCCTGACCGCCGAAGGTGCCGCCGAAGCCGAGCGGCAAGGCACTCTTAGCGGCCTCGACACCAACGAACTTTTCCTGCTAGAACTTATCAAACAATTCGGAAGTATGAAGTCTAAAGTCGGAAGCAAGCAGACTAAAACTCAAAAGATTTTCACCATAGAGGACACAGAGGTCACAGAGGTTTCACAGCTTGAAACTAGAAACCAGAAACTTGAAACTAGAAACTCTTCTCCCGACAACCAACAACCGACAACCGACAACCCCGAAGTTCTGCTGTCCGAGCTGAAGACCGAGTACACGGCTAGAAGGGCCAAGACGACTTTTGAGCGGACGGTACGCAGTTTGGAAGCAAAGGAGTTGGTGCAGCGTGGCTTTTTGCTGCCCCGACCTGGCGTAAAGCCGAAGATAAAGCCTTTTGTGCGCCTGTCGGAATGGCTTTTGGAAAGGGCCGACGACGACGAAGCAATTTTGGAACGGCTGGGACGTGCGCCACGCCAGAAACGGATTCTGGATTACTTGCGGGCCGAACTTGTTCCCGGCTATTTGATGCCCGCCGATGAGGTTTGTCTGGCGACGGACAGCGATTTGAAGGTTATAAAATCGCTGGCGGCCAAAGGTTTTGTGGAAATCGAGGAACGCGAGGTGCGGCGCGACCCTCTGGCGAACCGCCCGCAACGCGAACGAGCCGAAGAACCGCCCCTTTTGACCTACCGCCAATCCTTAGTATGGCGCGAACTACTCGATAAGTTTTTGCAAGCTGCCCCGCAAACCTTTTTGTTGCACGGTGTGACCGGGAGTGGCAAAACCGAACTGTACTTGCGGGCGATTGCGCGAGTGCTGCGTGAAGGCAAACAGGCGATTGTACTTGTGCCGGAAATTGCCCTGACCGCCCAGACGGTTGACCGTTTCGCGGCCCGCTTTCCGGGACGGGTGGCGGTGCGGCATAGTGCCTTGTCTGCGGGCGAAGCTTACGACGAGTGGCGACGGGCGCGGGACGGCGGGGCGGACATTGTGATTGGCGCACGCAGCGCGATATTTTCGCCCTTGCCCCGACTTGGCCTGATAATTATTGACGAAGAACATGAATGGAGCTACAAGCAGGACGATAAGCCGGGCGGGAACGGCCCGCTTTATCACACTCGCGCTGTCGCCAACGAAATCACCCGACTGACCAACACCCGCTTGATTTTAGGCAGCGCGACCCCCGCTATCGAAAGCTATTTTCAGGCGGAAATCGGCCAGTATCATTTGCTGGAATTGCCTGACCGGGTAACACCTACCCCCCTGCACCGGGGCGACGCGCCATCCGCTACGCCCTTGCCCTTGCCGCCCGTGCAGGTGGTGGATTTGCGGCAGGAGCTGAAAAGCGGCAACACCAGCATTTTCAGTCGCTCGCTGCGCCAGTATATAAAGGAAACGCTGGACGCGAAACGGCAGGGGATTTTGTTTTTGAACCGGCGCGGGACGGCCACGATTGTAATGTGCCGGGATTGCGGGTATGTAATGAAGTGCGAGGCTTGTGATACACCTTTGGCTTTTCATGGCGATATAGACCGTCTGATTTGCCATCGCTGCAATTTGCGCCAGCCTTACCCCGAAAATTGCCCCAACCCCAAATGCCACAGCGAACGTATCCGCCATTTCGGAACAGGCACAAAACGGGTCGAGGATGAACTGTTAAAGCTTTTCCCACAAGCGCGGGTCATGCGCTGGGATCAGGATACGATTGCTGAGGGTGGGCGCGACAGTTACCAGATTTTGTTTGATAAAATGTCCAACTTTGAGGCCGATTTACTGGTCGGTACTCAAATGATTGCAAAAGGACTGGATTTACCTCTGGTTACGCTGGTAGGGGTGATTAACGCCGATACCGGGTTGTATTTGCCGGATTTCCGGGCGACGGAGCGTACTTTCCAGCTCTTAACCCAGGTGGCAGGGCGGGCTGGACGACGGAGCGAACCGGGCCGGGCGGTCATCCAGAGCTATACCCCCGAACAATACGCCATCGCCGCCGCCGCCCACCACGATTACGCCAGCTTTTATCGGCAGGAAATTGGCTTCCGGCGCGAACATGGCTACCCGCCTTTTGCCCGCCTTATCAAACTGGTCTACAGCCACAAGCAGGAACACAAGGCCCGGCAGGAAGCCGAAAGCGTGGCCCGGTTGCTGACTTTGCATTTTGAAGAAGCCGAAATCGAGCCGTCCGCCTGGGATTTTATCGGCCCTGCCCCCGCCTTCACCCACAAATTGCGCGGGATGTATCGCTACCAGCTAATCATCCGTTTGCATGTACTTTCCGCCGACGCGCATCCGGCAGAATTGGTGGTGCGCCGGGTATTAGGCCAGCTTCGCCCGCAACTTCACGGCTGGTCGTTAGACGTTGACCCGCAATCGGTGCTGTAGTACAATATTTAGTGCTAAGGCAATTTTCCAGTGCTGAGGACTGGGGACTGAGTGTTTCGGGGTTGTCGGGAGAGCAGGATGGTTAGCTTGGGGCTAAAGGCCCAAGCTCAAAAGGCGAAAGTAACCTAAAGGTCACTATTTAGGCGGGCTGGTCGAGGAAGTTTTAGTGCGCTTTTAGCGTACTTCAGCCTAATTAGGCTGGGGTTTTAACCCTAGACCCTTTGCCCGAATTTTGAGAACAATTCCGACAGACTTTTAGAAAATTGTGTTACTTTTTGGTGGTAAGATACGTATTAATTGATATAATAAACGAGCGGTTAAAGGCCGCAGTATTTAGATAAAGGCATTAGTGTGTGAGGAAGGGGTTTTTGCAGGGATGGCATTATTAACAATTTTGACCGATGAAAATCCGCGCTTGCGTCTTAAATCAAAAAAAGTCGAAAAGTTTGATAAAGGTTTGCGCGAATTAGCCCAGAATATGCTTGAAACAATGGATGAGGCTAACGGAATTGGGCTGGCCGCGCCCCAGGTGGGCGTACTGCAACGCCTGATTGTGCTTGATATTCCGGCTAATTTGGAATTCGACGGTAGCGAGGCTTTTCACGCGGTAATAGTCAATCCCGAAATTATAAAATGTAGCGGGGAGCAAATCGGCGAGGAAGGCTGTTTGAGCGTTCCCGGCTGGTATGGCGATGTAAAACGCTATTATAATATAACGGTACGCGGTCAGGATGTGTTTGGCAAGCCGCTACGAATTAAGGCCGAGGGCTTGTTTGCCCGCGCCTTGCAACACGAAATTGACCATCTGGACGGCATAATCTTTACCGATTTGGTGGTGGACGCAGCTTCGCTGCACAAGGTTAAGCCTGTTAAAGAAGAAGGTAAAGAAGTCAAGCCCGAACTGGTCAAGGTGATTTAGTTCAAACGTTATCCGGCAATGCGGTTCGACTTAATTGCCGGGTAATTTCAATATAGTAAGAAGCAAACGGCGATACCTCACCGGGGTCGCTTTTGTTTTTTCTAGGGGAAGTTATTATGTGGCCTTTTGAAATTATTGGTCAATTTTTGTCGCATGGGGGAGTATGGTTCGTTGTTCCGATTTTGATATATGTCAGCCGCCGGATTAGCGGGGAGAATCGGTCACGCCACCATTACCGCGACCCACGCCAGATGCAAAATCCGTATTATCAGCAGCAACAGCAAATCCAGCCGCCCAGCCAATACCAGAACTACGCTCCACCACCAACGCCGCTTCCGCCCAACGCGCCTAATCCCTATAATCCTTACAACCCCTATAACGTCCCGAACGGTTATAACAATTATCCAGTTCAAAACCCTGCACCCGGTTATCGTGTTCCCGTTGCGCCAACTCCTAACGCAAACGGTTGGAACACGCCGACTACCGGGTCGCAACCTGCCTGGCCTGAACCCGTTGCGCCGGAAGGACGTTATATTCCGGCTAATCCGGGGGTAGTGACCGACCCGAATTTGCCCACCAAAGACATTTTTGTATGGGGCCGGCATATCACGGGCTGGATTTATGCCGGGAAGCTGACCGTCGCCAAGACGTTAAGTTCTACCGAAATACAACGCTACGCCGAAGGTAAATTCGGGCCGGATTTGCGCGACAAGCTTTGTATCGAAGCCGACAATTTCGAGCAAGCCCGCTATATTTTCGAGCAAAGTCGGACGATTTAGAGTTATTAGTTGTTAGTTGTTAGAAGAAACAGAGACTTGAGGCTCAAGCTCAAAAGGCGAAAGTAACCTAAAGGTCACTTTTAGGCGGGCTGGTCGGGGAAGTTTTAGTGCGCTTTTAGCGTACTTTCGCCTGTTTAGGCTGGGGTTTTAACCCTAGACCCTTTGCCCGAATTTTGAGAACAATTCCGAATTTCGACTTCATACTTCCAACTTGTTAAATCGGGGCTGTTTTCATGTTATCAGCCCAACCTTTGAAGACGGGGAATTTACCACCAAAGTTTGAAGGTTATCTAAGAGAAAAAGAATTATCGCGCTAAGGGGCAAAACGAATTGGCTCATCTTTAGGGTGAGCCTTTTTTGTTGATTAAAAATTTAAGATTACAAAAATGAAACCTGTTGCGCTCTTGGTGCGTATATTAGAATAGAAGCAACTATTAAAGTTGGCTAAGAGTAGGAAAGAACTGAGCAGAGAATTTTTGTGGGGGGGTTGAAAAAAATGGCAGTTGAAACTAAAGATTATTATAAAACGCTGGGCATTGAAAAAGGGGCTTCGGTGCAGGACATTAAAAAGGCATATCGCAAATTGGCCCGTAAGCATCACCCGGACGTTAATCCCGACAAATCGGCGGAAGCTGACCAGAAATTCAAGGAGATTAACGAGGCTTACGAAGTATTGGGCGACGCGGAAAAGCGCAAGATTTACGATGATTACGGCCCGCGCTTCAAGGAATACGAGCAGTGGAAGAAGGCCGGGGGCGAGGCGACAGGCGTTCCCTTTGATGTATATATGCGTGGTGGGGCAGGAACAGGTACAAGCCGGGCAAGTGCCGGGTCGGGTGGGGCAAGGGCTGGCGCAAGCGGGGCTGGCTACCAGTATCAGAATGCCAGTCCCGAAGATTTGCAGGATATTTTCGGCGAGGACAGCCCATTCGCAGATTTGTTCCAGAGTAGATACGGGCGTAGTGCGGGTGCAAATCCAAATACTCCCCGACGTGGTCGCGACCAGGAATATTTGGCCGAAATATCGCTGGAAGAAGCTTTTAGCGGGGCCAAACGGCTGATAACGCTGGGCGGAGGCGCGGGCCAAGCTTCGCGGAGGCTGGAAGTAAGTATTCCGGCGGGGGTAGATACGGGTTCACGGGTGCGGCTGGCCGGATTGGGTGAGCCGGGTCGGAACGGCGGCCCGGCGGGTGATTTGTATCTGGTTATAGCTGTTACCGAAAACCAGAATTTCGAGCGGCAGGGTGCGAACTTGAACACCAAAGCGAATGTACCACTAACCATTGCTTTGCTGGGCGGGGAAGTGACTATTCCGACAATTAGCGGCAAGAAGTTGGCCGTAAAAATCGCCGCCGGGACGCAAAACGGTGCCACTGTGCGGCTACGTGGTCAGGGGATGCCTACCGAAATTGGCAAGGCGAACGCCCCTCGTGGGGATATGTACGCTCTGGTGAATGTGCTGCTACCAACTGACCTTAAGCTGGAAGAACGACAGTTGCTAGAGAAGTTCGCCATGCTGCGCCAACAACGCAAGGCCGAAGATAATACACAACCTCTAAACGAAGCAGCGTAAGGGACAAGTCAGAAGTCGCAAGTAGAAAGTCGGAATCAAAGAATTTTGAGTTAATTTTAACCATTTGTGGTATTGTACAGGCTATTTTTGTAGGATGCAGCTCTGCCAGTTGATGTTTGGGTAAAATCTATTGGCGGAGCAGTGTCTTACTAAAAAACTGTCCCAAGCACAATCGCTGCTTTAGTGGCTGGTTTCGGGCCAACGGTTTTCGCTATTTGTCTCGATTTGATTTAGCTCTTTTTCTAGCAGCCTGTTCATAATAGCACTGTAGCTGCTTGAAAAGAGTCAGATTTTTACGGTTCTGAAAGTTATTGAAATTCGACGTTTTCGCTCAAATTTCAAATCCTCAAATACGTCAGATTTCACGGCCCTTATAC
Source organism: Chloroflexia bacterium (assembly GCA_038323095.1). Classification (GTDB taxonomy): domain Bacteria; phylum Chloroflexota; class Chloroflexia; order Chloroheliales; family Chloroheliaceae; genus L227-5C. The sequence goes on along the minus strand of JBBQGP010000206.1, from coordinate 1 downwards.
C
>JBBQGP010000205.1:0-9633 GCA_038323095.1 Chloroflexia bacterium | reverse complement strand
CCCGGCATTAGTCCGGGCGGTAACTTCGCCCTGATAATCGCGCAGTACCAAGTCTCCTGCCGCCGTCGAAAATTGGGCTGCCAGCGCGGGCGGAGCGGTTACTTCCAAATCAATTCGCGCCCAGCGACCAATTGTAAGATTAGTTTGGCCGTCGGCTGGCCCGGCCTGTATTTTTATTAAAGAGCCTTCCCGATGGTAGCGTACTTGCAAACGGTCAAGCTCGTTGCGGGCCTGATATTCGTCGCGGCTAAAGACCCGTTTGGTGGCAACAATCTCGATTTGCTTTGCCCCTTCCTTGCCGCTAACCCGCAACGCTCCCAGAGCCACCTCAATTTGTATTGCCGATATACCTTGTTCAAGCGGGAGGGTCATATTGACTACTTCAGTACGCTCCGGCCCGGTTCCCAAATTAATCCCCACCATAGCAGGACTCCCGTTATTTATAGTAGGGGCGACGGTAGGCCGAAATTTCTGTGATTTATCCGACCAGTTAGCCAAAGCTCCCAGCCCGGTACGACGAAATAAATATCCGCCACCACCCAATACCCCAAATATTAGTATAATCATTGTTAAAATTGCCCAACTCCCAGTCAATAGCAGGGCAATCAGAGCTACGCTCACTTCCAGCGCGAGAAGACCAAACAAAACTTTTAGGTAAGCGTTACTCATTTATCTTTCTTTTCGTTTCTATTTATTGTTTTTTATCCACTAATTCGGACATCCCCGCTACCCGTATTAATTCGGAAAAGCGGGCCACTATTTCCGGCAGTTAAATTATGCTTATTATTGCTAAATTGGCCGGAAAGATTTTTGATGTTAAAGTTAATGCTGCCGCTCCCGGTGGAAACCTCGAAGCGCGGCGGATTACTCAAATTGGTGAAGTTTAATTCAAGTGTACCACTGCCCGTACTGGCCTGGGCATCGCCGTTTAAAGCGGCCTGCCCGGAAAAGCGTATATCGCCACTACCGGTTTTAAGACGCAAGCTGCTAACGTTGGTCGTGCTTTGTACCTGAATATTGCCGCTATTGGTTTCAGCATCCAGCCCTGCCGCCAGCGCATCAATTCTGAGGTCGCCACTGCCCGTCTTGAGATGGGCCAGTGTTCCAGTCAGGCCACTAATTGTAACATTGCCGCTACCAGTTTGAGAATTGGCCTCGCCCGTAACATTGTTCAATCGCACATTGCCACTATCAGTATTAGTCCGAATTTCGCGGCCTTGAGTATTATTCAAAGTAATATTGCCGCTTCCGGCTGAAAAACTCAAATTTTGGTCGCGGCTATCCAACCCGTCTACAAAAACATTACCACTGCCGACAGTTACGTTAGTCGCCAGATTGCGCGGGGCAGTTACCGTAATTTCTACCCGGTCAAGGTTCAGGCCCACCGATGGGACAATGCGTTCTACTTTGACATTAATTGTGTTTGCGTCTTTAGTTACTGTATAATTAAAGCGATTAAAAATCTCATCATTATTCCCGCGTACAATTTTCACCGCATTTATAATCAAATTTGTGGCTTTGGCATCACCATTTATTGTAACTCGCCCATTACTATTAGTAACTATTAAATTAGCGGCTTGACCGCCCAAATCAAAGGTTTGGCTGGGCTGTTCCTGTCGCCGCTCCGGGCCACCCGCTACATTAAAATTTGCCAGTGAACCAAAGCCGTTCGGTTGAATTGCTACAATTGCGATTGCCGCCCCAATTTCGATTACTAATAATATTGCTAAAATCGCTCCTATCGAACGTCGCATAAAATTGCTCCCTGGGTTTCAACTTTTCGTTTCATTTTATTTCGTTCCTTTTTCAGATTAAACCCGCTTTTAATGTTTCCGTTTCATCGTGTACCTTGCCTTTGATAGACACCAGGCCATCGCCAAATGTTTCAGTCATTTCACCCAAATTTTTAAGCAAAAAAAGGGTGGTATAAACTCTTTTGTACAGAGTTTATACCACCCTTTTAAAGAAACTATTCTTCGTCTGAACTTTGGATTTTCTCGTGAGCCGAGCGTCCGCCCCGGCTACCAATGTTAGACATATGTTCGCGATTTTGCGAAACTTTCTCGCCGCCCTTGCGTCCGGCAGCGCGGGCTTCTTCGCTGGTAAACTGGTGAGCTGTCCCTTTTTGGTGAGCTGCCCTTCCGCCCCGACTGGCTATTTCGCGTTGTTTTTGCGGATCCATTGCCGCAAAACCCTGCGAACTACGTCGGTGGCTTCGGGTTGTCTCGTGCGTGTCCCTATCCCTCGTACCAGCCTGTACTTCGCTCAATTCACTATCACCCGGTTCATACATTCTTTCTGCCATCAAAAGCCTCCTCTCGCCCAAATTGCATCACTCATCCTGTTAAACAAAGTGGATTAATTCCGCTCGATACCAATTGCAATCCTTTGCTTAATGCTAAAAATTTGCAATATATATGCCACTATCACACTTTATTTCGTTTTTGGCTAAATTTGGGTAAAATTGGTTAAAGTTATGTTAAAAAAGCTAATATAAGGGCTGTTTATGATTAGAATTGTCAGGATTTATTGCAAAGCAGGTAGCAAAACGTTAATTTTCAGGGTATTTTGTGTTATCATAGTTATACAAAGTTAGCACATAACTTGTTGCTAACGCCCGTCAGTTTTATTAAGCAAAAAGCGGACGGTTACAGTGAAAGCAAAGAAGCTTAACTGAGGAGGAAGGAACCTAACAATATGAATGACCATGACAAGAATCAGACGAATCTACCGGCTTCGCCCGAAACCCAGACGGCGGAAACCCGGAAAGAACTAGACCAAAATCTAATTACCCATGAAGGTAAACCCATCGCGCCTACCAGAGATAAGGATAATCCCCAGGGCTACATGGGCGCACAAGAGGAAAATGTTACTCCGATTGCGCCGCCCATGGTCGGGGCTTCTGATGTTACTGCACCAGCCGAAGATGAAGAAAATATTAATCCACGCACCGAGCTAACTCCGGGCTAATTTTCCCATTTCTGGAAAGGATAAAAAGGTAGAACTTTATGTCAGTGATGGAACTTGAGACTCAATCTCAATTATCGGGTGAGCCTCAGTCGATTGTAAACGATTTTGTGATAAATGTAGCAACGGTCAATGGTTCGGGTAGCCAGACCGCCAATACTACTATTATACGGGCTTTGTTCAAAATGGGCATCCCCGTAAACGGGAAAAACATTTTTCCCTCGAATATTTCGGGCTTGCCGACCTGGTTTACTATCCGGGTTAGCAAGGACGGCTACACCGCCCGTCGCGACAAAAGCGAAATTTTGGTAGCTTTTAACTCGCAAACCTGTGACGCTGATTTGGCGGCTCTTGAGCCGGGCGCGGTTTGCCTTCATCCCGAAGATATGCGCTTCGTGAACAAACGTAGCGATGTAATTTATTACGGATTGCCAGTCAAGGCTTTGACCAAAGAAGCTCAGGTTGAGCCGAAGCTAAAAGATTATATTGCCAATATGGTTTACGTTGGAGCTTTGGTCAAACTTTTGGACATTGAACCCCAAAAAGTTAAAGACGCGCTGAGTTTCCACTTTAGGGGCAAAGCCAAACCAATCGCGATTAATTATGAGATTGTCGAAAAAGCGGCCAACTGGGTCGGCGAAAATCTGAAAAAGCTCGACCCCTATAAGGTTGAAGCCATGAACGCGACCACCGACAAGATTTTGATTGATGGCAATACCGCCGGGGGCTTGGGTTCGATTTTTGGTGGCGTAACATTGGTGGCCTGGTATCCGATTACCCCTTCCACCAGTCTGGTAGATGCCATAAATGATTATTTGCCTTCCTTGCGCCGCGACCCCGAAACGGGTAAAGCCACTTATGCCGTAATTCAGGCTGAGGATGAATTGGCCGCCGCTGGAACGATTATCGGCGCGGGTTGGGCGGGAGCGCGGGCGATGACCGCCACTTCCGGGCCGGGTATTTCGCTGATGACCGAGTTTTCGGGCCTGGGCTATTTTGCCGAAGTTCCGGCGGTTATCTGGGATATTATGCGGATGGGGCCTAGCACTGGTTTGCCGACCCGCGTTTCGCAGGGCGATGTCCTCAAGGTTTACTATCTGGGTCACGGTGATACCAAACACGTGGTGCTTTTGCCCGGCTCGATGAAAGAATGTTTCCAGTTTGGGGTTGAAGCTTTTGATTTGGCCGAACGCTTGCAAACCCCGGTCTTTGTGCTGAGTGACCTTGATTTGGGGATGAATTTGTGGATGACCGAGCAATTTGATTATCCCGAAAAGCCGATTGACCGTGGCAAGGTTTTGAGCGCGGAAGATTTGACCAAACTGGGCGGTTTTGCCCGCTATAAAGACGTGGATAACGATGGTATCGGCTACCGCACTTTGCCCGGTAATCCGCATCCGTTGGCGGCCTACTTTACACGTGGTACGGGTCACGACGAGCAAGCCAGCTATAGCGAACGCCCCGACCACTGGTTAGCCAACCTCGAACGTTTGGCCCGCAAGCACAATACTGCCCGTACTATTGTGCCTAAGCCGGTAATTGATAGCAAACCCGGTGCGAAAGTTGGCATTATCGCTTATGGTTCGGTTGACCCTTCTGTTATAGAAGCCCGTGATATGCTGCGCGAACAGGGCGTTGAAACCAGCTATATGCGCTTGCGGGCCTTGCCGCTTGGTGAGGAAGTCCGCGAATTTATCGGCCAGCACGACGTTTGCTATGTTGTAGAACTCAACTTTGACGGCCAGATGCACCAGCTGGTGCAGTTGCATACGCCAGAATATGCCATGCGTCTGCGCTCGATTGCCCATTGTGACGGTTTGCCTTTAACCGCCCGGTTTATCAGCGAGAAGATTACTGCGAAGGAGCAAAAATAGATGACTACTGAAGCACGTCCTACCAGCGAGGGCAACAAAAAGCTGAATTTGCTCGGTCTTGACCGGGCTGAGTATAAAGGCCGACCTTCGACCCTGTGTTCGGGCTGCGGCCACGATTCGATTTCCAGCCAGGTTATCGCGGTTGCCTGGGAGCTTTCTTTGGACGCGAACCGCATTATCAAGATGAGCGGGATTGGCTGCTCGTCCAAGTCGCCCGCCTACTTTTTAAACCGTTCGCACGGCTTTAATACCCTGCACGGACGAATGCCCGCCGTGACTACCGGGGCATTGATGGCGAACCGGGATTTGAAAGCGATTGCGGTTAGCGGCGATGGCGATACGGGCAGCATTGGTCTGGGCCAGTACAAACACCTTTTGCGCCGCAATTTGCCAATGGTTTACATCATCGAAAATAACGGCGTGTACGGCTTAACCAAAGGCCAGTTTTCGGCGACGGCGGACGAAGGCCAGGTTTTGAAGTACGCCGGAACGAACGAGTTCCCGGCGATTGACCTTTGTATGGAAGCGATTATTTCAAACTGCGGTTTCGTGGCCCGTTCGTTTGCCGGAGATGCCAAGCAAGTACGCGAACTGCTCAAGGCGGCCATGAGCTTTGAAGGGACGGCGGTGCTGGATATTATTAGCCCTTGCGTGACCTTTAACAACCATGACGAATCCACCAAGAGCTACCCCTATGGCAAAGCCCACGAGGAACGCTTGCAGGATATTTCGTTCATCCCCACCTTTAACGAAGTTCAGGTGGAAATGAACGAGGGCGACGCGCTGGATGTAAAGTTGCACGATGGCCCGGTGGTACGCCTTCGCAAACTGACGGCGGACGACCACGACCCGACCAACAAATATTCGGCCTTAAAGATTTTGGAAGAATCCAACGAAAAGCACGAGTTTATCACCGGCTTGCTTTACATCAACGAAAACCGTCGCACTCTGGCTGATGTCGAGCATCTGGTGGACGAACCGTTGGCGACCTTACCGCAGGAAAAAGTCCGCCCTTCCCGCGAAGCCCTCGACAAACTCATGAAAAGTATGCTTTAATCCTCCCATCTAAAGCAACCAAAAAGGCTGGCGATAAACCAGCCTTTTTGGTATAACCCATCTCTTATTGTTGTACCATTGGGAGATTTAGATGTTACATCTTTCGTACTTGTAGGAAATACATTTTTAAGGTTTGAAGAATTTACTATACATAATTAGAAAAAGAAGTAGAATTGTTAGATTAGTGGTAATGTGGCCCTGAAATGAATTTCGGGCTAAGATACCGCAAGTTGGTTGAAACCAACTAAGAATTTATCTCGATTGAGGTTAGGCAAAAGTCTACTGGCGGAGCAGCATCCTACAGGGGGAAGCGGTATTGCTTGTAGGATATTGCTCCGCCAATAGATTTTGGGATAAATTCTAATTCAAATAAGGGCCAAGTTTGTAACAGTTGGTTTCAACCAACTTCCCATAACTTAGCCCGAAATTCATTTCAGGGCGATTGAACGCCGGACGGTTTTTCTAAATCATTACCTGATTATCTATAGATTAAGTTTTTCTGATGAAGCTATGTATACTCAGCTAGAATTGCTACCTGATACAACTTTGCAAGAAATTATAAGCTTGTACCACCATACTGCACACCAGGATTAAGCCTTTTTCGTACAGCATAAAGTAAGTCAGCGTCTACTGGTGTAACGCTGTCAAATATGCCTGATACCAGCCACTCAGTTACCGTCTGAGCCATTAGGTCTATATTTTCATATATCACGCCGATACCAGCATATATATTGATTATTGGATATTGCAAACCTTCAATGAGAGCAGCGTCACAATAGATTGTACAGTAGTCCCCCTCAAAAAATGCGAACGGAAAGCACTGCCTCAGTTCTATTGTATCCGTACCATCGTCGTAATATTCTAACAAGTCCTTGTACCATTGGATTGCCTCATTGAGAGGCACGAATTGATGTTGCATAAATAACTTTTTAGGAGCGTTTAGAGTATCAATTCCGTCGTGCCACTCATATAATTGGTACAATTCCTCTGGTGGAGTCAAACCTAGCGCACTGAGAGCGGTTTGCACCTCCGCCCTGCTCAAGCCGGGACGAATGTGCTGGCGCATTGCAACCCCTCTATTTTCGTGTGTATCTACCAGTTTTTCGAGGGACTCAATTAATGACATTATGTTTTCCCTTTAGCTATTTTGTCGGTTCGGATGGTTCGGGGCGGGCTTTCCATAAATCCTGGAAAAAGTAGCTCAGGACTAGCAGCAAGCTGCCAAAGCCCAAAAATAGTAGAATTCGCCAGATTATCTGTAACTGGCTTACATCTACCAGCAGTAGTTTGGCAATTACCAGCAGTAAAGTCGCCATCCCAAAGCGGAGCAGCATTTTGCTATCGAGCCGCAAACCTGCGCCGAGCAAGATTACCGCATAAATCCCCCAGGCTACCGTTATATAACCGCCTTCTTGGGGAGACATTATACTAAATTCGCGGTAGAGCCAACTCAACAAGCCGATGTGGGCCGCGAACCAGTATAAATTACGCAAATCTTTACTTCTTACAAACCTGCTTGAGAAGAAAAGCAAGGCAATCGCAATCAGGTTAGCCAGAGCTACGCTACTGATGAAAGGAGTAGTATCTTCCCACCGCGTGAGGCGCGAAGGAAACCATAATCCCAAACCTGTAAACAGACCTATTGCTGCCAGCAAAATTAGCTGATTGTTGGTGCGGAAGGCCAGCACTTGCAGAGCCGCCGCTTCTACCGCCAGCGCGACTAATAGCACATCCCCTTGCAAGAGTAGCAGCAAAGCCACCGTCAGGGCGACTACTGCCACCGTTGCGTGGGGAAACGCCTGCTTTTTGTCGAAAAATTGTAAGCCGACGGCAATTCCTCCGTAAAGCAGCATTACCCCTAGCGCAAGTACCCCGCTTTCTTTTTGATTGAACGACCATACGCCAGCACTGAACACAGGTGCAATTAAAGCGGTCAAAAATATTAGACCGTTCAAATGCTGCTTGTTCAGGTCTTGGAGTTGAGGCGTGTATTCAGCGATGGGTGGTTCAGCCCAACGTGACGGATTGCGGCTTGCCAAAATCTGACGGATAACAGGTACTAGCCCGAAAACCAGTCCAGCAAAAATTATCCCGGCTTGTATCGCAAATTTATCATCTAAGCCAAGTTTAGCAGGATAAGCCAACGAATCGGCAGTTTTGTATCCGGCAATAAGTACCAGCCAACCGCCCACAAAGCTTAACCACAAGAGCGAACGCCAGCCCCGGTAAAAGTAAATCGCGCTAGTCAGGGCCAGCAAAAGCGAAGTGTAAATTACCAAACCGTTCAGGCTACTGCTGCCCGACGTTAGCAAAAAGGGCGTAGCCAGTCCGCCCGCTACCCCGATAAGGGCCAATATTACTTCGTTTTGCCAGAGGGATAAGCCAAAGGCGAATAGCGTGACCAGTACCATAAAGCCAAAGCCCACCGGGTAGGAAACTAGTTGGTAAATCTCAAAGGCGGCATATCCCGTAATGTAAAACGCCCCGATACTGCCGCCCATCAAAACCTGACTGAACGCCCGGTTATTCTTATAGGTAAGCTGGGCCACCCCTAGCAGTACCAGACCGATAAACATCCCCAAGCCGATTTGCGCCCAATGACTGAGCCAGCCCTGGTCAATCGAATAACCCACCAGAAAAGCTACGCCCAATAGCAATAGACCAATCCCAATCTTGTTTAGCCAAAACTGGCTATCCCGCACCAAATCAAATCTTGGCTTTTGCGGCACTGGATTTGGTTGAGGATAAATCGGGTATTGGTAAGACGGCGGATAGGGTTGCTGCTGGGTTGGGCTGTTATAAACCGGGCCGGGTTGCGGTTGTGGCGTATAGGCGGCGTAAGATTGGGGCTGGGCATAATTCGGGTAAAACTGGGGTGGCGCAAAATTTGGATTATAAGGCATCGGGCCGGATTGCGGTGGCGCGACGTTGTAAGTCGAAGGCGGTGCGGCGTTGTAACCCGCATTATTTTGGAAGGGTAGTTGTATCCCGGCCTGCGCCAAAGCCTGACTAATACGCTGATTGTTTTGCTTTAATTCGATTACTTCGTTTTCAAGTTGGGCGACGCGCGTTTCCAACGAATTTTGAGATGGCTCACTCATACGAATTTCCTTTACTGGCTAAACTTTTAAAGCTTTCTCTTAATAATACTGTAAACAAATTCTTTTGTTTGTTATCAAGCTCACATTAGCATAAGAGAAACTGCCAATAACAGATTTTTTACTGTAAAAAACTGTAAAAAGGGCTGCTAAATACAAAAGGGCTGATAACCTTGCAACAAGGGGAAAAGATGATAGAATAAATACAGAGTATTAACCCATTTTAAGTCAGCTATACTTATAATCTTGGATTGACCCGAAAAGCAATTTTTGAGTGTTTATATCTATAATAATCACAGACGGGCAATGCAAGGAAATCGAACAGGTGTATTATGCCTAAATCGTCCTCTGGCCGAATCTCCCCTTCGGCTTCTGGCGGCAATCATAAAGTAACCAATCCGGCCAAAACCCAAGCTATCCCGGAAGCAATCCCGGCTGGAACTGAGCGCGAGGATTTGAGCCAACTATCGAGTTCATCGCGATTGAATTTGCTACGGACGATGAAGCTTGGTTCGGTGGTAATGATGCTTTCGTTGGGGTTTTTTGGCTTTGGCTGGCTGGCGACCTTATTAATTGGTAATTGGTCAATCCCCACTATGTTTTTATATACCGCGCTGGTACTATCCGCCATTGGCGTT
>JBBQGP010000204.1:0-9695 GCA_038323095.1 Chloroflexia bacterium | reverse complement strand
CTTGTTTAGTGAACTAAAATCAAAATATTGGAAAGAAGTTTATCGCGAACCGGGCGAGTACGCTATTTACGAAGTGAAGTAACTCGCAAAACCCTATTGCCTTCTGGTTTTAGGCTGGAAGGCCCGTTTTTGATTCCTTTTGATTAACAAATGTGCTAAAATTTAAGAGCGAAGCAAACCATATGCAGTTATTTAACGCCTGATAGCAAGCGAAGAACAAAACCCGATACCAGCGAGGTAGAAATATGACACAAGCTCTTAAAAAATATTATACGCCCGAAGAATATTTAGCTCTGGAAGAAATCGCCGATTATAAAAGCGAGTATTTCGACGGCGAAATTTTCGCCATGACTGGGGCTTCCCGCAACCATAACGTAATTACTTTGAACGTCGGAAGTTTACTACGACAAGCCTTTAAGGGCCGTAAGTGTATTGCCTTTACAAACGATATGAAGGTACAAGCGAGAAAGGATGGCCCATATGTCTATCCTGATGTGATAGCATTATGTGGTGAGCTTTCCTATGCCAAAAATCGAACCGATATGATTACCAACCCGACTATTGTAATAGAGGTTTTGTCAGAATCTACTGAAGCTTATGACCGGGGCTTAAAATTCAGGTTGTACCGCACTATCCCAAGTTTGCAGGAATATGTTTTGATTGACCAGAGAGAAATGGTAGTCGAATGTTACCATAAGGATGAGCAGGGCAGGTGGGTGTTAGAGCAAACTTTGAGCAACCAGGATGAAACTTTGAAATTGGCGGCAATTGGGGTAGAATTGCCTTTAAGCGAGATTTACGATAAAGTTGAATTTGAAAATATAACTAACGAAAGTCCAACGAAAGCTGACGAATAAAGCATGTTCAAAAAGATATTGATTGCGAACCGGGGCGAAATTGCCCTTCGGGTAGTAAGGGCTTGCCGTGATTTGGGGATTCCGAGCGTAGTAGCCTATAGCGAGGCTGACCGGGATTCGCTGGCGGTGCGCTTTGCAGACGAGGCTATTTGTGTTGGCCCAGCTCAAAGTACCAAGAGTTATTTAAGCACCCCCTCGATTATTAGTGCAGCCTTGATTACTGGGGCAGACGGTTTGCATCCCGGCTATGGTTTCCTGAGCGAAAATCCTTACGTTGCCGAAATTTGCGAAAAAGTAGGCATAACTTTTATCGGGCCGCGTCCGGCGGTTATTGAAAAGATGAGCGATAAAACCGTTGCCCGACGCTTGATGAAAGAAGCGGGCTTGCCAATTACGCCGGGAGCGGATGGTGCGCTGATAAATCTGGAAGCGGCCAAAAAAGTAGCGGCGGGCATCGGCTACCCGGTGATGCTCAAAGCTTTGGCAGGCGGCGGCGGGCGTGGTATTCGGATTGTCACTAACGATGAAGAACTGGAACGAATTTACCCGATTGCACGGGCCGAAGCTGACAAAGCTTTTGCCAGTGGCGATTTATATCTTGAAAAATACATTGTGAAGCCCCGCCATATCGAAGTCCAGATTTTAGCCGATAATTACGGTAACGTGATTCATTTGGGCGAACGCGATTGTTCGATTCAACGTCGCTACCAGAAAATTATCGAAGAAGCCCCCGCCCCTAATCTTGCGCCGGAATTGCGGGAAGCTATCGGCAATGCGGCGGTGCAGGGTGCCAAAGAAATTGGCTACACCAATGCCGGAACAATTGAATTTTTACTGGCCGCTACCGGCGAATTTTACTTTATGGAAATGAATACTCGTATTCAGGTGGAACACGGCGTGACCGAAGAAGTAACCGGGGTAGATTTGGTGCGCTGGCAGATACGTATCGCGGCTGGGGAACGCTTGACGCTCACTCAAAAAGACGTTAAAATAGAAGGGCATGCAATCGAGTGCCGCGTAAATGCCGAAGACCCGGTTAATAACTTTCGGCCCGATGCTGGTACGGTAAATCTGTTCGTTCCGCCCGGTGGCCCAGGTATACGAGTTGATACCCATCTTTATAGCGGCTATGTTGTTCCGCCTTACTATGACAGCCTTTTGGCAAAAGTAATTGCCTATGGCGCAGATAGGGAACAGGCTGTGGCCCGGTTGGAACGCGCCTTGCATGAAACAGTGGTTAGTGGTGTAAAAACTACCATACCCTTTCAGCAAAAGATTTTGACTGACAAGGAATACCGTAACGGTCAGGTCTTTCTCGATTTTATCGAACGAAAAATGGCAGACGGTTTTTAAGATGTGTTAGGATTAAACGAGTTTTGACCATCGAAACAACAACAGATAAAAAACTAGGCACGGTACGAATTGCGCCAAGTGTGCTGGTTACAATTGTAAATTCAGCAGCTCTGGCCGTACCGGGTGTACTTCGTATGGGCGATGCTACTCGCGTAGATAACCCTGGCCTGGGTCGTATTTTTCACCGTGACGATAACAACGGAGTTCGTATCGAAGTACGCGAAGAGCGAGTATCCACCGATTTGTATTTGGTAGTCAGCAAGGAAGCTAATTTGCTGGGGGTTGGCAAGCAAGTACAAAGCGATGTTTCAAAGGCAATTCGTTTTATGGTAGGAATGTCCGTAGAGCAGGTAAATGTCTACATCCAAAATGTCGAGTAGTGAATTAATTCCCGGCGATAATTCGGAAAATTGGCCGGAAGACCTCAACAGTAATAGCCGAATTAGTCTGCGCCGTTTGGCCCGCAGTTTGGCCTTGCAAACCCTTTTTGAAACCGATTCGGTGAGCCACGACCCCGATTCGGTTTTAGACCGCCATCTTTCGCAAGATGGAATAGCGGAAGAAGCCGCCAGCTTTGCCAAAACTTTGGTACGTGGGGTGGTGGGGAATTTAGAAAAATTGGACAAAGTTATCTCGTCGTCCGCTCCAAACTGGCCGATGGAGCAAATGGCAAAAATAGATAAAAATATTTTGCGGCTTGCCATTTTTGAAATTTTGTTCAATAATGACGTGCCGATAAAAGCGGCAATCAACGAGGCAATCGAATTGGCTAAAAGCTTTGGCAGCGAAAGCAGTAGCCGATTTGTCAATGGGGTACTGGGTACGATTGTGGCTCAAAAGCCCAAGCGCGGCCAGGAACAATCGGCTTGAGTTTGTCGAGGGATAAACTGCTCTTTTTCCAGATAAACAGGGTTTAATCGTGTTTTTTGTGGCTGGTTTACAAGAAAAATCAGGCAATACCTGATTTTTTGTTGTGTGAAGGGGTCAGTCAGGGAAGTTAAGCAAAATAAAAGCTCGTAAAGAGCGAAGGGAGGTGAACTTAGTGGCAGGAGAACAAGACGTTTTCAGCACTTTGAAAGGCATTATCGTTGAACAACTAGCCGTAGACCCGGAAGATGTAACGATGGAAGCTTCGTTCATTGATGATTTGAACGCGGACTCGCTTGATTTGGTGGAACTGATTATGGAAATTGAAGAAAAATTCGGAATTCAAGTTCCTGACGATGCCGCCGAAAAAATTAAATCGGTAGGCGATGCGGTAAATTACATTCAGGAGCAGCAGTAGATTTTTCCTGCAAGACGGGTCGAGCTAGTCCGATTTGTTCACGAGCCTTGTTTTGTGAACAATCTGAGACGGCTCGCCCGTTTTTGTTTACCTGAAATATTACTCAAAAGAAAGCAAGAAAATGGCTGGTAACAAGAAAAAAGATAAAAATAAAAAGGACAAGCGGGGCGGTAAAGGGCCGCTAGGCGGTGGTCCAAAACAGGATAGTGCAAAAGCCCGCGAACGCGAAAAAATACGTCAGATTGAGAAAGTTGAAAGTTTGTGGAAAAAGGGTGATGTGGGTAGTGCGCTCGATTTGACTGAAGATTTGATAGAGAAAGATCCGAAAGATGCCCGCCTGTTGTTTATGAGTGGCGTGTTGATGACCGAAGCCGGGCTGTTTGAAGATGGGCTGGAACGTCTTCAGGCTGCCGATGGGCTGGAACCGGATAGCCCAATGATTTTGAATAGTCTTGGTTTGGTGTATCTTGCCAATGTAAAGCCGGCCCATGCCCTGAATGCTTTCCGGCAACTACGTTCGGTGGACGAAAAGGGCGAATTTTATGGTACAGAAGAGCGGGCGCATGTCAAGCAATTGGAACAGTTTTTTGAAGACCAGGCTGTTGAAAACGAGGTGCCGCGTGTCAAAATGGAACAGGCCGCACTATTTTTGGAAAAGGGCGAATTCGCCTTATCAGGTGGCGAATACGAGCAGGGTCTCGGCTTTTTCCAAAAAACGATTGATTTGCTACCGAATTGGGTAGTTGCCCGTAATAGTATGGCATCTAGTCAATGGCAGGTTGGGGAAGCCGAAGCCGCTATTCAAACTCAAAAATTGGTGGTAGATGAGCTAAAGTCGGAAGACCACTATGCCTTGAATAATATCATCAAGTTTTTGTACGCAGCCGGACGTATGGAGGAAGCCCGCCCCTATATGGAGCGGTTGCAGGCGTATTTTGAGAAGAATTTGCCCCAACCAGCCGATTTGCAAGGCCCAGAAAGTGACTTAACTCAAAGAGCCTTTTCGCTTTTGCTTCATAATACGGCCTGGGCAATCGCCGCTTTTGATAAGGATAAAGAAGTTTACGCTGTTTTGAAGCAGGGTGAAGGACTAGGGCTAAAATTTAATGTTAATTTGTTACGATTGGCCGGAGCTGCCGCCTGGAACAATAATCAACCCGAAGAAGCTTTGCAATACTGGAAGCAAATCGATGAGGAAGAGCAAAGCTTGAACGATGAGGGAATACTGACGGCGGTAGAACTAACTCGCCCGGAAGATGCGCCACCCTTGCGCGTGCCTTATTTTGAAAGTGGCGAATTCTTGCCCCAAGCAGTGCTGGCCCAAATTTTGACATTGAACGAGCAAACTGGCGAGTTCGCTCCAGCTAAAATTACCGAAGCTTACCAGCGTTTCAAGCCTTACTACCCGATTTTAGCGGCCCAAATTCAACTTTTGAAATTCGGCCATCCCATGCTGATTGAGGCAACCCTGGCGGCTTTATCGGCGATAGATTTGCCGGAAGTACGGGCGGCAATCAAGGATTTTGCACTTGGGGTGGATGGTTCAGAAGAAGCCCGCATTATAGCAGTTTCAGCTTTGGTGGCTTTGGGTGATTTGCCTGAAGATGGAACAGTACGGCTTTGGTCGAACGATACCGCAGAATGGCGCGAAATTCCTGTTTCTGAAATCCCGCTCTTTAATGAGGATGTCGAATTTGACGATGAAGATTTTGATTTTGAGGATGAAGAAGACGAGGACTAGAATTCAGGGGAGCAATGAAATCGGCGACGACGGTAGATTTGATGCGACGGATTGCCCAAAGTGACTGCACTTTCGAGCAAGTAGATGGACAATGGCAAGGCAAATGTTTAATTTGTAATGGTAAATTGAGTTTCCGCAATTCAGATGGCTTTGGGGCAAATATTGAGCATATTTTCCCTAAAGTGCTGGGTGGAAACGATGATTTAGCCAACTTGGGTCTAACTCATCCTGGCTGCAATGGAGAGAAAGGTCGCCATTGGGATGCTCCACGCCGCCACCGCGACCCCGCTCGTAATTCGGCTTACCAGGAAATTATCGGGCGGCTGAAAATGCGCCGCCAGGAACGCTGGCGCAATCCACAAGCTTGATTACTTGGCTTATGAGGCAAAGCGATAGCCAATATTACGCTCGGTCAAAATGTACTGGGGATTGCGGCTATCTTCTTCGATTTTGCTCCGAAGCCGTTTGATAGTAGAGTCTATCGCCCGCATTTCGCCACCCTTAGCCCAGCCCCAAGCCCGCGCCGCCAACTCCTCACGGGTAAAAGCTTTGTCAGGGTTGGTCATCAAAAATTGCAACAAGGAAAATTCGCGTGCGCTCAAGTTTATCTTTTTGTTGTTTATAGTAACTTCAAGTCGTCCCAAACTCAAGCTAAGTTCACCTGTTATCAAGGTTTCAGGTAGCACCGGCTCATTATTCTCTGAACTGCCGATTTCGCTTCGCCGCAAAACCGCCGTAACTGCCGCCCTCATTCGGCGAGGCGTAAACGGCTTTTGCAAATCATAATCCGCCCCTTCCAGCACCAAGCTCAGGCTAGGCTCTTCCTCGTTCGGATCATTTAAAGCAATAATTGGCACAATACTGTTTTGCCGGATACGCTGTAAAAGGCTACTACCTTCGTCCATTGCGTTAACTTTGGAACTTAGGAAGATTAAGCCATAGCCATCTGCCGTTAATTTTTCCAAAGCTTCACTGGCACTACTAGCGACATCTACTTCCAGACTATCGCGCCCTAGCAATATGGCTATAATATCAGCATAATCCGGGTCTCGCTCTACAACTAGCACCCTCACGTCCAGATTTTCTCCTAGTGTAAAGTCACGAAAAGCTTCAACTTGCGTCACAGCTTAAACCTCCTCTTGAGGCGAAAAAATTTAAGAGCAAAAGCTAAACCACAGTATCCTGAAAACAAGCTTTTCCTGGATTGTTTAACTGCTTTTAAACCCAATCTTAATCATTTCTTTATTTAAAATTAACTCGGTTGTCGTTGAGTTCGTCAAGAATGAAATGCAAAACATATGCCACTATCATTATAAAAGAAGTTTATTAAGGTTTTGTGCCAAATTTGACACAATTTAATACGTGAGAATTATTGTTTTCCTGCTAATTTTCAGGTATTATAACAATCGTACTTCTGCAACAAGTAAATTTATGACTATAATAAGTAATACAGCATCTGGATAACCAGTAGCAAGGAAGATACCTTGAAAATTGTGGCTGTGCTGGACGATGATCCAATTCTGGTTGACCTTTATTCGACTATCCTTTCAGAGGAAGGCTACGGTGTTAAACCAATAGATGTTCTAAACAAGCCGGATACGGTAGTAGAGTCAATCAGGCAAGCTAGAGCCAACTTGCTTATTTTAGATATGTTCGTTCCAGGTTTAGACATTTTTAGCTTGGTGCAGGATTTGCAGAGTGAACCAGAACTAAAGATAATGCTTTGTAGTGCTGCCTGTCGCCAGATGGAAAACTTGCAACAAAAGTTAGGGGCTATTAACATACCAATGCCTGCTACTTTGAATAAACCTTTCGATATTGAAGAATTTGTACAGCTGATTGAGCAATTAATTGGGCCGAACTAATTTTCACAGCCACAACCTTAGCAAATCTTCATATTACCCACTTGGTTTTTCCAACCTTTTATATTAAAATAATAGCAGATGAAATCTCGGAGAAACTAAAGCCACTGGAATTGCGGCTTTTTCCTGTACTGGCCCACCTCTTTTGGGCTAATCTGACAGACGTAATTCTTCGTATTTAGTATTAATGGTTCGGTAAAAATTTTTATAGGAGCATGACTGACAATGAGCAATAGACAAACCCCGTCTCAGGGCGGGTTGAACAAAACTACATCTACTCCCCCTCCTGTGTTTGAAGCCGATGGCGGCCACGAGATAGCCGAAGAAAAGCAATCAGTTGGGCAATCCCTGACCGGCATTGCCGCCGTCGGGATGCGCTCGGTAATTGCCTGCCTTTTCTCGACTTTTTTGATAAGGATTGCCTCGCGCGGCAGTTTTGTTATTTTAGGCTTTTATCTGGGCGAACATTTCGATTCGGCGACGGTAGTAGCAATTGTAATCGAGGCTTTTTACGTCAGTGAATTACTTTTAGCTCCCGTAGTAGGGGTAATGAGTGACCGTCTGGGGCGCAAACCTTTTATGCTGCTTGCCCCATTGGTGGGCGCGGTAGCCGCTTTGATATTGATGGCCGCCGCTTTCTTTTTCCCTACGCCCAAAGCCGATGTTTTTGATATAGAACTGGCTGGATTACTGCTGATTGTGCTGGCCGGACGCTTGCTGGAGGGCGCAGCAACGGCCTTGAACGCCCCGGCTAACCTCGGTTATGTTACTGATGCAACGGTAGGCAACGAAACCCTACGAGTGCGAGTAATGACGGGCTATCAGGTAGCAACAGTGGCCGGGATTGCGCTGGGTATTCCGTTTGGCGGCTTTGTCTGGAAGAATTTAGGCTTGGGCCGGGCCGGATTTTTGATGGTGGTCGCGGTGTATGCTACCTGCTTTGCAGTAATTTACTTCTTTATGCGCGAAAGCGTAGCCCGCACTCACAGTGCTGAAAATCACGGAACATGGGCTGAAAGCAAAGCGGTACTCAAGGAAAAGCGCATTTTTACCTTTGTGCCTTCCTGGTTGGCGATTAATGCTCTGTTAGGCGCGTGGATTGGCCTTATCCTGATTATTCTGACTTACCCGACGGTTGGGACAGAAGCCAGGACTAACGCTGATTTGCGTTTTCCCGGTCAATTGCTTTATGGCGGTTTCGACAAAAGTCTGGCTTCGCTGCTGGTTGGCGGTTACGGGTTATTATTTATCTTGGGGATGGGTCTATGGAGCTTGATTTTGACCCGTTTCCGCCGAACTACCACTATGCTTATCGCCCTTTGCGGGACAGTTATCGCCAGCATTGGTTTGGCTGTCGTCAATTCTTTCGTCAGCAATCCCCAGGATTTAAGTAGTAGTTCTGTTCCACCGCTTGTCCTGATAATGACGGTGGTAGTAATCGGAGTTTTATTGCAAAGTGGTTTTACTCCCGCCGCCCTCACTCATCTTGCCGCCATTTCAGAAACTTTACCGGGCAAGCGTGGAGCAGTAATGGGCCTTTACTCGGTTTTGCTGGGAGTTGGGCAGCTAATCGGCACATGGGTGGGCGGCGTGGCTACTGACTTGGGCGGTTTTTATGGCTTGATGATTTACTCGATAGTGCTAACGGCAATTTCGGCCAGCAGCGTTTGGTATATGCGTTCACACAACCACGATATTGACGACCATATGGTTACTGCCAAAGCTAGTTAGGGCTTGAGCGGTTCGGAGTAGTCAACGGGCCGAGCAGCATCTTACAAGTGAGCCTGATTTTGTATGATATGGCTCGGCCCATTGATTTATTAAACAGGCTCTTAAAATTTCGGCGGGCGTTTTTCTAAAAAAGCGGTCATAGCCTCGTTAGGTTCAGTCGTGGTGAAAGCTTTGGCGAAAGAATCGACGCTGGCGGTCATAGCTTCTTCCAGTCCAATTCGTAACCATTCAGCAAGCAATTGTTTTTGCAAGCGTACTGCGGTAGAGCCGTAACTCGCGATTTTTTCCGCCAGCATAAAAGCTTCTTTTTCAAGTTCTTCGCCCGCTACCACCCGATTTACCAGCCCAATACGTTCGGCTTCACGGGCTGAAATTGGTTCACCCGTTAGCACCAGTTCGGCGGTTTTCCCCAGACCTATCAACGGTACGAGCAAGGCGGCTTCGATAACCGAAGGAATCCCCACCTTGATTTCGGGCATCCCAAAAACAGCATTTTCGGCGGCCAACCGTAAATCACAGGCCGCTACCAGTTCGCAGCCCGCCCCCAGCGCATAACCGTTTACCGCCGCAATAACTGGCACAGGCAATTCCCGGATAGCAGTCAGAGCGGCGTGCAACTGGCTAATAAAGATTTTAGCGGTATCAGGAGCGAGTTCGCGCATTTCTCGCACGTCTGCCCCGCCTACAAAAGCTTTGCCACTCCCACAAATTACTACCGCGCCCAAATTTTCAGCCTGTGAAAGTTCGCTAAAAGCTTCTTGCAAGGCCGCAATTGCTGCCCGGTTCAAAATGTTTAATTTCTCAGGCCGGGTAAAACGTATCATCGCCACCCGCCCGCGCCGTTCCAGCTTGAGATACTCGCTCAT
>JBBQGP010000203.1:0-9760 GCA_038323095.1 Chloroflexia bacterium | reverse complement strand
CCATTCCATATCGGCAGTTCTCCGGGTTAAGAAGCTATAGGCACTGCCCGTCCCGAATTTTTGTCGTCTACGGGCCAGCGCAATCGCGCTACGGCGTAACTTTTTAGCCTGCTCAAAACTTAGTACCATAAAAATTTCTCCCTGCATACTAAAACGATTATACCCTAATGCTGCAATTGCAAACCGTCAATCTTTAACTTGTGTGAACCGTTTTGAAGTTGTAACCGTATATACTGTGATACGTAACGCAGTTTATTTGCGTAGGTTTGATATAATTAAGAGGAAAGATTTTGAAAGATTTTTTCAGGCTATCGGCGTTATGCTGGTAGGCTTTGAAGTAGATAAAACCCCGCGCCTCAAGTTTGGCAGTTATAGCTGCACAGTGACCCGCAGGGGAGGAGTTTTGAGAATTTTATGACCAGGAGAATTGCCCTGTTGGGCAGCACCGGCTCAATCGGGCAGCAAACTCTGGATGTAGTCGGCGACCATCCCGAAAATTTTGAAATAATCTCGCTGGCGGCAGGTGGCCGGGGCGAAATTTTGGCCGAACAGGTATCTCGCTTCAAGCCGCGCCATATCTGCCTTTCTGCCGAAAACCAGATTAAAGATTTACGGGCGAAACTGGCTCAAAGCTTGCCAGGATACGACCCGACCTATCATTACGGGTCACAAGGGTTGCTGGAACTGGCGACAGACCCCGAAGTTGAGGTGGTAGTCGTGGCGACCAGTGGGCAGCATGGTTTTGCCCCCACTCTGGCCGCGCTAAAATCCGGCAAGGAAGTCGCTCTGGCGAATAAAGAAGTGCTGGTGATGGCCGGAGAAATGGTCACGGAAGCTGCCCGCGCCGCTAAAACCCAGCTTCGCCCGATAGATAGCGAGCATAGCGCAATCTGGCAATGCTTGCGGGGTGAAGGCTGGCCTTTGCGTGAGGGTGAGGAAAATTGGGCCGACGAAAACCCAAAAGTACAACGCCTGATTTTGACAGCTTCGGGCGGGCCTTTCCGCACTTTTAGCAAAGAGCAAATGCAAAATGTGACGGTTGAACAGGCGATGAAGCATCCAAACTGGAATATGGGGCCGAAAATTACGATTGACTCGGCTACCTTGTTTAACAAAGGCTTAGAAGTTATCGAAGCACATTGGCTGTTTGGTTTGCCCTACGAAAAAGTTGACGTTGTGGTTCATCCCCAAAGCATTGTACATAGTATGGTCGAATTTGTAGATGGTTCGATAAAAGCGCAACTTGGCACCCCCAATATGCGTATACCTATACAGTACGCGATTGGATTCCCGGAACGTTTGCCCAGTGTTTACCCGCGTCTCGACTTTACCAAACTAAAAGAACTTAATTTTGAGATGCCCGATTTAGAACGTTTCCCGGCCCTGCGGCTGGCTTACGAAGCCGGACGGCGGGGAGGTACTTATCCGACGGTGTTGGCTGCCGCCGATGAAGAAGCGGTTCGTTTCTTCCATGAGCAGCGCATTAGTTATTTGGGTATTGCCGAACTGGTAGAACGAGTTCTGAATTTGCACGATGTAATCGCTCACCCGACGCTGGAGGATATTGCCGCTTCGGATGATTGGGCGCGGCGCACCGCCGAAGAAGTGGCGGGCCGCAAACTAACTTTACAAAGTTAAAAAGCCTGTCGGGGCAAGCTATGGGTTTGCCTTGTTTTACGGCACTTATCATATATTTATGAGGTATTAATACATGAGTTGGCTCTGGTTTATCCCCGTCCTGCTGGTGATGGTCGTTATTCACGAGTTGGGACATTTCTTGACCGCCCGCCTTTTCAAGATGAAGGTGCATGAATTTGGAATTGGCTTCCCGCCTAAAGTTTGGTCAAAAAAGACCAAAGACGGCATGGAATGGTCAATTAATGCTTTGCCCATCGGCGGTTTTGTCCGTATCGAGGGCGAGAACGGCGACAGCAGTGACCCAAATTCTTTTGGCTCAAAACCGACCTGGCAACGCGCTATCGTATTGGCGGCTGGCCCGTTTATGAATATTGTGCTGGCTTTCGTCCTTTATTTTATTATTGCGGCAGGTGGCAAAGACTTGCCGAAGGGCGACCCGGCAATCGTGGCGGTTGTTCCCAATACTCCGGCGGCTCAGGCTGGTTTGCAGGTTGGCGATGTTTTCCGCTATGTGAATGACCGCCGCATCGAAACTACCAAAGACGTTTCACTCGAAACCACTTTGGGCAAGGCTGAACCACTTCGCCTGACGATGGAGCGCAACGGTCAAACCTTGAATTTCACCATCAGGCCGCGTATCAAGCCGCCCGAAGGTGAAGGCGCGATTGGTATTGAAATGGGCTATTTGCTCAAGGCTGGCGATGTAGTCGCGGCCAAACCCGACCCGAAAACAGGCTTTAATCTGGCTTTTCAGGACGGCGACAAGCTTCTTTCGGTAGATGGTCAGCCGATTACCAGCAATGCTTTCCTGAAAACTTATATCGAAAATACCGACAAAGATAGTGTTAATATTACTCTGGAGCGCAACGGTCAGCAATTAGTCCAGACTGTGCCGATTAGGGCTTACGTAGATTTGCTCTACAAAGATTCAGATGCAGTCAAGGCTGGTTTACCGGCAGGCGCACAATTGGTCAGCATTGGAGTTGATGGCGAGAATAATTTCGTCCTGATTAACAACGCCAAACAATACGATGCCTTCATGCAAGCTAATGCGGGCAAAAAGGTACAAATCAATTATAGCCAGTATGACCGCGACGGTATGGAGAAGACCGGGAAGGTTTTTATTACTGCCGTTCCCAATAATGACCCAAACGCGGCCAATCGTTCGCCGCACGTTCGAACTGGCGGGATTTACAGCAAGATTTTGTTTAACCACGTAACTTATGGCCCAACCCAGATTGTTGGCGATGCGGCGGCTCAGACCTGGGACGCGGTAACACTTATCCCGCGTACCTTTAACGCTTTGTTCAATGGCTCTGTTCCGCTAAATATGGTAGCTGGCCCGGTAGGGATGGCTCAGATTACGGGACAAGCGGTAGACGCGGGCGGTCTTGGTACGTTGCTACTGCTAACTGCGCTGCTTTCGGTCAATTTAGGCGTAATGAACATTTTGCCGCTACCGGCTCTTGATGGTGGTCGCCTGGTCTTTGTCTTTATCGAGATGTTGACCCGTGGCAAGCGCGTTCCGCCCGAAAAAGAAGGTTTCGTACACTTTGTTGGGATGGTTGCGCTACTAACCCTGATGGTCGTTATCGCCTGGGGCGATATTGTCCGTCTGATTAGCGGTACTGGTTTCAACTAGGCCCTTAGCCAGATACAGCGAATATAAATAGTTTCAAGATAAGAGCGGGCGGCAAGGCCCGCTTTTTTAGTTGTGAATTTGCCCAAAATAAGCCTTTAGGCTGATACGTGGTCAGGGTTTTGCTGGTAAAGTACGAATATTGCGTTAGGATGAGCAGTTTAGCAAAATCTTTTTGAGGAGTGAGAGATATACAATGTTGAATTGGACAAAGGAACGAAATTTATTAGAGTTTGGATGGCGGCTGGTGCTGCTAATGGTTGGTTTGTTTTTATTTGCGGCGGCGATTGTAATTATACTCAAGGCCGATTTGGGGTTAGGTTCGTGGGATGTGCTGCATAAGGGCTTGAGTATTCATACTCCCCTGAGTTTTGGTCAGGCTGGACAATTTACCGGGTTGCTGATAATCCTTTTTTCGCTGTTGCTAGGCGTTAAACCGGGCATCGGCACAATTGCCAATATGATTTTTATCGGTTTCTGGATTGATACACTTGGCAATGCCAATATTATTCCGGCAGCCCAGCCGATTGGCGGTTTTCCAGCTCAATTGCTGTGGGTAATAGCCGGGATTTTGATACTTGGGTTTGGTTCGGGCCTGTACATCAAGGCCGGGTTAGGAGCAGGGCCACGTGATAGCTTTATGCTGGCTTTGGTCAAGCGCACTGGCTGGCGTGTTTCGATTTGCCGCGCGATTATCGAAGTAACGGTTTGTCTGGTTGGTTGGCTTTTGGGTGGCCCGGTGGGAATTGCCACTTTACTTTTTGCCTTTGGGGTTGGCCCTTCGGTAGAACTGGCCTTCCGCCTTTTGCGGGTTGAAATTTCTCGTTCCAAAATTACTCCGCCCGCTTCCGAAACATCGGCTAAACCCGTGATATAATTTCTTTGAAAGCCTGTTTTTGGTTTAACGAAGTTTGCAGAGGTAGAATTTATGGAACTGGAAAGCTATTTCGATTTTTCGGATGAAGAAGATATACTAATCAAAGGCACCCGAATTGGCCTTCAGCACGTAGTCGAATTATTCAACGAGGGAGCAAGCCCGGAAGAAATAACCGCGCGTTTCCGGGCTTTGAGCCTGGAACAAGCCTACGCGACCATCACTTATTACCTGGCTAACCGCGAAAAAGTAGATACTTACGTCAAAGGTATTCACGATTTTATGGAAGCCGGATGGCAGGAACAGCAAAAGAATCCTTCTGCGGTTGCTCTTAGAGTTCGCAAAATCAAGGAAGAACGCGCCCGCCAAAAACAACAAGACGAACAGGCACTTATTAGCCAGATATGAAGCCACGCTTTCTGCTAGACGAGCATTTAAACCCCGTTATACAAGAGCAGCTTCTAAAGCTTAACCCGAATATCGAGATTTTATGCATTGGAAATGAAGGCGTACCGCCACTTGGTACGCTTGACCCTCAAATATTAATCTGGATAGGAGCAAACGAATATATTCTAATTACCCAAAATCGAAAGAGTATGCCCGGACACGTAGTTGACCATTTTGCTGCCGGAAACAGTTTTCCCGGTATTTTAACAATCAAACCTGAAACCAGCATTGGAGAAATTGTTAATGAGCTTGCCCTCATTTGGGAATCGTCGGAGGCAGACGAATACATTAACACGATGCAGTTTATTCCTTTTTAGTAACCCGTTTTTGGTTTAACGAAGTTTGCAAAGGTAAAGTTTATGGAACTGGAAAGCTATTTCGATTTTTCGGATAAAGAAGATATTTTAATCAAAGGCACGCGCATTGGCCTTCAACACGTGGTCGAGTTATTCAACGAGGGAGCAAGCCCGGAAGAAATAACCTCACGCTTCCGGGCCTTGAGCCTGGAACAAGCCTACGCGAGCATCACTTATTATTTGGCTAACCGCGAAAAAGTAGATACTTATGTGAAAGGTATTCACGATTTTATGGAAGCCGGATGGCAGGAACAACAAAAAGACCCAAAATTTATTGCTTTGAAGAAGCGACTCTACGAACGACGCGAACAACTTCGGCAAGAACAGGCAGTTAAAATTTAAGAGATAATAATGCAAACTAAAAAACCAGCGATAATTGTTACACCGGGCGAAATTATTAAAGATGAGCTTGCGGCTAGTGGCTGGACACAAAAATATTTGGCTGAGGCAATGCAGGTAACTCCAAAATTGGTAAGCGAGTTAATCAGAGGTAATCGGGCGATACGTTCCGAAATCGCTCAAGCTTTAGCCAGAGCTTTTGAAATTCCGGCAGATTTTTGGGAAGCTCTGGAAGCTAACTATCGGGCAAATCTGAGTGACGCATTAGAAAACCAGACCTCACCTAATCTTGTTAAAGCTTAAATCCTAATTGGCGGGTGTGATATAATATTCATTCGTGGCGGGTAGCCGTTTATTTAGAGCAAGTTGGTTTATCAAGAGGAAATTTTAAGCAGTTGGATATTAGTAACACCCATACCGGGAACATTAAAAAGCGCGAATTATTAGATAAAGTTGTGGCGATTGCGCCGGGTTCAGTAGCCGAAAAAGCCGGGTTGAGAATTGGAGACCGCTTGCTGGCGGTGAACGGGAAGCCCGCCCGCGATTTGATAGATTACCATTTTGAAGCGGTAGAAGCGCGAGTACATCTGACGATTGAACGCGACGGGCAGCAACAGAAAATCAAATTGAAAAATTCGGCGGGCCAACCGCTCGGTTTGGAATTCGCCGCCCCGACCTTTGATGGTATTACGGTTTGCAATAACGATTGCCCGTTCTGCTTTGTTTACCGTACTCCTAAAGGATTTCGCCCGACGCTTTACATTAAGGATGATGATTACCGCTATTCGTTTATGTACGGCGGCTTCGTGACCCTGACCAATCTTAAAGAACAGGATTGGGAACGGATTATCGAGCAACGCCTGACCCCCCTTTATGTTTCGGTGCATAGTACGGAGTTGGAATTGCGCCGCCGCTTGCTGGGTAATCAAACCGCACCCGATATTTTGGAGCAACTAAAGCGGCTGGACGAAGGCGGCATTCAGGCTCACACCCAGATTGTGCTTGTTCCCGAAGTGAACGATGGGCCGCAGCTTGAGAAAACCGTGATGGATTTGGCCGCGCTTTATCCAACGGTGCAGACTGTGGCGGTTGTGCCAGTTGGTCTGGCGGGCGGGCCGGGTTATGACGGAGACCGCCGCCAGAGCCGTCGCCAGCATGGACGCGGCTTTGATAAATTGGCGGCGATGCCGATGCGCCCTTTCACCGGGCCGGAAGCCGCAAAAGTTATCGAACAGGCTCACAATTGGCAAAAGCAATTCAAGAAAAAAATCGGTACGCCCTTTGTGTATCTTTCCGACGAATTTTATTTGCTATGCGGACAGGAAGTGCCGGGTCGGGCGCACTATGAAGATTTCGACCAGATAGAGAACGGCGTGGGCCTTGTCCGCCGCTTTGTAGACGATTGGAAGCGTACCGAGAAGAAATTGCCCGTTTCGCTTGCCCGTCCGCTAAAGGCTACCCTGGTTACTGCCGAACTGATTACCCCTACTTTTCGCCCGATTATTGAGCGACTAAACCAGATTGAAGGCTTGAACTTTAACTTGTTGACCGTTATAAACAAAGCTTTGGGTCAGACTGTGACAGTGGCGGGCTTATTAACCGGGCGCGATGTAATTGACGCGCTGCTGGCCTTACGCGAAGCCGGGACGGATTTGGGCGAAGTGCTTTTCTTGCCGCAGGTGATGCTCGACAAAAAAGGCTATGGCGGGCGTTTCCTGGATGATTTGACCCCGGCTGAGGTAGAAATCGCGACGGGCTGCAAGGTGGTTATGGCCGGCCTTATGAGCGAAGTTTGGGAAGCTCTGGCCGGAATTCAAAATCAGGCAGGTTTAGAATTAGCAGTTGCCAGCGTCTAAAAAGCGAAAAGGCTCTGCAACTATAACGAAGGTGGGTGAGATTGGTTACAGTCTCACCCATTTTTCCTATTAATCGAAAAATGTGCGCTAAAACACAGCAAAAACCTGAAAAATTTCGTTTAATATTATATAAGTAAGGAAAGCACTGCTTCTTCTTAAACCCTTTAAGAAAGAAGAAATTAGCAGGCTACAAGTAAGAAATAACTGGATAGTTATGTGGGTCAATTTAGGACTTTTTAGTCCTTTTGCGTGGGTAGTAACTTTTGCGCCCCCAATCAAACCAGATGTTTTTGCCTGGGGCGCAGTTTGGTAAGGAGAGAAAATTAAATGACCAATCTGATGATGACCGAGCAAGCAACTTTGCCTTTACGGTTGGCGAGTGGCCCAGCCACTAACACCGTTTTTAGCGAAAACTCGTTAGGCGAAATGCTCTATAGTCTTGACCGACATTATGCTCTTTTGAAAAATATGTTAGTTGCTCCTTCGGTTGTAAAATACGAAGAACTAGCCCAATTGCGGCGGCAAAGTATCCAACCTGATTTCGGGACAAGCTTGTTTGGCCGTTTTCAATCGCAATTGCGTCTGGCGATGGAATTTTTCCGGCTGGGTCGTCGTTCCGAAGGTTTTCGTTTGTTGGCTCAGGTAGACGAACGCTTGCCGCTTGCTTCCAAAGAATTGGCTGTTCGTACTACTTCGCTGGTTTACGGTTTGTGGCTGGCCTTGCTGCGGGCGGCAGTCGGCGACAAAGTTTCGGCTCTGGCAACCGCTCAACAATTAGTGCGTTATTCGTCCGACCCGGCGGCTAACAAAGCGATTTTAACTTTTTTCAATCGTTTGTAAATTAAGGGGTGCAGAGCCGCACCCAGTTTGCATTAGGATAAGAAGAAACGGGAGTTTAGTGTGTCGCTTCCGCTTATAACCCTGACTACCGACTTTGGTCTTGAAGATACTTACGTCGGGGTAATGAAAGGAATTATTTATTCGATAAATCCGGCGGCTTTGCCGCTAGATTTGACTCATACCGTCGCCCCGCAAAATGTGCGGCAAGCGGCTTTTTTGCTTTCCGGCGCATATCGCCAATTTCCTCCCGGCACAATTCATGTGGCAGTGGTTGACCCCGGTGTTGGTACTAGCCGTCGCGCGATTTGTCTGGTTATTCCCGAAGTTGGTTATCTAATCGGGCCAGATAACGGCCTTTTTTCCTATATTCTTTATGCTGAAAAAGAGCGCGGCGCACAGCTCAAAGCTTTTGAATTAAGCAACCGGGCTTATCATCGTCCCGAAGTTAGCCGTACTTTTCACGGGCGCGATGTTTTCGCTCCGGTTGCGGCCTATCTCAGCAAAGGTGAACCCGTCGAAAATTTCGGTTCGCCCATCCCTATCGAAAATCTGGTAATGCTAGACGAATTGTGGCCCACCGTCAAAATTAAGGACAAGATTCGCACTATCACCGGGACAGTCGTACATATTGACCACTTCGGCAACGTTATCAGCAATATTCCCGGCGCAATGCTCGGCGAACTAACCCCAGACCAACGCCGGAAGGTCAGGGCAAGCTGCGGTTACGTATCCGCTAAAAGTTTGGTAGAGACCTACGGAGAAAGCAAAAAAGGCAAACTGGTAGTTTTGGTAGGCAGTAGCGGCTTTGTCGAAATAGCCCGTGTCGAAGGTCGCGCCGACCTTTTTGCCGGAGCAGAAGGCAGCAGTCTCGCCGTTAAACTCGGCTCAAAATTCGTTTTGACAGTACAGTAATTACACCCTGAACTCGCCGCTTTTGCCACCGCTTTTGTAGGCCAAGTGAATATTATTGATTTGCATGGTGCGGTCTGCCGCTTTGACCATATCATAAATTGTCAGGGCGGCGGCACTAACGGCGGTAAGAGCTTCCATCTCGACCCCGGTTTGGCCGCTAGTTTTAACTTCCGCCTCAATCAGGATGGCCGAGCGGCTTTCATCGTATTCAAAGCGCAAATCAATTCCTGAAAGCAAAATCGGGTGGCACATTGGGATAATTTCGTGAGTTTTCTTGGCGGCCATAATTCCGGCCACCTGCGCGACGGCCAGCACATCCCCTTTTTTAGCCCGATTTTCCCGGATAAGCTGCAAAGTTTCGGGCAGCATTATTACCTCACCCCGCGCAATCGCCTTGCGGTCAGTCACCTCTTTAGCCGAAACATCCACCATCCGCGCCCGGCCCGCCTCGTTAAAATGGGTCAACTTACTTTCTTCACTCATAGCATCCCTTTTTCATTGTTAGCTCATATTTACTCTTAAAAAGCTTTCTCTACGCTAAAAGCCAAGCATACCACAACCCCAACAACCCCCGCAATTCCTGAAATCTCTATTTTAATTTTAGGTTTTGGCAAGGCTTAGTAACAGCTAATTAGCCCGGATGAATAGTACGTTTCAGTGTTGCTTTCACTATAAATCTATGTTACGGTAAAGCTACAACTAGCGAAACTACCAAGTTTTAGCTTTCACAAAGCTCTAATTCTGATTATTATCTGACTTCAAATAGCTAAAAGGAGCATTGTTTTAATGACTGACAGCTATCAGGAGCAGCCCACCTTACAAGAAATTGAAATAGTAAAACGTTTGGGCAAAG
Source organism: Chloroflexia bacterium (assembly GCA_038323095.1). GTDB lineage: Bacteria > Chloroflexota > Chloroflexia > Chloroheliales > Chloroheliaceae > L227-5C. Next base: position 6 of record JBBQGP010000203.1, on the reverse strand, counting down.
GTTACA
>JBBQGP010000202.1:0-9779 GCA_038323095.1 Chloroflexia bacterium | reverse complement strand
GTAGGGCTGGTAACGTTAAACCGGCCCGACCAGTTGAACGCTTTTACGGTGCAAATGCTGCAAGAATTGATGGATGTTTTTCGAGGTATGGAGCGTGACCCCGAAGTTCGGGCCATTATTATCACCGGGGCAGGGAAAGCTATATGCGGTGGTGAAGATTTTCGCGCCCGCGCCGAGTCCGAAGTCGTAATCGCACCGACTCCGCCGCCCGCGTCTAACCCATACGGATATGGTGCAAACAGTAACTATAATCCGACCTACGCCAATCCCTATAATCCCGGCCCGGCATCCAACACCGTTGAACCCAGCCCGTCATACTCACCGCTCAACCCCGGCCCACCTCCCAGCGCAAGCAGCCGGACGGAAGAAGCTCCACCGAATACGTCGCCCTACGATAGCCCTTTTGGAAATTCTGGCCCGGCAGCAGCCCCGGTTGTGCCGCAGCCCTTCGCTTCACCTCAGCCTGTCGCTGCTTCCGCTCCCCAACAGGTGAACGTCCCGCGCCAAATGCGGATGGCCGACCAGGTGCGCCAGCTTTACAATCCCTTTATCAAGCAAATTCGCACCATCGAAAAGCCGGTTATCGCGGCAGTAAACGGAGTTGCGGCGGGAACAGGGTTAGGGTTAGCTTTGGCCTGTGACATTCGCTACGCCAGTGACCGCGCCCGTTTTCTGGAAGTAGCGGTGCGAGTCGGGCTGCTACCGGGTGGCGGTAATACCTTCTTCCTGCCCCGCCTTATCGGGGTTAGCAAAGCTCTGGAACTGGCTTTTAGCGGCGATGAAGTTACGGCACCCGAAGCCGAAAGGCTTGGTCTGGTCAGCAAAGTTATTTCAGGAGATAAACTAATAGAGCAAAGCCGCGCTCTGGCCTTGCGCCTTGCCAAAGGGCCAACCCGCGCTATCGGCCTGACCAAATCGCTGGTCTATCGCGGCGCAAACCTGAATTTAGAGCAATCGCTTGATTTGGAAGCGCAACTAACGGACGATGCTACCCGTACCGAAGATTACAAGGAAGGACTACGCGCCTTTTTAGAAAAACGCCCGCCCAACTATCAGGGAAAATAAACAAGTAACAAAGTTGGCCCGAAAACTAAGTTTTCGGGCCAACTTTGTTACTTGTTACTTAGCTTCTACTCGTAGCGGAGCGCGTCTATCGGGTTGAGGCGTGAGGCGCGGCGGGCCGGGTAAATTCCGAAAAATAAACCCACGATTACAGCAAAGGCTACCGCAATCCCAACGATGGGCAAGCTGATTACAGTAGGTTGGTAAACTGCGTTCAAAATGTAGGACGCGCCCAAACCGAACACCACCCCGATTAGCCCCCCTACAAAGCAAATCGAAACGCTTTCAATCATAAACTGAAAGAGAATATCGAAAGGCTTTGCGCCGATAGCCTTGCGAATACCAATTTCGCGGGTGCGTTCCGTGACTGTCACCAGCATAATGTTCATAATTCCGATGCCACCCACGAAAAGCGAAATCGAAGCGATTACAATCAGGAAAGTGTTAAAAGTAGCTTGCTGGTCTTTAGCGGCTTGCAATTGGTCTTGCTGGTTGGTAATCTTGAAATCGTCGTTAGTACCGTTGATTTTGTGGCGTTCCCGCAAAAGGTCAGTTACCTGACTAATAAGCCCATCTACATTGTTCGAGTCGTCGGCCTTGAGAACAATACTGCTAACGGTTTTGCCAGTGCTAACCGCGCCACCGGGTCGGTTTCCAGCCAAACGCTTTTGGGCGGTGGTAATTGGTACATAAACCTGACTATCAAGACTGCCAAAGCCCGTCCCGCCTTTTGGGTTTAGCACCGCTACGATAGTAAACTGCTGGCGGTTCAAGCGAATTTTCTGGCCTACCCCGTCTCCATCAGGAAACAAGCTTTTCGCCACATCCGCCCCTAGCACCGCCACCGTTTTGGCTGAAGTTACGTCGCTGTCGGCGAACCATTCCCCGCTTGCCAGCGTCGCATCCCGCACCGAGGGCCAATCCTGGGTCGTGCCAATAATCAAGCCGAAAGTATTTTTTGACCCAGCCACAATTTGCCCGCCAGTTTGAACTTCGGCGGTGCTGCTGGCCGCTTTGGTAATACGGGCAGTATCCAGCATTGCATCCTGGTCTTCCAGCGTCAAATTACTGTTGGTCGAACTTTGGGCAATGCCGCCAAAACTCTGGCTATTGGGCTGCACCGTTATCAAATTTGTGCCAGCTTGCTGCAATTTTTTCTGGGCAGTATCAATTGTACCCTGCCCGATACTTTGCAAGGCAATCACCGAGGCTACCCCAATAATAATCCCAAGCATGGTCAGGAGTGACCGCAATTTATTTGATAAAAGGCTACTTAGCGCAATCCTGAAACTTTCAAAAATATTCATTTGACAACTTCTTCTCTAATAACTGACAAATCCTATTGATTTTGATTGTGTGCGGCGGTTGCCAGATGACCTTCCGAAAGCGTATTAAGGGGCGCAGCGGGCAAATAAGCAAATTGCTGGTCTAGCACGAGGTCATCGTGAGCAATTACGCCATCCCGGATACGTACAATCCGCCGGGTATAGGCCGCTACATCTGGTTCGTGGGTAACAAAGATAATCGTGATACCATTTTCGTAGTTCAAACGCTGAAAAATACCCATAATTTCAATACTGGATTTGCTATCAAGGTTTCCTGTTGGCTCATCCGCCAGAATAATGGCTGGGTCGTTTACCAGTGAACGGGCAATCGCCACGCGCTGCTGCTGCCCGCCTGAAAGTTCTTTGGGCTTATGGTGAAAACGTTCGGCCAGACCGACGGCTTCAAGCGCAGCCATTGCCCGGTCTTCTCGCTCTGAGCGCGAATACATCCCAGCGTAAAGCATGGGTAGTTCGACATTTTGCAAAGCCGAAAGCTTGGGGAGCAAATTAAAACTTTGAAAGACAAAGCCAATTTTCAGATTACGGATTTCGGCCAGTCGGTTGTCACTCAAATCGGCCACTTCTTCGCCATCAATCTTATATGAGCCAGAAGAAGGCTGGTCGAGACAACCCAATACATTCATCAGGGTAGATTTACCGCTACCCGAAGGCCCCATAATCGCGATTAGCTCACCATCGTTGACCGTAAAGCTTGTGCCGCGTAAAGCCTGTACTTCGACATCGCCCATCCAGTAAGTTTTTGTAATACCCTGAACTTCTATCATTTGAATTGTTCCTGTTTTGAACTGTCTGATTTAGGTTCAGGCTCTAACCGTCTTTTATTGAAATTGACGGTTAGAGCCGAAGCGTTAGCTAATTGCCACGACCACCGCCAGGGCCACCTGCCGGTATAGGGAACTGGTTAGCCGCCGCACCTGAAGCGCGGTTGGTCGGGGTTGTGCTGAGAACAATCTGGTCAGTATCGGTCAAGTTACCGCCCGTAATTTCGGTATTGGCATCTCCCACCAGCCCGGTAGTTATCGGGCGGTCTTCGATTTTGCCGGTTTCCTTGTCAACCAACACTTGTACATACTGGATACGCCGACCATTTTCGGTCTTGGTCTTGATTGCCCGGTTTGCCACCGAGAGTACCCCACCTTTTAAGGTCTGGCAAATCGTAGCGTTCGCGCTCATCCCAACTTTAGGCTGTTCGCTGCTGTCCGCCGGGCCAAAACTGGGAATGTAACCACAGGCTCCCAACTGGCTGGCAAAGGCTGCCGGGATACGAACCTGATTGCCTGCTCCTGCCGCCGCTCCACCGGGTAAGCCTCCGGCTACGCCTGCTCCCGCTCCTGCGCCACCAGCGTTGTTACCACCTTGCCGGTTTTGGCCGCCCTGAGCTTGGCCCTGATTAGCGTTAGTGCCTGCCGGACGCAAAGCCGCGAAGTATTTTGCCAATTCCTGACCCCAAACATCATTAAAAGTGTTCTGGTTGGGCTGGTCTAGCGTTACCGTCACCAGATAATTGACCACGTTGTTACTAACCGTAGATTTGGACGAGATAAAAGTGATTTTGCCAGTAAAGCTGCGACCCGAAACGGCATCCAGATTAAGGGCCACCGCCTGACCCAGTTTCACTTTAGCGATGTCGCTTTCACCCACGCTTACGTCTACCCGGAGTGAACTGGTATCTACCAGTTGAAACATAGTGGTACTGGCAGTAATAGCCTGACCGATTACCGGGATAGTCGGGCTAGAGTTAGTATTAGTAGCGGCGGGCGGTAGCACTACGCCATCAAAAGGAGCGGTGATTATCGCGTTTTTCAGCTTGGCAACGGTATTGTCGTAATTGGCTTGAGCCTGATTAACCTGAGCCTGTGATACCGCAATATCGTTTGGTTTTGGCCCAGCCAGCAAATCATTCAGGGTAGCATTGGCCTGGTCTACCGAAGATTGAGCCGAAGCCACGTCGGTAGCAGTACCACCGTTTAGTTTGGCAAGGCTGGCTTGAGCCGAAGCCACCGATGCCTGGTCTGCCGCAATTTGCGCGTCAGTCGGAGTTAAGGCGGTCAGCGATTTTTTGGCGTTGTCCACCTGCGATTGAGCCGAAGCCACCGATGCCTGGTCTGCCGCAATATCGGCAGGAGTTGGCCCGGCTTTGGTTTTGTCCAATTGAGCTTTGGCGTTATCTACCTGCGATTGAGCAGTACGAACGCCAGTATCAAGCTGCACACGGGCATCGTTCAGGGATACATCTGATTTATTGTAAGTTCCCTGCACATCCTGCAAATTACGATAGGCGGCGGTTTCACTATCAATATCGGCTTGCTTTAGGCCATCCTTGAGCGACCCATCGCCGTTATGATTATTGGAATAAACCGCATTGTATTTATCCTGAGCATTTCTTAAAGAATTCAAAGCCTGGTCGCGGGTAGTTTGAGCGGAAACGATGGCGGTCTGAAGTTGGCTTTTAGTTTTGTCATACGAAGCTAAAGCCTGGTCATAAGTGGCTTGAGCTTGCGTAATAGTACCGTTATCCGGCCCAGCCTGGTCTTTTGCCAATTTTGCCTGAGCCGAAGCCAAAGACGCTTCCGCCGAGCTTTGGGCCGATTTCGCCGCCGCAATATCGGCAGGAGTGCCGCCCTGCTGGTCTAAAGCCAGTTTTGCCTGAGCCGAACGAAGTTGAGCCTGAGCCGAAGAAATATCGGTAGGCAAGGCGTTGCCGTTTTTGGTTTGCTGGTATTTAGCCTGAGCCGAATTCAGCGAAGCTTTGGCTATATCAATATCTTTTTGGGATGCGCCGTCGGTAGCTTTTTTGAAATTGGCCTGAGCCTGGTCGAGCGAAGCTTTGGCCGTTTTTACACTTGATTGTAAATCAGTGTCATCAACGCGGGCTAATTCCTGCCCCTTTTTGACGGTATCACCCGGCTTGACGCTTACGTTGGTAACGTTGCCAGCGCTGCCAAAGGTCAGAGCCACATCAGCATTGGCCGAAATCGAGCCAGTAGCACTTACCGAAAGGCTGATGGCTTGCCGATAGCTGGCGGTAGTGGTCAAACCCTGAAAGGTAGTAACGGTCTGATTACCACGAACCCAAAAAAACGCGCCTACTCCGGCGGCCAAACCCACCAAAACAATAAAAACCCAGCCCCACGGGTTGCTACGTTTGCGGCGGGCGACACGAGCGCGAACCGGCGAAGTGGGGGCATTTGGGCGGCCCAATCCACCTGCTTTAACTTCTGTATCACCTGGTTTAATTGGCGCACTGGTTGGGCTGGCATCGGCGGCGGCGGTAGTCACACCGCTTTTGGTGGCTGGAACGCCGGGTAGCTCCGAAGGCGTAGAAACAACCGAGCGCGTTTCTGTATCCAATTGCTCCCCGCCCGGAACAAGATTTTTCTCATTATCCATTATGCGTCAAACTCCTTAGATTTATGCGGCAGATTGTTTTCGGAATTATTTTTCTAAGCTGATTTTCTAAACTAACTGAATTTTGATGACGCTGAAATTGTAACATTTTAAGAGGTTAAAAGAGACAAATTTTCGCAAAGAATTTGCAAGGGATAGCTTTACAAATTCTTTGCGTCTCTTTACTTCTTTTCTTTAAACAGAAGTGATAAGATTAAAAGAAAATAACAGGCACAAGATTTGTTGTGATACCAGTAAGGAGCTATAATTATGTCGAGTCTAATTGAAATATCGGAACAACCTGAGAACCAGATGATACACCCAAAAAAGATTTTAATTGTCGAAGATGAGCCTAACATCGCTGATTATTTAACGATTTACTGCAAAGCCGAAGGGTACGAAGTAATTCATGTACGCGATGGTTTGGAAGGTTTGGTTAAGTTTCAGGGTGAGAAACCCGATTTTGTACTACTGGATTTGATGTTGCCCGGTTTGGACGGGGTCGAAGTTTGCCGCCGCATCCGGGCCAGCAGTGATGTACCGATTATAATGGTCACAGCTCGTACCGAAGAAGTGGACAAACTTTTGGGCCTCGAAATTGGCGCGGACGATTATGTTACCAAACCCTTTAGCCCCCGCGAGCTTATGGCCCGGATTCGGGTAATTTTCCGGCGATTGGACAAAGGCCATAATTCGGCCAGTCATAGCGAACCTGAACCAGTTTCTAACCCGGCTAATAATCTGGAAAACAGCCTCTTTAGTGTTGGCCGATTGGCAATTAACCGGGACACCCGCGAAGTTTTCTATAATAACAAAACTGTTCCGGCCCTTACTAATAAAGAATATGAACTTTTGATAACGCTGGCTCGTCGTCCGGGCCGGGTCTATAGTAAAGTTGAGTTGGAAGAAGCTCTTTACGACTGCGATTCGCTTATTGCTTCGCGGGCCATCGGGGTACATATTTCCAATTTGCGGGCCAAATTGCCAAACCCAAAATTGGTCGAAACCGTACACGGAGTTGGTTATAAATTAATTCGTGAGGCCCTCTAAGGATTTCAGCTTATTCTTTTGTAGGAGGGATTTCCAATCCCAATTTTACCCAAATCCGTCTTATCGGGATTAGAAATCCCTCCTACAAGCTTGCTGGTAAAATAATTACTTTGATTAGGAATAAAAAATAAACACAGGGGAATTTGGTTCGATGGCTCTAATCAGTAAAATCAGGCGTTTGCATTTGTCTCTTAGCACCAAGCTAATTTTGAGTATGACGGGCGTAGTGGTGTTGAGTTCGCTTGCCAGCCTTTTGATTGCCAATGCCGTTATTAACAATCAGGCCAGCCAGCTTGAAGATAGTGTCCGAAAAGTTTCGGCTCAGGTGCAAGAAGTCAGGCGGCAGAACCCCCCACCACCCGCCACACTAATTTATGACCAAATCAAGCAAATCGTAAATACTGAATCTAACTCCGAGGTAGCCATCCAGCAAGTACGCCGGGCTTTGTTTAACAATCCTACTGTGGATGGTTCGGCCATGTTGCGGATTGTGCGCGATACTGGCTTCCCCGTCCGGGAACTTTGTCCGCCACGTACTAATTCTAATTCTGGCGAAAATGTCCCCTCTAATGAGAGGTCAGTAACCGCCGTACCGGGTAGCACTAATGCCACCCCGCCACCACCCCCCAACGAGCGTTGTAGCGCAACAGAAGTAGCCGCTTTTTATTCTTACCCGGTGGGACAATCTATCGCTGTCGGTAGTCTGATTTCGGCTTTGTTTGCGGTAGCTTTGGGCTTTTTACTATCGCGGACGATTATTCGCCCGGTTCGTGCTTTGGAACAAGCCAGCGAACGTATCGCAGACGGCAACTACAATCATCAAATCAAGCTGGAAAGCCGGGACGAGTTGGGCCGCCTGGCTCGTAGCTTTAACCGTATGGCGCAGGCTTTAAGATTAACCGAGCAGAAACGTAAAGACTTGGTGGCAGATGTCGCCCACGAATTGCGTACCCCGCTTTCTTCGATACAAGGCTATACCGAAGTGTTGCGCGATGGCCTTGTATCTACCCGCGAACGGCAAGAAGAAATTTTAGAGCATATTTTGCGCGAAGTAAAGCACGTCACCAGCATGGTCAATTCCATGCGGGCCTGGGTCAACAGCGAACAAGCCCTTGAACATTTGGATTTGGAAATCATGCCCGCCCGCGCCGTTGCTGATATGGTTATCGAACGCTTTACCCCAATCGCCCTTAACAAAAATATCGAACTCAAAATCGAGGTAGCCGAACCCGAACCACAAGTCCAAACTGATGCCGATGCCCTTAGCCATGCCCTTAGCAATTTGGTAGATAATGCCCTCCGCTACACTCCCGGTGGCGGCAATATCACCATTAAAATTGACCGGGCTACCTCCAATAGCGGTTCATCACAGGTGCGCTATCAAGTCGAAGATAGCGGGGTAGGAATTGCCGCCGAGCATTTGCCTTTTATCTTTGAACGTTTCTACCGGGTAGACAAAAGCCGTGACCGCAATACCGGCGGAACAGGGCTGGGTTTGGCTATTGTCCGGGATACAGTTCAGGCATTGGGCGGTGAAGTTAAAATCGAAAGCGAAGTCGGGGTTGGCACAAATATCTGGTTTAGTCTACCTTCGCCCGAACCAATTCGACGCAAAATCAAGCGCAAAGTACCGGCAGAAGTTTAATGTTAGCACTTTGTTAGTAAATAGGTCTAAAGACCTAGCAAAAAGCTCTTGACAGTTTTTATAGTTATGCTATATTTACTATGTAACTATAGTACGAACGGGTAAGGTATCTCTACCTGCGTACTATACCTACAAAATCAAAACAAACTAATCTACCCAAAATTTTTAAGCGGCCATTGGAGTTTTTAGATGATGTCATTTACGGAAAGGAGCTAGGACAATGTCTATAGATACAAGTATCTTATTGTGCCTGGACTTCCAACCGAATAGCGCGTGTGAACACCGGGGGACTCTGTCCTTTGGCGTAGCCTTGCGCCCATCTGCTAAGGCTCTCATGGCTATTGGCATGCCCGGAATGGGCAATGCCAGCGATAGTGCGTATCAACTCGATAGCGACAACGGCTTTGGCTTTGCAGAGCCGCAACAAGGCATTACCAGGACTCTGCTTACCGCCCAGCGTCCCAATAATCTAGGGATGAAGTGGTTTAACGGTAACAATAACATTAACAATATAAATAAAGGCGAACACTACTCTCGACCAGACGGTTTGCCCCATTCACCGCCTCCCAAGCGCAGGCTCAGGAGCGAAGAAACAGGGGGTATAACCGCAAGCTGAAAAGCTGGCGAACCCGGTAAAGGTTAGGTAAAGGCAAAAGCCGATATTAACCGAAATCCGCCGGGCAAGCCAGACGAAAAGCTTAATACTCTTGCAAATATGGCAAGTGGTCGAGGGTGTGAGGTTCAAATGAACTCACACCCTTTTAGTTTTTATAAAAACAGGAGCCAAAAGCAATGTTTGGAATGAATCAGACCCTGGATACGAACGAAAAAACTTTGACCTGGGTAGATCGGACTTATCGGACGGAACGCGGTTTGCGGAAGTTTTTAGCCACCCTTAACCCGGCTCAACTGCAAGAAGCCGAAGTTTTGGTGGACGACGAAACTTTCGTGGTTTTTTACCCGGTAGAAGTTCCCGCCCAAAAAGCTAATAGTCCTTTCCACTTCGACTTGACGCTGGAAAACCAGCCCTTACAAGTGCGAGAACAGGAACTAATCAAGACGAACGCGGCGCAGGACGAGGCTTGCGCCCGCCGCCAGACTGAACGTGAGGTAGCTTTCAACATTTTATTAGCGGGTGTCCGGCTTTAGCCGACACCCTCCCCTTCTTTTCCGCTTTTTTGTTTTTTTAAACAAAGCCAGGAATCTTTTAACTTATCCCGAAATTAAAATAAATATAAACATAATTTCTCTTTTACTCATCGAACAATCGTGTTAAAATTTGTCGGTAA
>JBBQGP010000201.1:0-9836 GCA_038323095.1 Chloroflexia bacterium | reverse complement strand
CTGGCGCGGGCCAATCGTGGTTTTTTGTACATTGACGAAGTAAACTTGCTGGAAGACCATTTGGTTGATGTACTGCTGGATGTAGCGGCGGGGGGCGTAAATACCGTCGAGCGCGAAGGTATTAGCGTGCGTCACCCGGCTCGTTTTGTACTGGTCGGTAGCGGCAACCCCGAAGAAGGTGATTTGCGCCCGCAATTGCTAGACCGCTTCGGCCTGCATTCACGGATTATCACTATTACCGATTTGGAACAGCGCGTCGAAATCGTCAAGCGTCGGCAGAAATTCGAGATGAACCCGGCGGAATTTATGGCCGATTGGGAAGCGGCTCAGGAAAAGTTGCGCCGCCAGATTAAAACGGCCCAAAAACTTTTGCCCCAAATCGAAATGCCGCATGAAGTGCTGGTTAAAATCGCCGAACTTTGTCTGGCCCTTAGCGTAGACGGACACCGGGGTGAGCTTACTATTGCCCGCGCCGCCACCGCTCAGGCCGCTTTATCCCACAAGAAAAAAGTTACTTTGGAAGACGTTCGCAATGTGGTTAGCCTCTCCCTGCGCCACCGCTTACGCAAAGACCCGCTCGACAACACCGACTCTGGCATCAAAATCGAACAGGCAGCCGAAAAAGTCCTGAACTAAGTAACAAGTAACAAGTAACAAGTAACAAATTTAGGGATGAAGAAAGAATGAGTGACAATAAACAAGATGATTTAAGGCAAAGAACCCTTGACTTTGCTGTAAGAATTATCCGCCTGTATACTGCTTTACCGAAGACTACGGAAGCACAAACTATTGGTAAGCAAGTGCTACGGTCTGGGACATCGGTTGGGGCGCATTACCACGAGTCAAGGCGTAGTCGCTCAAATGCCGAATTGGTAAGTAAACTCGAAGGCGGTTTACAGGAATTGGACGAGACTAATTACTGGCTTCGTCTTTTGATAGTGGCTGAGATAATGCCAGAATCGCGCTTGAAAGATTTGATGGCAGAAGCCGGTGAACTAGGTGCTATTCTTTACACTAGCGTCCAAAAAATCAAAGCCCGTATGAACAATAAGTAGTCCTTTTGTTACTTGTTACTTCCTACTTCCGACTTGTTGCTAGAGCCACTTAACAATGTACTTACGGAGAGGCATGTTCAGGGTTTGGAGGCGGTTTTTATCTTCCAGGTCAAAGCCGCCTAGTCCCTTGAAGACAGCGTAGAAGATAAGCACGCCCGCACCTGCGATAACAAGGGTAACGGGCCAGTTAATCGGCAAGAACAAAACAATAGTTTGAAGTGGTACACCAAAAGCCAGAGCCGCCTTTAGCACTTTTACAAGAAATTTGACCGGGTAGTACAGGCCCAGAGTACGTTGCAAGGCGACCATTGCCATTATTCGCGAACCGACTGCCATTAGGCCCATTACCGTAACCGCCGCGATAATATCAAAGTGGAACACGGCCAGCAGCACCAAAAGTGGCCCGGCCAAAAGCGGCAAAGTGCGGGCTAGAATAACATCCCGATAGCGTTCGTAAACCATCAGAATTACCATTGGCAAGCTGATAAGAGCTTCGACAAAGGTAAACAAAATGGTCAGGATAGTGGCCCAGGTAGCGGCATCAATCATGTTAGCATGTAGCACCGCGTCGGATTTGTTGCTGATAAAAAGTAGTTCGAGCAAATTACGGGCTAAAATAATCGCGCCAATACCACTTGGCACAAGGATAAAGATTTGTAGCTTGCTGATAGAAGCATAGGCGGCGTGCAATTTGTCGGTTTGGCCCTCAGCGTGAATTGAGGAAAAAAGCGGCGTTTGCACCCCAACAAAAGGCGCAAGCAAATTCTTTAAGAGCATTTTGATAAAATTGTAAATCAGTTTTATCAAGCCAACTGTAATAAATTCTTTATAAAAGGTAAAAACCAGTACGGCAAAAGGTGCGTCATAAAACCAGGCCGAAATATTAAAGAAGTACATCAGAGCGGAATAGCGCACGAAGCGTTTAACAATACTTTCTCTGGGGGTGGTCGGTGGTCGGTGGTCGGTGGTCGGTTGGACGGGAGTTGCGAGTTGCGAGTTGCGAGTTGTGAGAAGGGTTGTTGGTTGTTGGTTGTTGGTTGTTGGTAAGGGTACAGGGTTTTGGACTTTAGGCTTTGGACTGTGACTTCTGGTAGCCAGCCACGCTTGCCAGGTGGCGATGAGTACGCTAATAATCGTAGTGAAAAGCAGGGCCAGCACAACGCCGTAAACCCGTAGCCCCACCGGGCCAATCAGCAGCAAGGTCATAAGCGGGTTGACGACGGTTACGACAATATCAAGCAGGTTAGTAACTTTTTGTTTGAAAAAGCTATAAAGCACTTGAGTACAAATGTCGTAAAGCGCACCCAGCACCAGCAAAAGGCTTATCAGGGCCAGGTAAATATGACCCTGTTCGCCCCAACCCATCCAACCGGCTATCGTTTCGGCGGCAAAGGTCATTGCCACTACGACTGCCGCCAGGACTGCCAATTTGATAATGGTGATGCGAGTAATGAACAGGCGCAAGGCGGGCCGTCCCTCCCGCTTCTCGATTTCGCTGACAAAACGGGGTAGGGCGCGTTCGATGCCCAAATCTACATATAAACCAAGCGTGCTGAGGACGGCTTGTACCGCCGCCAATGCCGCATACGATTCACTGGGAAAAAGTTTGACGATAACCAGCGAAACAAAAAGAGCTAACCCGGCTTTTATAGGTAGAAAAGCCACATTCCAGAAAAGGGCGCGTCCGGCTTTGCGTCCCAAAGAAGAACGTTTGGAATTTTTGGCCTGTGAGTCGGGGGAAGTAATCTCAGGCTCGACGGCGGTAGGAACTGCCGGTTTACGTTGATTCATTAATCTGCCTTTACCAATAAGCGTTTGCAGTCTGTGAAACAGGCAAAGTATAGCATTTTGCTACAGGGAGCGTCAATCTTGCTAACTTCAAATAAATCTGAAACTAAGTTTGAAAATAAAACTAAAGAAGAATATTTACAGTTTCCATTTGCGGCAGTGGTCGGCCATCCTTCGTCAAAGCGGGCCTTGCTGCTGCTGGCGATTGACCCCCGGCTGGGCGGGGTAATTATTGCCGCCCGACCTGGTACAGCCAAAACAATTCTGGCGCGTAGCCTTCATTCTTTATTACCACCAATTCAGGTTGTGGACGGTTGCCTTTCGCATTGCGACCCGCATCAGCCCGCCAAATGGTGTAGTGATTGTAAAACGCGCCACACTGCCACCGAGTTGCAAACCACCGAAATTACGCCACCTTTTGTAAATTTGCCGCTTAATGTGACCGAAGACCGGCTTTTGGGCGGGCTTTCGCTGGAAGCGACTTTGCAGACCGGGCAGCGCGTGGCCGAACGTGGCTTATTAGCCGAAGCCAACCGCGGTATTCTTTATTGCGATGAACTAAATTTGCTGGATGATGGGCCGGGTAATTACCTGATGGATACCCTCAGTCGGGGCAGATTGGCTCTTGAACGGGAAGGCTTGAGTGCGGATTATCCCACCGAGTTTATTTTTATCGGCACGTTTAACCCCGATGAAGGCGAAGTCCGCGAGTCTTTGACTGACCGGGTAGGGCTGATGGTTTCGGCTACTCCTACGCTTGGGGCAGAAAACCGGGCCGAAATTATGGCTCGTGTAATGTCATGGGACAGAAATCCGGGCGGGTTACAGGCTGAATTTGACGAAGAAACCGAAATCTTGCGCGGTCTGATTACCGAGGGTCGCAAAGCTTTGCCCAAAGTTAGAATTGAGCATGAGCAACTTTTAGCCTTGAGTGAAGCAGCTTTGCGGCTGGGCGTAATGGGCAACCGGGCTGATTACTTTGCGGCAAGAGTGGCGATTGCTTCGGCGGCTCTGGAAGGACGCAGCGAAGTTGACGAAAACGATTTGAAAACGGCGGTACAGTTGGTCTTGCTACCCCGCGCCACCCGCTTGCCCGAACCAGAGCCGGAAGAACCCGAACCACCTCAGCAAGAGGAAGAACCGCCCGATAATCAGGACGAAGAAACCCCGCCCGAAGACCAGCAGCAACAGCAGCAAGAGCCGCAAATCGAGGACTTGGTGTTAGCCGCCCTTGAAACCGATTTGCCTACCGATATTTTGTCGCTGGTTCAAGTTCGCCAGCAACGCGCCAAATCGGGTAGCCGGGGCGAGACTTACAACTGGAAACGGGGTCGGCACGTCCAGAGCGTCGCGGGCAAACCGGGCCGAGGCCGTATCGCCATAATAGATACCCTCCGCGCTGCCGCCCCCTTCCAGAACATCCGCAAAGGCGAAAGTATCAGGCATCAAGTATCAAGTAACAAAGACAATTCAGAAGTCGGAAGTATTAAGTCGGAATCAACTCGCAACTCTATTCCAACCGACAACCGACAACCGACAACCGACAACCGTTCTTCCAACTCAAAACTCAAAACTCAAAACTCAAAACTCTCGAAGATTGAGGTGCGTTCGGACGATTTACGGCTAAAACGCTATAAGGATAAAGCCGGGGTGCTGTTTATCTTTGTGGTAGATGCCAGTGGCTCGATGGCCCTTAACCGTATGCGCGAGGCAAAAGGGGCAGTCACTCAGCTTTTGCAACAGGCATACGTCCACCGTGATAAAGTTGCGCTGGTGTCGTTTCGGGGACGCGAGGCCGAAGTTTTGCTGCCGCCCAGCCAGAGCGTTGAGCTTGCCAAGCGTTCACTGGATGTATTGCCCACAGGGGGTGGTACGCCTTTGGCTTCGGCCCTGATGACCGCCTGGAAGATGAGCGAAAGCGCAAAACGGCAGGGCATTAACAAAACAATGATTGTGCTGATTACCGATGGGCGCGGCAATGTGCTTTTGCAGGAAGGCGACGAAACGAGCGACCTTTCCAAAGACGAGCGCAAGTCCCGCGCCGCGCAGGAAGTGGAGCAATTGGCGGGACTTTTGGCAAGCGAAGGGCTTTCTGCCGTCGTCCTTGACACTCAAACCAGCTTTTTGAGCAAGGGCGAAGCGGCAAACTTGGCCCGCAAGCTCGGCGGCCACTACATCTATTTGCCTCGCGCCGATGCCCGCACCATCGCCAGTAACGTCAGCAACGCCGCCGAAGGTATACGTTAAAGAGAAAGTGTTCTGTTACAACCAAATTTGGAATAAAAGGGAGAAAAAGTTGGCAGACCAAAAAATCTGGAGGATTGGGGTAATTCCCGGCGACGGCATCGGCAAAGAAGTGATTCCCGAAGGCTTGAAAGTATTAAACTTTTTAGCCGAAAATTCGGGAGGAGCATTTAGCTTTGAATACGAGCATTTTCCCTGGGGCTGTGAGTATTACACTCAAACCGGGCTAATGATGCCCGCCGATGCCCTCGAAATTCTGGCGAAATTTGATTCGATTTTCTTTGGAGCGGTAGGTTTTCCCGGCGTTCCCGACCACGTTAGCTTGCAGGGCTTGCTTTTACCCATTCGCCAGAATTTTGACCAGTATGCCAATGTTCGCCCGGTACGCCTTCTGCCCGGTATTGTCAGCCCGCTCCGCAATGCCACCCCTGAAAATCTGGATTTTGTAGTTATTCGGGAAAATACCGAAGGGGAATATGCCGGGTTGGGTGGACGCAATTTGCGGGGACGCGGGCCAGGCAAAGAAGTGGCTTTGCAAACCAGCCTTTTTACCGAAGAAGGCTGTGAGCGGATTATTCGCTATGCTTTTGAAGTAGCCCTGACCCGCAAACGTCAAAAAGTCACCAGCGTGACCAAAAGCAATGCCCAGCAATTCGGGATGGTGCTTTGGGATGAAGTTTTTGCCCGTGTCTCCAAAGATTATCCGCAAGTTGAGACTGAACAATGGCTGGTCGATGCAATGGCGGCCCGCTTTGTTTTGCGGCCTGAAACGCTGGAAGTGGTGGTAGCATCCAACTTGTTTGGCGATATTCTTTCGGATTTGGGTAGTGCTTTAACTGGCAGTCTGGGTGTAGCGGCTTCAGCTAATTTAGACCCAACCCGGCGTTATCCAAGTTTGTTTGAACCAGTACACGGCTCTGCCCCCGATATTGCCGGACGCGGAATTTCTAACCCGATTGCGACTATCTGGAGCGCGGCTCTTATGCTGGAACATTTGGGCTTGAAAGAAGAAGCCCGCCGGATTGTTGGGGCAATCGAGGCTACCACCCGTAGCGGTCAACTCACCCCCGATTTGGGCGGCAATCTCAATACTCAGCAAATTGGCGAGGCGGTTTTAGCCCAATTAGCCAAATAAACTTGTAACAATTCAGCCAGCTTCGCTTCAGTTGTAGGAGGGATTTCCAATCCCGATTTTATCCAAACCCGTCTTTATCGGGATTAGAAATCCCTCCTACAACTGAATAGTTACATAAACTTTTTAGTTAAGGCTGGTCAAAATAACGCAATTGCGACCAGTGTGCTTGGCTTGATACAAGGCCCGGTCTGCCGCGTCGTTTAGCGGAGCTGGGCGCGGGCTTCTACTACCTTGATTAAATGTTCAGGTGAAATAGGCTTGGTCAAAAAATCGTCGCCGCCCTGCAACATCGCCCCCAATTGCAAACCGGGGTCAGTTTCGCTGGAAAGAAAAACAATTGGAACGCTGACATAAGTTTCTTGCTGGCGGATAACCTCGGCTATCTCCTTACTGCTACAACCGGGCATATACAAATCCAGGAGTAGCAAATCGGGGGCAAAAATGGCCGCTTTTTCAGGTGCATCACGACCTGAACCGCATATTTCGATTACAAAGCCACCCACAACTTCCAGGGCAAGCCGGGCTACTACTTGTACATCGGGTTCATCTTCCACAAAAAGAATAGGCTTTAAAGTTGAGGTGGGCATGAACTCCTCCGGGCTAAGACGTTTACACCACGCAAAATCACTTGACTATCTAATATAGCTATCCTAGTACCAAAACCTTACAAAAATTGTTACGATTTATAAAGTGTACAGTAAATTTACTTTATTTTCACATACTGAAAATATTAATATTAGCTAATAATTTGAAAATAGCTTAATCCGGGTTATCTGCCATAGTAAAAACTGCCAAATATGCTGTTTATTTAGTTATAACCAAGAGCAAAAGAGCGCGGGTCAAAAGCAAAGGCACTTAAAGTGTACGTAGTAAGTAGGGAACTTCCTGCAAAACAGGAGAAATGCTAAAAATGGAGCAATTAACCGGGGTCATTGAATCTTATTTACCGGGCTGGAAAGTCGCCAAAAACGAAGCAAGGGTGCTGCTGGTTACTAGCAGCCGTTTGTACGCTTCCGGCCTGCAACTTCTATTAAACCAGCAAAGCGAACGCCACAATTCTGATTTCAGGATGGCCGTAACCGAGCCGGAAGAAATTTTGCGGCTGTCCGAAGACGGCACTTTGGCCCATTACCTCCACGCCGGTAATTACGGGGTGGTTTTACTGGGAACAGTTCAAACCAATTACGAATTAACCTTGCAACTCAGCCATTTTCTGAGTACCAGTTGGCAAACTGGCCCGGTGCTTTGGCTGGATATGCCGGATGACCGCCAGAAAATTTTAGGGTGCATCCGGGCCGGAGCAAAAGGTTTTGTGCTGGAAACCGAAAGCCACGACGATTTTTGTATAGCCTTATTGCGGGCCATTCAGGGCAAGGCGGTTTGTTCGGATAAAGCCCTGACTTATTTATTCGAGCGATTGGCCTTTAGCGAAACTTTGACGATAGCCGAAATCCCGGCCCTTTCGGGCAAATTCGAGCTGACTCGCCGGGAACTGGAAGTGCTGGAAGCTCTTTCCGCCGGACGCAGCAACCGCGAAATTGCCGGACTTCTGAGCATCGAGTTGCGTACTGTCAAAAACCATGTTCACAATATTTTAGGTAAACTTCAAGTCAGCAAACGAGAGGACGCAGTTTTGCTGGCCCACCGCCACAATTTAATCTCCCGCCCCTATCGCTAAAAATGGCCCAACCTTTCCGCTTGCTTGTGGATATATTATAGTAGAGAATAGACCAACAAGCGGGAGACAAGTTTTATGAGTGAAAAAGACGAAAAAGAGGCTATCACCCGGCTCAGGCAAGGCGACATTAGCGGACTGGAAACGCTGGTACGACTATATCAGGTAGCGGCGGTACAAACTGCTTATTTGATTACGTTTGACCGCGCTCAGGCCGAAGATATTGTGCAGGCCGCTTTTTTGCGAGTTTTCGAGCGCATTCATCAATTTGATTCTGGCCGAGCTTTCAAGCCCTGGTTTTTGCGAATCGTGGTGAATGATGCGATTAAAACTTCGCGCCGTCATCAAACTTTATCTTTGGATGCTCATTTAAATTCCCAAAATGAAATTAGCCCTAATTTAAATAATTTTCTACCCGGCCCTGCCGAACTTTTCGAGCAAGCCGAAACCCGCCAAACTATCCGCGAGGCTTTGCGCCAGCTTTCGCCCGAACAAAGGGCGGTAATTGTGCTGCGTTATTTTCTGGAATTATCCGAGAGCCAGATGGCCGACCAATTGCAATGCCCGCCCGGTACTATCAAATGGCGGTTGCACGCTGCCCGCACCCGGCTCAAGGAGCTTTTGGGAAATTTTTTTCTCCCTGATGAGCCAAACCAAACCCCGGCCAAAAAAAATGCTCTGGCGGAAGGAGAGCGACAATGAACGAGCAAAAATTCGATGAGCTTATCAATCAAACTTTAAAAGAACAGGCTAACGAAGCTGTACCTCCGCCAAGTCTGGATTTATGGCCGAAGATTGCCCGCCAGTTGCAAAATCAAGCTGGTTCATTAAACGAGCTTGAACCAGAACTGTTTGATACGGGCAAAACGATTGGCAAAATGCGGGATTGGCGCAAGTATACCATGTTGGGCATGGGCCTCGCGGCGGGGCTGGCCTTGCTAATTCTGGCTATCCCGATTTTAGGATTGCTGACAGGTAAAGACGTAAGGACGGTGGGTGAAATCAACGCAACCGCTACCCTTACTTCCGGCCCGGTGGTAGTCGCTACCCCGACTATACCCTCGACAGCCCAAATCTTCACGCCAAACCCACTAAATGCTACTCTTTCCGGCCATAGCGGTAACGTTTTTAAGGTGGCGTGGTCGCCGGACGGCAAAGTTTTGGCTTCGGCGGGGGAAGACAAGACCGTCCGTTTATGGGCGGTGAATGGTAATGCTCTCGCAGTTTTAACCCATCCCGATGACGTAACCGGGCTGGAATGGTCGGCGGACAATATCTTATACACCAGCAGTAAGGGTAATATCCGGGTCTGGAAAGCGGACGGGACTTTTATCAAGGCTTTGAGCGGCGGCCAAATCACCGCTTTTAGCCTTTCGCTTCAAAATAATTTGCTGGCTACCAGCGATTTCAGTAATGTAAAAATTAGTGATACTAATGATAACAGCATTAAAACCGTAATAATAAATAGTTCGGGCAAAGCCTTTTCGTTGGCATGGTCGCCGGACGGCAAAATACTGGTTGGCGGGGAACTGGATTTGCGCCTATGGCAGAATGATGGTACACCCATCTGGTACGCTTCCGGCTATTCCGACGCAAATATTGCCTGGTCTGACCGCAACAAAGGCGAAGGCACGCCGCTAAAAGATAAAGTAGCCGCACCAATTATGGATATTAAATGGTCGCCCGACGGCAAAAGCTTTGCCACTATCTCATCCAGCGGTACAGTCCAAATTTGGGGAGTTGACGGCAAGCTAATCGCTACCGTCCCAATGCAAACTACCCCAACCAGTACGGGTGGTGAGAGAGTTCCGGCTTGGTCAAAGGCCCAAATTAGTTGGTCGCCCGACGGCAAGAAATTGGCGGCAGCTTCAATTGTAAGTAACGATGTTTTAATCTGGCAAGCCGACACTAAAGCCAGTAGCTTTCTCAAAGGTCAGAC
>JBBQGP010000200.1:0-9890 GCA_038323095.1 Chloroflexia bacterium | reverse complement strand
CCAATTACGTAAGCTGCTAATATTAACCAACTCCACCAAATTGGTGTGCTTAAAACTATTTGTGGATTGAGAATCAACTTGCCTGGCTCTGTAAAGCTGTAGATTTGCTCCTTCATCGAGATTCGGTTCACATTACTGTTTAACATTATGGGGTTAGCTACCCGTACCACTTCGGCAAAAGGTCTCAACCATTCTGGCAAACCGTCCACCCCATTGTTGGCGACATTGGTACCAAAATTACTGATTAGGGCATCAATCCCGTTGTAAATAAAGTAAAAGAAAATACCGCCTACGATTGATTTGAAATACAAAGTCATCACAATCGCTATCAGGATTAAAACATAAGTTTGCAAAGAGGCGATGGCATAAAAGCCTAAGCCCTTGCTCATCGCTTCCAAATCCTGCGAAGTTATTTCAAAAGGCAAATCAAAGAAAAATTTAGATACAAGGCCAACCGTAAACCAGCCCGCAATAGTCGAAAGAAAAGTTCCGCCCAAAAGCGTTAGAGCTAAAAGCGTCTTGGACAAAACGTACTGCATCCGGCTGGGTTGGCGGGTTGCCAGCATTTTGATAGTATTCCAGCGATATTCGTTAGCTACCGCCAGCGAACAGGCTACTATTAATACCAGATTGTAAAGCGGAGCCAGCGAAGTTAAAACCATATTATTGGTAAAAGCAAAACTGCCAGTTTGCCCCAAATCATAAGGGCTTAAAAAATTGTCCATAGGAGTGGGTAGCGACTTTTGAGCCAGCATCCGCACCATCACTAGCAAAGCCGAAATAGCCAGCCCGACCACGAAAGGCACCAGTATTACTAGCTTATAAAATAGCTGCCTGCTCGCCTTAAAGACTTCGTGGCGGTAAGAGTTCCACAAGCCTGGTCGGGCCGAATTAATCATTACTGTAGTTGCCATCTATTTGCTACCTCCTGCGCTTTCGACTAGAGCTGGTTCAACCTGTCCATTGGTCAATTCCAGATAATATTCCTCAAGGCTTTGTACTTTCGGGGAAATTTCGGCGGCAAAAATGCCATTAGTAGCCAGCAAACGGTTAATTTCCGACCCGGCATTAGTTACGCCCTGCACCAGCAAATATTCCCCGTTCATTCGTATCTGATTGGCAAAACCGTTTTGCTGCAACAAAAAGCAGGCTTTACCCCATTCGTCGGGCTGCAACTTTAGCTGAATAGCTTTTTTTCCGCCCAACAGTTCACTAACCAACCCCTGTACGATAACCTGTCCACGTTGGATAACTGCTACCCGGTTGCAAACTTGCTGTACTTCATTTAGTAAATGACTGGAAAGAAAAACAGTGCGACCTTGCTCCACCAGTTCCTTGATTAGCTGCCGGATTTCAGCCATACCCGCCGGGTCAAGCCCGTTGGTTGGTTCATCCAGAATGATTAACTGTGGGTCGGTCAAAAGCGCGGCGGCAAGGCACAGGCGTTGCTTCATACCCAGTGAATAGCTGGCATATTTGTCGTTAGCCCGCTCCACCAGATGTATTTTTTCCAGCACTTCCTCAATTTTGCGCGGATTGTTTACCCCAGCCACCATCGCCATTGCCCTGAGATTGTCGCGCCCAGTCAAGCCCGGATAAAGCGCAGGTGCTTCTACAATCGCCGCCACCCGCCGCAGCACTTGCGCTCTTTGCCCCACCGGGTCAAACCCGAAAACTTCAACCCGTCCCGAACTTGGGGTAATCAGGCCCAAAAGCATCCTGATAAGGGTCGTTTTGCCCGCCCCGTTTGGCCCAAGCAAGCCAAAAACGTCTCCCGCTTCTACTTGCAGTTCCACATTATTTACCGCTACCGCTTTTTTGAACTTTTTAGAAAGATTATGAGTCCGAACTACTGCCGGCCTGGAATTGTCGTACTTCGTATCAGAATAATTTTCGATAACTTGCATTTATTTTTCTCCTTACATTTGTATTGTACTATTATAATAGTACAATACAAATGTAAGCCTGTCAATAGTTTTTGGAACTGTAAAATAGACGAAATGCAAAAAAAAAAGCTTGTATCCAGACCCTTTCAGGTAATGGATACAAGCTTGATTATGTAAAGTTAGTTCTTCGCCTACTCTTGGTATCGACTGATAATTCTTTTAAGGAAGCTTTTGGGGTTGGGGTTCAATCCGCGTCACTTTAGCTTTTGTCAGACATTTTGAAGGGCAACACGAGGCTAAAAGTGCTGCCTTGATTTACAATGCTACTAACCGTAATTTTGCCTCCCATTAATTGTACAGTGCGCGAAGCCAGAGCCAAACCCAAACCTGTACCGCCATACTGCCGGGTGCTGCTACCGTCCACCTGGCGGAATTCTTCAAAAATATGCTCAAATTCGCCTTCAGGAACGCCAATTCCCGTATCCGTCACCTCAATACAAAAACTGGTATTATCGGGGCAAGGCGAAACATTAACAGTAATTTTGCCGTGTTCAGTAAACTTTACGGCGTTGGAAAGCAATTGACCAACTATCTGATGCAAGCGACGGGGGTCGTGGAAAATTACTTTAGGCATACCCGGCGTGAATTGAATTTCAAATTCCAGTCCTTTTTCCTGAGCTTGCTTTTGATAATTCTTGCAAGTACCGGGTAAAATGTCACTCAATACAATATGTTGTGGCATAACTTGGAAGCGACCCGCCTCAATATTAGACAAATCCAGCACATCGTTAATCAAGCTCATCAAACGTTGGCTATTGCGCGTGACCCGCTCAATTGGGTCTTGCATTTCAGAGTTCAATTCGCCATAAAAACCTTGCTGCACCATATCGATATAGCCAATAATCGAATTCAAAGGCGTTCGCAATTCGTGGCTGACATTTGCCAAAAATTCGTTTTTCAAACGGTTTGCTTCGGCTAATTTAAGGTTGGTGCGATTAAGTTCTTCGCTTTGCTTTTGCAAGCGTTCAAAACGGCGAGCATTTTCCAGAGCTACGCTTATTTCGTCGGCCAGGGTCTTGAGCAAGATAACATCGTCGTCGTCAAATCCGTTCACCCCGTCACTAACTACATCCAGCACCCCAATTACTATTTCGCCAGAACGGAGCGGGACTAGCACTTCCGAGCGGGCTTTAGGCAAATGGGCAAACGGCTGGTAGCGCGGTTCTTTGTTTACATCCGGCACTAGCACCATTTCGCCACTATAAATGCAGTAATTACTTAAATTTTCATCACTCAAAGAATTTTGGACGGAAGTTACTGCGTCAGGCTCATCCGGCAAATCAAAATAGCAAAGTAATTTGTCATCTTCGACTAGCCCCAGACTAACACTGTAAAAGCCCAGCTTGCGGGTGAGCAATTTTATCACGCGCTGGATAATGGTTTCAGCATTTAGGGCATTTAACAAATCGCGACCAATTTGATTGAGCAAGGCTAACTGGTTGGCCCGGCGTTGCTCCATTCGGTAGAGGCGGGATTGCTCCAAAGCTAGTACAACATGTTCGGCCAAAGCCAGGCACAAATTAAAATCCTGCTCGTCAAGCGGGTGACTACGAGGTGACTCAACCATCAATACGCCTAGCACTTCGTGGCCGCGACTAATTAACGGCACACAAATCAGACTACTTACCTCCGGGCTGGTCAGAAGGTAGTCAGCATCAACCGCCACACTGGGAATAAAAGCGGGCTGGCCGGTACGGGCTACCCGACCACCAATACCCTGGTCTATTGAAATTAGCTTGCGAGGATTGCTATAACCGATTTGAGCTTGCAGGTGCAGCCCGCCGTGTTCGAGCAGATAAAGACTGACCGGCGAATAAGCAAAAGCCGAAGAAATAATATCAACAACTAGCGGGAAAACCCGGCTCATGTTGGGATTGGCAACCAGAGCGCGACGAATACGTTCCAGCAAGCGCAATTCCTGTTGCTGGCGTTGCAATTGCTTGAGAGTCTCGCCGTTTTCGGGGAGGGCTGCCTTTTTTTTGCTTTTACTATCAATTAACTTATCAAGATTTTCGCCCGACTCAAATACTGGTTCGGTAGCAGTCATTTTAACACCCACTCTCGCCGCTTCTCCTTGACCTGTTACAAGGTAATGAGCAAAACGCGGAAAACCTACCTACCCGCTACGCCCCATTACAACCTGGCTTCAACAAAAGTAAAACTTATCTTGTACTAAATCTTTCTCTATTTTAGCATTGCTAATAATCTAAAGCAATTACGAAGTTGTTACAATATTTCTGATTTAGTCCAAATTCTAGCATTTATCCACAAAACTACCCCAAAATATAAGCCGATGTGAAACAAAGCAGGGGCTTAATATGTCATACTTTACAGGCTATTGTTTATAACAAATATTTTTGGCAGGAAATGGGAAGGATTTTTGAATGAAACGCTTGAACTTTTACTTTAAATATGCCTGGCGTTCGGTAATACGTGGCGGACAGCGCAGTTTTTTTGCAATTCTTTGTGTGGCAGTTGGTGTAGCCTCGCTGGTAGCCTTGCAATCGCTGGGGCAAAGCATCGCTGATACCCTGACGGGTGATGCTAAAGGTCGGGCGGGTGGAGATGTAATTGCTCAGGTGACAACAGGTACAAACCCGGCTTTGCAAAATGCCGCCGCCACTGAGCTAAACCAGCTAAAAAGTAATGGATTACTAACTGATTGGACAGGAATTGTCACTAATAGCCCGCAGTTTAGCGGTTACTTTGGCTTTCCACCGACAGTTTACAGCGTAGACCCCACTAAATATCCGCTTTACGGTGATTTAAAGATTCTCGAACCTGCCGGAAAAAGTTTGCGTGAGCTAATTTCTGCCCCAAATACGATTGTTATCAGCAAAAATTTGTGGGAAAAGCAAAAATACCAGCTTGGGCAAGAAATCGAATTGCGCGGCGACCAAAGTAATGGCGGCAAAACTTCCAAAGTTAAAATCGTTGGTCAGGCTTCGGCGGATATTCCCGGTATAGTGTTCGGGCCAGGCCAGTTTTTTGGGTTTGGCTTTACTTCGCTGGATACGGCAAAGGGCTTTCTGGACGATTCTAGCCTAAATCCCAATACAGTTTTCATCAAAACTCCTATAGCCCAGCGACTCAAGGAAAACCTGCTTACTATTCGTGGCCCATCCTCAAACCTTCAAGAAAACCGTCGGCCTTACTTGTTCAACCAGGTATTAACGGTGCAAGAACAGCAAGAGCAAATCACACGCGGCCTGAATGTTACGCAGGATTTACTTTCGTATGTGGGCTTGCTTTCGCTCCTGATTGGCGGCATTGGTGTAATTAACACTATGCTGGTAGTTATCGGGCGGCGCACTACTGAAATCGCTACCGTTAAGGCTTTGGGCCTGAAAACTCGCCAGACTTTGTTTATTTTTACACTGGAAGCGGTAGTATTGGGCGTAATCGGTAGCGTGGCGGGCGTAATTCTGGGCGAATTTTTGGGATTATTAATTAAAGGAACCGCCGAAGGTTTCTTTGCCCGCCCGCTTAATTGGGGCTTTTATATTGGCCCGGTGATTATTGGCCTGATTGTCGGAATTTTGACTTCTGCCGTATTCGGTTTTTTGCCGAGCTACGCCGCCAGCCGGGTACGTCCGGGGGTAGTTTTGCGGATGCAAAGCGGGGCATTACCCAGCATTGGCGGTTGGGCTTCCTTTTTGATTATTATGCTCATGACCCTGGCTTTTGGAATTATCGCCGGGGTATTGCTTAATAATATGGTTGTCGGCATTATCGTGGCCTTCGCAACTTTGGTGGTGAGCGCGATTATGGTTGGGGTAATGTGGATTATCGTCTTTCTGGTCGGGAAATTGCCCGCACCATTTGGCCCAAGCGTCAAGATGGCTTTGCGAAGTTTCAGCCGTCACCGGGGACGTACTGCTTCGACTGTGCTGGTGATGGTCGGGGGGCTTTTCTTTATTAGCTTCATTGTTATTATTGCGGATAGTATCAAAACGACCATTCGCGATACCTTCGACCTGGATTTAGGCTATAACGTGGTCGCTTTTAATCCTTTCCCCTCTCAGACTGAGGAAACCAAAGCGACTTTGCAACGCGAGATTCCGGGTTTGCAAAAGCTTTTTATTGGCAACGGGCAAGGGGTTACTTTGCTCGCTATCAACGGCGTTTCTACCGAAATTGCGGCGACACCGCCGACCAACGGTACGCCACCGCCCACACCATCCCAAAATCAGGGTAACAACTTCCGAAACCAGCCGCGCTATCCCGGTATTACCTTAAGCGGGCGCGATTTTATTAACGGCGATGCTCCCGGTGCAAGCGGCAAGCAACAGATTTTGAGCGGGCGCAATTTAATACCAAGTGACGTTGAAACAAACGGGATGCTGGTTCGCTCTGATGCTGCCACCGAGTACAAGCTCAAGGTCGGCGATAAAGTTACGGTGCGCTCTAATCCGCAGCGCGGAATTTTGGGCGGAACCAGCAGTCAAGCCAAAACGTTAGAGATGCAAGTTGTCGGTATTCTGGATAAGGGCAATAGCACCGTGAATTTTGAGCAGCCCTGGATTGCTTCTTTCAAGACGGTTAGCGATTTGGGAGCGCAATTCAGCCTTTATTATTTGCTGGTAGACCGGGCGCAAATCAAGCCCGCCCTTGAAAAAGTGCAAAATACGGTGGGCTTTGTAATTGATTTGGGCGATTTGATTGACACTTTTAGTAAATTGCTAGATCAGTTTTTGGCTTTCCCCTTGCTACTAAGCTTACTAAGCTTATTTAGCGGGGCAATTCTAATTGCTAATAACGTGGCTTTGGCAATGCTGGAACGTCGTACCGAAATTGGGGTACTAAAAGCGATTGGGGCAAAGCAGCAACGGATTATGCGGATTTTGCTCTGGGAAAGCGGCTTGGTTGGCTTGCTAGGTGGGCTTATTGGAGTTGGGATGGGTGTACTTATTGCCCTGAACGTTACCCGGCTAACCGGTAGCACCAATTCTGCCCTGAACGTTACCTGGTCGCCACTTACCGCCTTACTGCTCATTGCTTTGGGAATTGGTCTGGCAATCGGTGCAACTCTGGCTAGTGCCTGGGGTGCAGTTCAGGAGAAACCTTTGGTAGTGCTTCGCTACGAATAAACACAGGAATAAATATTTACTTCAGGCGGGAGGGATTTCCAATCCCGATAAAAACGGGTTTTGGTAAAATCGAGATTGGAGTTTCCTCCTGCATAAAAATAATAAAAAATAAATTCGGAGATAAAAATGCAAGACATTAGGCCGATACTGGAAGTTCGGAACTTGACCAAAGAACTTCCGATGGGTAAAGAAACGGTTAGTATTCTTAGAGGGGTAGATATGGCAGTAATGCCGGGCGAGATGGTGGCGATTGTTGGCCCATCAGGAAGCGGCAAAACTACTTTGCTCGGCTTAATCGGCGGCCTGGATACCCCTACTTCAGGTTCAGTAATGCTGGCCGGGCAAGAGATTAGCCGCCTTAAAGAAGATAAATTGGCCGATGTCCGTAACCATACGATTGGCTTTGTTTTCCAATTCTTTAATCTTGTGCCAACCCTGACCGCGCAGGAGAATGTAATGCTACCAATCCAATTCGACGATAGAAACCGCTTTAACCCGGATAAAAGAGCCAAAGAACTGCTCAACCTGGTCGGGTTGGGTCATCGTTTGAATCACCGTCCCAAAGAATTGAGCGGAGGCGAACAGCAGCGCGTGGCGATTGCCCGCGCTCTGGCAAATCAACCCGCCGTGCTGCTTGGCGACGAGCCGACGGGTAATCTTGATAGTGAACGCGGTGAGGAAATTTTGGGGCTAATCCAGCAGCTCCGTAACGATTTGGGTCTGACCGTTATTATCGTAACCCACGACCCCAAAATCGCCGCCCGTACTGACCGCACCCTGACCATGAAAGACGGCCAGTTCGTTACTACTCCAGTGATTAGCTAAGTTGTTAGTTGTTAGAGGGAACAGAGTTGTTAGTTGTTAGAGAAGTTGCGAATTAAGCGACTGATTCCGACTTTCTACTTCATACTTTCGACTTGTTAGAGTGCTGGTAATCTCCCGGACATTATGAACTTTAACTAAATATTCCACGCATCACACGCTCAGTTATGCAGGCATTTAAAGGTTAAAGTTCATAATGTTCGGGCTGATAACATGAAACTCTGGCTAAAGCCGTTAGTATTAGTGCCAGAATCTAGTTTAACCCGTTTCCGCCCTTTAGGGCCGTTTTCATGTTATCAGCCCAGCCCTTCCAAGGCAGGGAGATTACCACCATATTTGTTACTTGTTACTTACTTCCGACTTCCGGCTTGTTAGAGAGGTGGTAATTTGGCCTTGAAATGAATTTTGGGCTAAGGCACCGCAACTTGGTTCGCCGGAGGTGAGCTGTACGGTGAAATCAGTATACTAAAAATAGATACAAAATTGCTCTTAAAAAATCTTTACAACTCCGCTACTATCGGCTACAATAAAAGTATCCGGGTTCAAGGTATTACTTTTACAATTCAACATTAGTTTAATATTGGCTGGAAAAGAGGCAACTAACTATGCGGTTAGGGCAGTTTGGCAAAGTAGTTTGGCGCGGCTTTAGTTTGGCGGTGGTGCTTGGTTTAGTTTTGGCAATTTGGTTACAAAATTAGGCGGAGGCAATGCCTGCCACGAAT
Organism: Chloroflexia bacterium; assembly: GCA_038323095.1. Taxonomy (GTDB): domain Bacteria; phylum Chloroflexota; class Chloroflexia; order Chloroheliales; family Chloroheliaceae; genus L227-5C. The sequence continues at coordinate 1,310 of JBBQGP010000200.1, read as the reverse complement.
GTTACCGCCAATCCTCCTGCTCCTATCTCAACCGGGGATGGTAGCTGGTACTGGCACTCTCCCCGCCCTCAAGGTAATTCATTGAGAGACATCACCTGCCCAACTACCACCCATTGTGTTGCTGTCGGTGAATATAATACTATTCTAGTTGGTGACGATAGCGGAGTTAGCTGGAACAGTTACAGCTATAACAGCGTTATTTTGAACAGCTTCTCTAACGTTAGTTGCCCTACTCCCCAAACTTGCTTTGCGGCTGGCAACGAGCAGGGGCGAACTTTCGCTAATCCTTTGGGCCTTGTTATCAAAAGTAGTGACGGAGGGCATAGCTGGAAAAGTGTTTTTACTAACAAAATCCGTTATTTCGGCTCATTTGCCTGTGCCAATTCTTCTTTTTGCGTGCTAACAAATGATATGGGTTTGGCTTTTTCTACCACTGATAGTGGAGCAAGCTGGAATCAAAATCCCTCTGCCTCTGGCGAAACTTATTTCGGGGCGAATTGCCAATCTAACGTGTGCTATTTGTTGGGCAAAGTGGCTGTTGCGGGAGGTGGCCCAGTATCATCGCAAGCCATCTTAAAGAGTAGCGATGGCGGGCAAAGCTGGACGCGCCAAACTATTAACGCTAATCCGCGCTTGGACAATTTAACTTGTCCTGCTCTGGATTTGTGTTACGCTCCCGCGTATAATACTTTTACCTATAAATATTTGATATACAAAACTGATAATGCCGGGCAAAACGGGTCAGCTCAAGTTGTACCCAGCCTTGACTCCTCAACAAGCATTTCTTGCTCAGACCGCAATCATTGTGCGGCTGGTAAAAAAGGCAACAGTAACAGTTCGGTTGTTTACACGAATGATGGCGGTACAAGCTGGAATGTTTTAGCGAATGGCCTTACCGCCGCCTTTAATTGTACCAACCCAACTTTTTGCATCACGGCAACAGACCCCAGCCCAAGTATTTACACCAGCACCGATGGCGGGTTAAGCTGGACTGACCATACAGTTACCCTAACTTCCCATCCCCGTAACCTTATCTGCCCCAGCGCGACTAAATGTGTTGGCGCGACTTCATCTTCAAATGGGATAGGGGTATCCGACGACGGCGGCTTCACCTGGGTTTTTCGGACTCCTAGCGGTGCCGTCAGAGGCGCAGATGTTATGGCTTGCTTTGATGCTACTAATTGTTATGGAGTAGGGCCATCTGGCTCAACAGTTATAACCAAAGATGGTGGGCAAACCTGGTCTAGTACCATCTACTCAGCCGGTGGTGCAGATTTTAAGCTAATCGGTTGCGTCAGTTCCCAAAGTTG
>JBBQGP010000199.1:0-9899 GCA_038323095.1 Chloroflexia bacterium | reverse complement strand
GAACTAATCCCCAGCCGCGACAGAAAAAGCGAAGCAGCTAACCCGGTTGGCCCGCCACCTACAAGCAATACCGCTATTTGTTCATCCTGCATTTGGTTGCTCCTTTATGTCAGCTAATTTTGTCGCTCAGGCTCTTGCTTTTTTAGCTCATGCTCGCCCGACTCAACGAATTCTTTTAGCCCCCGCACTAAAGCCACCCGGCCCTCGATACTCATCGAAGCGAAAATCTCGCGGACTGAATTGGTAAATCGCTGGTGCAAGGTATGTTGAGCAATCCGGCCTTCTTCGGTAAATTCAACAAACACTACCCGTCGGTCTTGCTTGTCACGCCGACGCTGTACCAGACCCCGATTTTCCAGCGTGTCTACCGTCCGCACTATAGTAGCCGGGTCTAAGTTCAGTCGGCCTGCCAATCCTCCTATAGTAGTTTGGCCGTCATCGCCCATCAAATTCATCAGCATAAATTGAGTTACGCTAAAGCCTTGTTGATGCGCCCGGTTAAAATTCAAAGCCTGAACTTGTTGCCGCACCTGAAACCAGGCTGTTAAAAATTCTTCGGCCTGTTGGTCAAGCTCCAGCCCGCCTTCTTCATCTTTAGTTTTTTCTTCTTCGCTCATTATTCCTTGATTTCCGCAATATGTGCTATATCAAATAATTGGTTATAACAATTATTTGATGTACTAAATATAAAGTAGAAAACAGAACTTGTCAATATCCAAAAAGCACCAAAAAGCGAGGCAAATATAGGCTTGCCTCGCTTTTTATGCCCTTGATTCTTAAATTTAAGAACCTATCCCAGCAGGGCTGTATTTTTGTAGAACGTTGCTCCGCCAGTTGATAAAAACCACGACCTATCGGGATAGGCTCTAAACCAATAGATTTTTACACCCCGTACCAGTTAGCGACTGCCGAGTTCAAATCGATGCGCCCACCTTTGGAGGGGACGATACCACCGATTTTCTTGTTGGCCGCGATGTAGGGTACTTGAGCGTAAAACACTTGTGAAGGTAGTTCGTCGGTCAAAATCTTTTGGGCTTCGCTGTAGAGAGCCTTACGCTTGGCGTTATCCAGTTCAAACGCGCCCAGCTTAAAGATTTCGTCCAGACGCGGGTTTACGAAACCAGCCACGTTGAACACCCCGTCCTTGATATAAAAGAATTTGACGGTATCCGGGTCAGGGAAAACAGTGCTACCCGTTGTGCCGGTGGCGACATCGTATTGTTTGGTAACTAGCCCGGTCAGATAGCTTTGGGGGTCTTTGCCTTCGACGCTTACGTCAATACCCAATTGTTTTAACTGAGCCTGAGCATAAGTTGCTACGATTTTCCCGGATACGTCCACGTTGGCATGGCTGAAACTCATTTTAACGGGCTGCCCATCCTTGCCGAGCAAAGTGCTACCCTGCATTTTGTAGCCGCCATCTTCCAAAGTCTTTTTGGCCTTGTCCAGGCTGAAATCGTAACGGGATACTTCCGGGTTGAAGTAAGGGCTAACCTCATTGGTAAAGGTGTATTGGGGGACAGCCCGGCTATTTTCGGCCAGCTTTATCATAACGCTGCGGTCAAGGGCGTAGCCAATCGCCTGACGCAAGGCTTTGTCACCCATTGGGGCTTTGGTAGTATTGTAAACCACATAGCGGTATTCGCTTTGCGCCCCGTACCACTCATAGGTTTTCAAATCCTGATTGCCCTTGATTTCGTTAAACTGTGCCGGGGGCAAGGGGTCAATCGTCGCGTCCACCTGCCCGGTTTTAAGAGCTTCATAAATCAAATTTGGGGCAAAAGGCTTCATGACCACTTTGTCAAAATTGGGTTTGCCTCTGAACCAGTTCGAGTTAGCCACAAAAGTAGCTCCGGCGTTCGGGTCGTAGCTTTCGATTTTGAACGGCCCACTAACCACGCTCGGCTTTTTGATTTCGGGGTTGTTGGCCGGGTCGAAGTAAGGCTTGCCTTCCCAAACTTTTTTGGGAACAGCCCAAAACGAGCCGAAATAAAGCGAAATGTCACGAGCATAGGTTTCGGCCATCGTAATAGTAACCGTATTAGCGGCGTTATCCCCTTTATAAGAAGTAATGCGGACAACATCGGCTAACCGGGCGTAATTGGCGGCGGGATTTTCTTTGTTGGGCTTGGAGATTTGTTCAAAAGTGTAAACAAAATCGTCCGGCGTAATCGGTGAGCCGTCGCTCCATTTCAAGTCAGGCCGCAGAGTGAAAGTAAAAACTTTACCCGCCGCGTCTACCTTGAAATCTTTCGCCATACCTAGCTGCCATTGCAGGGTCGTATAGTTGTATTGCAGCAAGCTGCTATCCCAAATAAGATTAGTGACGGTAAACCACGAGCCAACTACATCCGAATTGGTTGGCGTAGCCGGAATGTTAGTGGCAAGCGGGCCAGAGTTAGCGAGGGTCAGCGTGCCGCCCTTTTTGGCTTCGGCGGGGGCAGTTGGCAAAGCGGGCAAGGGGTTTACCCCTGTCACAGCTTCAGCTTTGGGCGGCAAGGTTGGTTCGGGGGTTTTGCCAGCCGACTGTGCTATTGAAGTAGTCGCGGCTGCCGCCGCTGCGGTAGTAGCCGCCGCCACTGCTGCGGTAGTTGCTGCCCCGCTTGCGGCAGCCGTAGTTGCTGCACCACTTGCGGCAGCCGTAGTCGAGCTAGAGCTGGTGGCAGGAGTAGCAGTTGGATCACCACAGGCCACCAACAGCATTGCTATTAACAGAAATGCCAGAGCCAGTCTTAGTTTCTTCCACATCGTAGAAACTCTCCTTCTTTCCTTCAATCAAATTCTAATAATCAATTTTTAGACGAATGATACACGAATATCACCATCGCCAGGTTAGGTACAACAGCATTCTACTAGCACGTAATTCAAAAGCGGTATTTTTCTGTAAAGTATAAAGAAAGGCGGGCCGGAAAATTAACTGTTTTTATTATAGAATAGTTTTACGATAAATGCTACCGCAATTCGCTATTTCAAAGACTAGCCCTTCTGTGTCGTTTGCTATACAAAATCGTCTGAGGCATAATTAAGGGGCTGGTAGCTTTTAGAAAATGGGCGAAGAATAGAATGGGCAAGCTTGGCCCTGATACTTGAACTAAAAAGGAAGAAGGAAGAAAAAAGAATGACGATTGCAGCTTACGTAGGCGCAAGGGTAAAGCGCAAGGAAGACCCGCGTTTGATTCAGGGACGGGCAACTTATGTCGGGGATGTAAATTTGCCGGGGATGCTTCATGCTCAATTTGTACGCACCCCTTATGCTCACGCCAAAATAAAAGGGATAAGTAAACCAGAGTTGCCGCCAGAAACCTCGGTTTTTACCTGGGATGATATTAAAAATGATATTAACTTTAATCCCTTATTCCGCAAATTGCCCAACCGCACTTATTTAGCTGAAGGCGAAGTACGGATGTTTGGCGAAATGGTTGCGCTGGTAACGGCGGCGGATTTGGGTCAGGCTTATGATTTGGCGGCTCAAATCGCGGTGGATTACGAGCCACTTCCAGCCATAGCCGACCCGGAAGAAGCTCTGAAACCGGGTGCGCCCAAAGTTTATTCCCAGCTCGAATCAAATTTGGCCCGTGTAGTCGAAGGCGGCGATAAGGCCGGAGTAGCGGCGGCGATTGCGGCCAGCCCGGTGCAACTGGAAGAGCGCATTTATAACCAGCGCATCGCCGCTATCTCGCTGGAAACTCGCGGAATAGTGGCTGATTACAATCGGGGAACGGAACAGCTAACCATCTGGCTATCCAATCAAGCCCCGCATTTGGCCCGCTCCACTTTTGCCAGCGTCCTAAAAATGCCGGAAAATCGTATCCGGGTAATCGCTCCCGAAGTAGGCGGCGGCTTTGGCGCGAAAATTATGGTTTACCCCGAAGAATTGGTGGTGGCGGCGGTGGCGGTCAAACTGGGTCGCCCTATCAAATGGCTGGAAGGTCGCAGCGAGAATTTGGCGGCAACTTATCACGGACGTTGCCAGATTGATTATGTGCGGGTAGGCGCAACCGAGGACGGCGTTATCAAGGCTCTGGATTTGCGCTTGCTGGCCGATATTGGAGCATACGCCAACGACGACGGCTTATTTATCCCGACCCTGACTACCCTCATGGCTTCGGGTTGCTACGCTATTCCCCAAATTTCAACCCGTATCGAATATATTTATACCAATACTACCCCGACAACGGCTTATCGGGGAGCGGGTCGGCCCGAAGCAGCTTATATGGTTGAGCGGATAATCAACAGTTTGGCGGCCAAACTCAATTTAGACCCGGCAGAAATCCGGCAACGCAATTTTATTACGCCTGACCAATTCCCCTATAAATCGCCCACCGGGGCAACCTATGATAGTGGTGAATACAGCAAAACGCTGCAAACTGCCCTTGAAATTGCCGATTACAAAGCCTTGCGTGAGGAACAAACCCGCCGTCAAACTGAAACCGCCAGTTCGGGCGAATTGCCACGCCGTTTGATGGGCATCGGGATTGCCAGCTATGTCGAGCGCGGGGCGATGGGCTACGAAAATTCGGTGGTGCGGGTCAACGCCGATGGTAGCGTGGCGGTCTTTACCGGCACTTCTCCACACGGTCAGGGTGGAGAAACCACGATGGCTCAGATTGTGGCCGATATGCTGGGGGTTAGCTTCGATAAAATCGAGGTTAGTCACGGCGACACCAAAGATACCCCCTATGGTCAGGGAACTTACGGTAGCCGGAGTGCGGCGGTAGGTGCTTCGGCCACCCGAATTGCGGCCCAGTCGGTGCGTGAGAAAATGATGAAGCTGGCGGCGCATACGCTGGAAGCCTCTGAAAGTGATATTGAGGTAAACGACGGGGAATTCGTGGTGAAGGGTGTGCCGGGTCGCAGCCTGACTTTCGAGACAGTAGCAGCCAACGCCTACAAACCGCACAAATTGCCACCCGAAGCCGAAATTGGGCTGGAGTCGTCGCGCTTCTTTAATCCGCCCGATTTGGTTTTTCCCTTTGGTTCGCACGTTTGCGCCCTTGAAATTGATACCGAAACAGGCGATGTACATTTCCTGAAATACGTTTCGGTGGATGATTGCGGCGTGGTGATTAACCCCTTAATCGTGGATGGGCAGGTGCATGGCGGGGTAGCTCAGGGAATTTCGCAGGCTCTTTACGAAGAACTGGTTTACGACGAAACCGGGCAAATCATAAGCGGTAGCCTGATGGATTATACTTTCCCGACGGCAAGCGAACTGCCCGATATGGTTTTGGGCCGCACCTTCACGCCCAGCCCGCACAATCCGATTGGGGCAAAGGGTATTGGCGAATCGGGCGCAACCGGCGCACCACCCGTCGTGGTCAATGCCGTACTAGACGCGCTCAGGCCCTACGGTGTCACCAATCTGGATATGCCGCTCCGTCCCGAAAAAATCTGGAAAAGCTTGCACGAGCGGGCCTAGAGTTTGTTTAATAACTAGAGGAGAATTGGTTGCTTACTCAAGAACAGTTGCAAGCCCGAAAATCGGGGACTGCCAGAGTATTTGACCGGGCGGCGGCTACTTATGACCAGGTTGGGCCGCGTTTTTTCAGCTATTTTGGCCGCAAGATGGTGGAGCAAACCCCGATTAAGGCGGGTGCAAAAGTGCTGGACGTGGCAACGGGTCGCGGAGCGGTGCTTGGGCCTTTAATCGAAAAAGTCGGGACGCAGGGCCAAATTATCGCCATAGATTTATCGGATGAAATGGTGCGACTGGCTCAGGCCGAAGTAGCCGAAAAAAAGCTTGAGAATGTTCAAATCCTGAAAATGGATGCCGAACAGCTGGATTTTGCCGAAGCTTCGTTTGAGGCGGTACTGTGCGGTTTTGGGCTTTCTTTCTTGCCCCAAATTTCGCAAGCTTTGGCCGAATTTCACCGGGTGTTAAAGCCGGGTGGGGTGATGGCGGCGAGTATTTGGGGAGAGCAGGATTCACGCTGGGATTGGTTTGTCGAGGCGGGTTTGCGTCCCGCCCCGCAACCGGGTGGCAAGCAAAAAATGCACGAAGGCAAAACCGATTGGCTGGAAGAAACTTTGGCTCAAGCTAAATTTGAGAATATTCGGGTAATCGCCGAAGAAGTGGATTTAACTTTTGCCAGCCCGGAAGAGTGGTGGGCTACCGAATGGTCACACGGGGCGCGGGGTTGCCTTGAACGGCTCGAACCCGCCGCGCTGGAAAAAGCCAAAGAAACTGCTTTTGCCCGTCTGGAAGCCATGCGCGAAGCTGACGGGATTCATCACATTTACCGGGCGGTTTTTCTGCTGGCAAATAAATCTTGACAATCGCTAAAGGTTAAGCGACAATATTCGCGTAGTTTACGGTCAGGACGATTATTTCTCACTTGTCTTGACCGTTCTTGTTTTCCGGCTTTTCAACCTGAATTTTCTTTCGACCAGTGCAGGTCGAACTATAAGATAAGGGACGTAAAATGAGTGCGTCAGTACCACCTGTACCATCGTTGGTAGATGAGCAGGCATTGGAACGTTATCTAGCCCAAAACCTGCCGGGTGAAACCGCCCAGCTAGTAGTCGAACGCCTGAGCGCGGGCCATTCCAATTTAACCTTTACAGTGCGGCGCGGTCAGCAGGAATGGGTTTTGCGCCGCCCGCCCTATGGCCCGCTTTTGCCTACCGCCCACGATGTTATCCGCGAATATCGCTTTATTTCGGCTCTAAAAGATAGCGAAGTACCCGTACCGCAGCCGGTATTAATGTGTGAAGATACTTCGGTTATCGGCGCACCTTTTTACCTGATGGAAAAATTGTCGGGGGTGGTTATCCGTGACGAACTTCCTCCCCAATTTCAAAACGCCGAAAGCGGGCAGCAAATCACCGAAGATTTGCTAAAAACGCTGGTAAAGTTGCAATCAGTAGATTGGCAAAATTCGGGCGTAGCAACAACGGGCAAGCCCGACGGTTACATTGCCCGCCAGCTCAAACGCTGGTCAGGTCAACTGGAAGGGGCATATACTCGTCCCATCCCGGATTTGCTGACAGTCGGCGAATGGTTACGCGAGCATTTGCCCGAATCGCCGCCTGCTACAATTGTTCACGGCGATTTTCGGATTGATAATTGTATGTACAGTGCCGAGCCACCCGCCAGAGTTATCGGCGTTTTGGATTGGGAAATGGCGACAATTGGCGACCCTTTGGCCGATTTGGGCTATTTGCTTTCCTACTGGCGTAATCAGGGCGAACCACCCGCCAGCTTTCCCCGTGATATGGGCTATATTACGGTACTGCCCGGTTTCCCGACCCGTCGCGAAGTTATAGAAATGTACAGCGAATTCAGCGGGCGTAAAATCGGCGAAATCCGCTTTTACGTAGTGCTGGCAATCTGGAAGCTGGCGATTTTGCTGGAAGGTAGCTACAAGCGTCATTTATCTGGCACAACCGACGATACCTTTTTTGCCCAACTCAAGGAAGGCGTGCCAAGTTTAGCCCGTCGCGCTCTTAACGTTAGCAAAGGTGATGAAATATAGAATATGAGTGATACTCAACAAAATCCGTCCCCATCCCAGGAAGAAGAAAACCCGATGCTGAACCGCAAGACGGGCGCAACCGATTTGTTTTTAATCCGGCATGGCGACGCGCTACCCGGCCCGGAAATGGTGCTACCGGGCGGCAAATACGATGACCAGCCCCTCAGCGAGTTGGGGCGGGCGCAAGCTGAAGCAATCCCGGCGGAATGGGCCAGCACCGAGTTTGCCGCCATTTACAGCAGCCCGCTCCGCCGCACTATCGAAACCGCTACCCCACTGGCAAAAGCGTTAGGGCTGGAAATTTTGATAGAAGAAAATCTGCGGGAAGTCCGGCTGGGCGCGGTAGTTCCCGAAATGCAAATTCCGAATAACGCCGATGCCGAGACTACCGCCAAAGCTTTACGCGCCCGCCTGGACTATATCGCGGCAACGATTTCGCGTACCGGCTATTGGTCGGCTATTCCCGGCTCAGAGCCAAGCGACCAATTCCGGCAGCGCGTGGTAACAATCGTGGATGAAATAGCGGCCCGCCATCCCGGAGAGCGCGTCGCGATTTTCTCGCACGGTGGAGCAATCAACGTTTATTTTGCCGAAGTGTTGGGTATCGCCCGCGATTTCTTTTATCCCATTCCCAATACTTCGGTCAACGTTGTGCGGGTAGCCGGCAATCGTCGCTACTTGCTGGCCCTAAACGACGTTGCTCACCTCCGCGCCGCAAATCTGATTACCGATATTTAAGAGGTATACCAACGATGAAACCGAAATTGAAACCGAAATTAAGCCTGATTTTGCTAATGCTGTTGCTGGCCGGGCTGCTGGTCGCTTGCGGTAATGATAATACCCCTTTTCCAGCGGCGGATAATTCGCAAAGCGGCAATCTTATTCGGATTTACAGCAGTTTGCCGCTAACTGGCAGCGATAAAAAGCAAAACGAAACAATGGTCAACGCCATGAAAATGGCGTTGGAGGATGTAACTAACAAAACCAACCGCATCGGCCAATTCACAGTTGAATACCAGCCGCTTGACGATTCTAACCCGGCTTTGGGGCAATGGGACGAAAAGCAGGAGGCCGCCAACGCCACCCGCGCCGTTTCCGACCCAGACGCAATGGTCTATATCGGCACATTTAATAGCGGGGCAGCCAAAATTTCTATTCCGATTACCAATCGGGCCGCTTTAGCCATGATTAGCCCCGCCAACGAATATTCCGGCCTGACCCGTTCTGCCGAGGGAGTGACTGCTCAGGGTGAGCCAGGTATTTATTATCCCGGCGGCGGGCGCAATTTCTTTCGGGTGATAACGGCGGACGATGTGCAAGCTCCGGCTACCGTCGCTTTTATCATCAGCACTTTCAAGCCCAAAAGTATGTATGTGATTGACGACTCGCAGCTTTACGGCAAAGGTCTGGCCGATTCTTTTGCAATTGCCGCCACTAAAGCCGGGATTACTAATTTGACCAGAGCCTCGATTTCGGGCAAGGAAAACGGCGATTATCAGGCTTTAATCGCAGGTATGAAAAGCAAAACCCCCGATGTAATTTATTTCGGCGGGATTACGGCCCAACAACCCGGCAAAATGTTGGCCGAAATTCGCAAGGCTGGTATCAAGGCCACTTTTGTTAGCGGGAGCGGTATTGTAGACGATGGGTTCATCAAGGATGCCGGACGCGATGCCGAAGGAACTTTTGCTATCCTGAGCGGAGTAGACGATACCCAGTTACCGACACGCGGCCAGGATTTTCTGAAACGCTACAAGGCCCGCTTTAACGAAGACCCGCAGCCTTTCACTATTTACGCCTACGAAGCCATGAGCGTGGCCCTGAACGCCATTAAATCTGCCAACAAAAAAGACCGTCTCGAAATCTTGCGCTCGATTGCCGGGACTAAAAACTTCGACGGCGTTTTGGGCAAATGGAATTTCGACCAGAACGGCGATATTAGCATTAACGAATTCAAGGTTTTGCAGGTCAAGGACGCGAAATGGTCATACCTGACCCAAACCAGACCGAATAAATAAGTAACAAGTATCAAGTATCAAGTGAAGAAGTATTGTTCTTGAATGAATTGGCTGAATAGCCAGAGATTTTAAGGGTTCTCCTCTTATAAAATATTCCACCCTTGATACTTGATACTTGTTACTTAGCCGAGAGCTTGGTAAGCTTTTGACTTATGTCAACCCAGGTAGTATGTAAAACTTCGTGGCTCATGAACAAGCCGATATGTCCGGCATCTACCAGATAACGCTGGATTTGTTCAGGCGGGGTAGCAACGTAATCGGCCATATTGAAAACCTGGGGCGGGGGCGTAATATGGTCGCGAGTTCCGGCCAGTAGGAAAAGCGGGCAAGTTATCCGCTTCAAATTTACCGTTTCTCCGCCAACTTTCAGTTTACCCAAAATAAGCTCGTTATCCCGGAAAAGATG
>JBBQGP010000198.1:0-9944 GCA_038323095.1 Chloroflexia bacterium | reverse complement strand
CTCGACATGTTCAAGCGGTAATTCGGGATACATTGGCAGACTGAGTATACAATCTGCGGTGGCTTCGGTTTTCGGTAAACTACCTCTTGCTAAGCCTAGCCAACTATAAGCCGGTTGCAAATGAGCCGGGATAGGGTAGTGAATACCTGTGCCAATGCCGCGCTCCTTTAGATAAAGCTGCAAATCGTCACGTTCTTCCCGATTGCCGACCTTGATAACATACAGATGATAAATATGCTTCCCGTAATCGCGTTCAACTGGCAATTCAACCCAGCTTCCGGCCAGCAATTTGTTATACAAAGCCGCCCGTTCGCGACGGGCTTCGTTCCAACCTTCTAAATACTGAAGCTTTACCCGCAAAATGGCCGCCTGAATTTCATCCAAACGGCTGTTAAGGCCCATATACAAATGGTTATAGCGTTCGCGCTGCCCGCCGTTGCGAAGCTGGCTCAATTTTTCGGCCATCGCCGCATCGTTAGTAACTACTGCCCCGCCATCGCCAAACCCGCCCAGATTTTTGGAAGGATAAAAGCTGAACGTGCCAACCTGCCCAAATGTTCCCGTCTTTTTACCTTTGTAGAGCGTGCCGTGTGCCTGACAGCTATCTTCAACCACCGCCAGTCCCTTGCGCTCGGCCAATTCCAAAATAGGGTCAAGGTCTGCCGCCTGCCCGTAAAGATGCACCGGGATTATTGCTTTAGTGCGCGGAGTAATCGCGGCTTCTATCAAACTGGGGTCAATAAGGCCAGTAGCCGGGTCAATATCCACTAAAATCGGCTTTGCCCCGGTCTGGCTAATCGCCAGCAAGGTAAAGAGGGCGGTATGGGGCGAAGTAATAACCTCGTCACCCGCCCCAACTCCGCAAGCCATAAGGCCAAGCTGAAGCGCGTCCGTACCATTGGCGACTCCGATAGCATACTTTACACCTAAAAATTCGGCAAAATCACGCTCAAAAGCGATACCTTCCTCGCCTAGCACAAAAAAACTGCGTTCCAGCACCCGATGTATAGCGGCATCAAGTTCGGTTTGGTGCTGCTTGTACTGGGTTTTGGTTTCAAAAACGGGAACGTTTAGCACTTCGGTTGTCAAAATACTTCTCCTTGAAGCTAATTACCAGTAATGTTCTTTGTTTTCGTTATAAAACGCTATAGTACGCATTAGTCCTTCGCGTAAATCAATTTTTGGTTGCCAGCCCAGCATTTGCTTGATTTTGGAATAATCGCCGTAATAATCGCCAATCGAAATGGCTTTGCGTTCGGGCGGCCATTCAACCAAACGATAGCGACCACGTCCAGCCAGTTCAATCATAGTTGCGACCTGTTGGAGCAAAGTGTAAGGCTGCGAACCCAGATTAAAGAAATGGCCGTTGCTTTCTTCGATAGCGGCTGTTCGCAAAAAGGCATCGATTACATCATCCACATAATTTACATCACGCAATTGCTTGCCATCGCCGAAAATCTGACATTCCTTGTCATCCATCACCAGTCGCAAAAGCCAGCCCTGACTGGTCAGGCGGTCATCCCGCATCCATTGGCGCGGCCCATAGCAATTGGTTAAGCGTAGTGAAGCCGTCCGCATCCCGTAGGCGGTATGATAAACCAAATGGTAACGTTCGCCCGCCGCCTTGTTAATCCCGTTCACGTCGGTAGGTCGCACCAAATGGTTTTCGTCTACCGGCAAATAATCCGGGTTGCCGTATATCTGGCGCGTTCCGGCATAAACCACCTTTACTTTTGGATTAACCCGGCGGCAGGCTTCCAAAATCGAAAGCTGGCTACGGCAATTAATTTCCAAATCGGTAAAAGGGTCAATCATACTATCCAGATGGCTGATTTGCCCCGCCAAATTAAAAATATAATCCTGACCCCGCACTAAATAATTTATGCCATTAGTATCACGTACATCGGCAATATTCAGCTTTACTTTATCCATAATGCTTTGGATATTAAAAAGGTTGCCGCCGTAAGTTGGGATTAGCGAGTCTACAATAGTAACTTCCGCGCCAACTTCAAGCAAACGTCGCGCCAAATTTGAGCCAAGAAAACCTACACCGCCAGTAATTAAAACCCGGCTGCCTTTAAAAGCTTCAAGATAATTTTCGGAATTATAAGAATTAGTAATTGCCATAAGTTCTCCATCAAATGACGGTTTGTTACTCGCAAAGCTTACCCAATGGCCGCCTGACTGCCGCAAGTATAGCATACCAACCTTACGAGTGCTATAACCCCAAAAATTTTCTGGCTGTTAAACCTGCTCATTTGATGCTAAATGAAACTTAACAAAAACCAGAACTCTGTCCAAAATCCTGTAATTATTGCCAAAGATTTTATGTTTTATTGTAATGCCTCAACCACAAATCGCTGCTAACTTCTGGATAAAGGAGGCGCGTCAGTTTTTGGCAGAAGTGGTAAACGTCGCTGGGAGCTAAACCTCCCAGCTAAAAAGTTGAACCCGGAAAAGGGGTTCCGGGTAAGCTGAACTCCGGGACGATAAGCCAAATTAACAGGCAAGTAGTTACCCTAAAGCTACCACCTGAAAGGTTGTACGCCCCGGTCAAGTTCAAAGAAGGGCGAAACCATACGTCCCGGCGGGATGATTTCGTCAATAAGCTTGAAATCCTCATCACTTAGCTTAAGGTTAAGGGCCAGCAAATTATCTTCAAGTTGCTCCATTGTGCGTGGGCCGATAATTGGGCTGGTAATGCCGGGTTGCTGCCCGCACCAGGCTAAGGCGAGTTGAGATAAGTTGCCCTTTTTTTCTTCGGCCAATGCCAAAAGCTTTCCTACAGTTTGCAAAGCTTGCTGGTTTAGCTGGGACGAATTTTGGTTGGGGTCAAAGCGGCTTTTTTGCCCGGAAGTATCGCGATTGTACTTCCCGGTCAGGATGCCACCCGCCAAAGGACTCCAGGGAATAAGGGCAATCCCGTAGCTAAGGGCCATCGGTACAAGCTCCTGTTCGGGGCGGCGGTCAAGCAAATTATAGGGCGGTTGCTCCGACACTACCCGGTTTAGCCCTAATTCTTTGGAAGCCCACAGCGTCTCGATAAGTTGCCACGCCGCGAAATTGCTGGTTCCAACATAACGAACTTTACCCGCCCGCACCAAATCGTCCATTGCCCGCAAAGCTTCGTCAACTGGCACGCTGGGCTGAGGGCGATGAATTTGGTACAAATCAAAATAGTCGGTTTTGAGGCGGCGTAAACTGGCTTCACATTGCTGGATAATATGGCGGCGATTATTGCCAAAAGCGTTCGGGTCGTCCTCGGCCATTCTGCCCCAAACTTTAGTAGCAAGTACAACTCGTTCGCGCTTGCCGTTGCGCTGCAAAGCCTCGCCGACCACTTCTTCACTACGCCCGCGTCCGTAGATATTAGCCGTATCAATAAAATTTATCCCGGCATCTATCGCCCGGTCAATAATTTTGTACGAATCTTCGGGGCTGGTCTGACTACCGAACATCATACAACCCAAACAAAGCGGGCTAACCTGCACCCCTGTCCGCCCCAGCGAACAATATTCCATTAAAGTTCCTCCTTGCCTTTCCATCTCTTTTCCTTTGTAGCTGTAGCTGTTATGCTATTTTCTCAATTGCTGTGCCAACAGGGGGAATAATAAGTATCAAGTTTTAATTCGGAATTAGGAAGTATAAAGTCGGTATCAAGTATCAAGGCTGAAAACTTGGTATACTAGAGAAAGTATCAAATATTGTAATAAAAGGTGTAACTAGAAAGAAGAATATAACGATGAAGCGCGAAAACATTAGCTCCTTGATATTCGGTTTTGCCGTTCTGCTGATTGTAGTCGGGATATTCGCTTATTTCGTAACTGCCGCCAATAGCATTACCGCCCTTATTCCGGCTTTCGTCGGTATACCAATGCTAATTGCCGGATACGCCACTACCCGCCCACGCTATCGTACTATCGGGCTTTATGCCGCCGCCGGACTTGCCCTGCTGATGGTAATCGGCTCGTTTCGGGGGATTAGCGGTTTTATTTCGGGCATCACAGGCAAAGGCGAAATTAGCGGGGCGGCTTGGTTGCAAGTAGTTCTGGCCGTTCTTTCTATTTTATTCCTGATAGCTCTCTTGCCCGCCGTCTTAAATCGTGGTAAAGTAAAGATTTGATTTAATTCAAAACAGGTGAAAAACATGAGCGAGAAACCCGAAACAGTTAATTTTGATACTGCCCCGCCTTTACAAGTTGTCCAGTACGACAACCTTATTAGCAAATTTGTGCCGGGTTACAGTGCTATTTTTCAGATTGCGTTGGCTCACTTGCAGACCGTACTGCCTGACGAGGCTCACATTTTAGTTGTAGGGGCAGGTAGCGGTAAGGAATTGCTTACTTTTGCTGAGGCTATGCCTAACTGGTCATTAACCGGGGTTGACCCCTCCGCGCACATGCTGGCACTGGCCCGCCAGAAAATAGCGGACAGCAACCTGGCCCAACAAATCAGGTTGCATCAAGGTTTTGTAACCGATTTGGATGAGACAAATTTATTCGACGCGGCTACCTCTATTCTGGTAATGCACTTTTTGCCCGATGATGGCACAAAGCTCAACTTTCTTTCAAGTATTGCCGCTCGAATTAAACCGGGTGCGCCACTCATATTGCTGGATATTTATGGCGGGCCTGAATTTGTAAAAGATTTTGGCCCAACCTGGATACAGCACGGTCATTTGATGGGCTTACCTTTGGAGATGCTGCAAAAGCTTGAACAAGGTCACGCCAATTTTCACCCAATTACTGAAACGCGCACCCTTGAACTACTTGAGCAAACCGGTTTCGGAAACGTCCGCCGCTTCTATGTCGCTCTGGTTTACGGTGGCTGGATTGCTACCAAAATTTGATTAAGAAAACTCTTTACTTAAACGAACTAATGTGCTATAGTTTAGTTATGTTATGTCTATCTATTATCTGTGAATAAATCAGGATAGGAATCAATCAAATGGCTAATAAAACTGGCATAGAGTGGACCGAGTCTACCTGGAATCCATTGACCGGCTGCACTCAAATAAGCCCTGGCTGCGCTAATTGCTATGCTAAAACATTAGCAAAACGCCTTAAAGCGATGGGCAACGAGCGCTATAAAAACGAATTTGAAATAACACTACATCCTGATTTATTGAAACTTCCTTTTAGCTGGAAAAAACCGCGCCTTGTATTTGTTAATAGTATGAGTGACCTTTTTCACCCAGACGTTCCTACTGAATATATTCAGCAAGTTTTTGAAGTTATGAACCAGGCAAGGCAACATACTTTTCAGGTACTTACCAAACGTCACGAACGGTTAGCGGAAATCGCCGAAGCTAATCTAGTCACCTGGACAGAAAATATTTGGCAAGGTGTTTCTATTGAAAATAATCGTTTTGCCGTTCGTGCCGATTTTTTACGTCGTGTTCCAGCCAAAATACGTTTTTTATCCTGTGAACCGCTACTCAGCTCACTACCCGACCTTGATTTGACCGAGATTCATTGGGTTATTGCCGGAGGAGAAAGCGGGGTCAAACATCGCCCCGTTAATTTGGATGATTTAAGACAGGTAAGAGATTTATGTCACGTTAATAATGTACCATTTTTCCTTAAACAAATTGGCGGAGTTCGGCCCAAAATTAACGGTAAAACTTTAGACGGATGCGAGTGGACAGAAATGCCAGGAATACTTGAGCTTGCTACCGCCTAAAATGTTATTTCTTCAAAATGTCACCTGCTATTTTTACAGCTAAAGGATGTTCTGCGGCAAAACAAAGCAAATACTAATATAAGTGTTGGCATCTTCGTTTACCAGTGCAAGGCTAGAAGCTCGTTCAGGAAATTCGATTCTTAGCTTTTCCAGTTCTGCAAAGCGGCTTTGGCTCTTCTCGATAAAAATATACTTGCTAAAAGGGGGTTGAATTTGGAGAGCTATCCGAGCCGAGCCGTCTAAAAACTTTTTTGTATCTTGTTCTGTTAGCTCTGAAATAACTGTTTCTAGCTCTCTGCTTTCTTGCTTGGCAGTATTGTAGCCTGTTCCAGCGAAAGCATCTATGTACACTGTTTGAAAGTTTTGTTTCTTTAACGCCTGAACATAGGCCGCCAAATATTTTCTGATACGCTCCAGTTTCTCTACCGTCCAATCACCGCCAAACTGTTGCTGGTTTTGTTTTGATGTCATTACAGTGCCAACCATTCTTTGTAATTATAAGAGTTTAATCCTTAATACACTTTATTATAATCTAAATATATTACAACTTCACTACAATTCGATTTCTAATTCTTGTATTGAGATAATTATTGTCACAGCAAAGGAAAGAGCCTGACCATACACATTACTGTGTACAATCAGGCTCTTTTCCATAACTGTGTCTGCGAATATACTTTACTACTAACACAGGCAGCTAGAATTCAAAACTGATTTAGTCTTGCTTATCCTGGGTTTGGGTTTTGCGCTGGCGATTGAGGGCGACGGCAGCTCCGGCAGCGACGGCCAGTAGACCACCAATGCCCCAGCCTGCACCACTCAAGTCATTGCCACTGTTTTGATTACCACCAATACCGGCGTTAGGGGCGGCAGCCGGAGCAGGAGCGGCGGCGGGTGCGCCACCGGCAGCAGCCGGAGTGCCGATCAAGCTGTTCGCGGTAGCCTGTACCTGGTCAAAGGGCGTACCAACTACAAAAGCGGTTGGCAACGGATCCATTTTAAGAACTGAACTCAGCAAGGTCACGTGGGTCGCTTCTACGCCCACAATGCTGGCGGCGGCGGAAGCCAAATCGCGGTTAGTGAAAGCACCGGCGGCGGTGTAGTACGCGCCAACGGCGGCGGATTCCAGAGCCAGGGCGAATTTCAAAATATCTTCCTGGGTCTTGAAAGCCGGATAGTTAATCTTGGTCGGGATGGCAGGAACCATCGCATTGTTAGAAGTTAGCGCACCCTTCAAAGCCTGGGCATGGTCGGCGTGCTGTCCGGCGAACTTGGTACCAACTGCGACTACGTCAGGGCTTAAAAGCCCACTACCGGCGGCAGTTTTGTAAGCGTCTACCGCGACGTTTTCCAACACATATGCAAACTGTATTGTTTGAATATCGCTATCGGCGGCCTGCGCTACTGCTACACCAAAAGCGACGCTTTCGCCAATCAAACCCATTGCGGCGATACCACCGCCAATAATGCCCATCTTCTTCAAAAATTTGCGGCGGGACTGAGCGTTCACAAGCCCCTGATAAGCCAGATTATCCAAAGCCATTGTCTATATTCTCCTTGTTGTATTTATACTATTCAGGTTCGAGCGGGGATTAAACCCGGCCCGGTTCAAAATAACGTGCTGGCCCAACTACTTGAAGGGCAGGAAGGACACCGGGGACGGATCCATTTTCAGGGCTGACCGCAGCAAGGCCACATGCTCGGCTTCGGCGTTCTGGATGCTGATAACTGCCTTAATCAGGCTGGCATCCGACAATTGTTTGACGCTGGCAAAGTAAGTATTGGCGGCGGTCTGTTCCAAATCCAAGGCATACTTCAAAATATCTTCGGCAGTCTTGAAGGCCGGGAAACCAAAATCTTTTGGCTTTTCAGGAGCTTTGCCGCCCATTTTCACCAGCGCGGCGGTATCGGCTTTTTCATGTTCGGCGTGCTGGCTGGCAATTTTGGTCGCCAGAGCCTTGGTCGCATCATCCAGCAAACCACTGGCTGCGCCTGCTGCATAAGCCGCCTGCGCTTTTTGCTCTAACTGGATAGCAGCAGTCAAAATATCCATATCAGCCATATTCGGGGCGAGTACCGTTCCCGCAAAATTAGTCGTTGGCATAGCTAATAGTTTCTCCTTTATTTGGTAATTTAATTTCGGTTAGAGGAGAGCTGGAAAGCTCTGGCTCTCCTCTTAAAATATCCACTGCCTTTGGGTCAAATGAAAAGGCTTGATAAATTCAAAAAGTCTTGCACTGAGGTTGGCTCGGTTTTGGTCAAGCTCCATTCAAATTGGTAGGGCTGCATTTTCACCAAATTTAGCCAGATAGAGCTGAATTCAGCATTCAACTCGCTCAACCAGACTTCGGCTAAATAATCAAGGTATTTATCCAGATAAGCGAGCCAGTGTTTTTGCTCCACTCCCTGTAAAATCCAGACCCAGTTATTACTGCTAATTTTGCCAGCTTCCTGCAATAACTGCTGATAACGAGCTGGAGCTAAATCGAGTTTGTACGATTCTAGCCAGTCTAGCACAAGCTGATTGGCTACCGGGAAAGAAGTATCCAATCCTGGCAAGCGGGCCAGCGCGTGACCGTGCGTCAGTGGTGGGGGAAACGGGCCATTAGCTGCTACAAAAAGGCGGCACTCCGGGCAATAAAAAACCTCGTAAATCGCCGGGTCTGCCGGGTTCGCCCGGATAGTTAAAATAATTTGAGCTTTATCCAAACAAATCGTTGTCACTTTCCGGCTAACCCTTCCTGTTTTGTAAAATTTAAGCCAGTTTTTACTGCCACACATACTACGCGAGCAAGCTCTAGCTGGATTAATCAAAAAGCAGCAATCCGGGCAAGTTGTTAATTTTCCTGTTTTCACATTATAATGATAAAAAAACTAGGCAGATGTAGGAGGGATTTCCAATCCCAATTTTAGCTGAACCCGTCTTTATCGGGCTTGGAAATCCCTCCTACATCTGAGTAATTACAAAAAATAAATTATATTCAAAAAGCAGATAAGCAGGAAGTAGAGCTTTATGAAAGACCTCTGGCGGGGGCTAGGCTATTTGCGGCTATATTGGCTTCCGGCTCTGGGCGCGGTAATCAGTTTGCTTTTGGTTACTTTTGCCAATTTATTTAATCCGCAAATTCTCAAACAAGTGATTGACCAGGGTATTAATCAGAAAAATCTGGAAGTTATTACTTTTGCTTCGCTGGCCTTAGTAATGGTGGCGATTGTACGCGGCATATTCAGTTTTACTCAGGGTTTTTGGAGTGAGAAAGCCAGTCAGGGGCTGGCTTATGATTTACGCAACAAGATTTTCGCCCAGCTCGAAAACTTGAGCTTTAGCTACCACGATAAGGCCCAAACCGGCCAGCTTATGACCCGCGTCACCAACGATGTTGACCAGGTGCGTAATTTTGTTAGCAGTAGTCTTTTGCAAGTAATCAACGCTTTGCTAACTCTGGTAGGCAGTGCGACAATTCTTTTCCTGACCAATTGGAAACTAGCCTTGATTGCAATGGCGATGGTTCCCGTTATTTTCGGTGTTTTTATGCTGTTCTTCCGGGTAGTTGGGCCACGCTTCCGATTGGTTCAGCAAAAACTAGGCAATTTGAATACGATTTTGCAGGAAAATCTGGCGGGAGTGCGGGTAGTAAAAGCCTTTGGTCGCGAAACTTATGAGGTAAAACGCTACCGGGCCGGTAACGACGATTTGCTCAAGGAAAATATGGTAATCGTGCGCGGCTCGACCCTGACTTTTCCCCTGATTTTCTTTATCGCCAATTTGGGAACCTGGGGCGTTATCTGGTTTGGCGGCTCACAGGTGATTGACGGGCAACTTACCGTCGGCGAGCTAATTGCCTTTAACACTTATTTGAGCTTTTTGTTGATGCCAGTTTTTATTTTGGGCAATACCCTAACTTCGCTTTCACAAGCCGGAGCTTCGGCCAAACGGGTCTTTGAAGTGTTGGACGCGCCCATCGAAGTTAGCGATAAACCGGGCGCAAAAGCAATTGACCATCTTCACGGGCGGGTAGCCTTTGAAAATGTGTCCTTTCGCTACAATGGCAGCGAACGTGCTTCGCTCGAAAACGTTTCGTTTGTGGCGGAAGAAGGAATGAAGGTAGCGATTTTGGGTCGCACCGGGGCGGGTAAATCCAGTATTATCAATCTGATTCCGCGCTTTTACGATGCTAACGAAGGCCGGGTGATGCTGGATGAATACGATGTGCGCGATTTGACCTTAACCAGCCTGCGCTCGTTTATCGGCATTGTGCTACAGG
>JBBQGP010000197.1:0-9957 GCA_038323095.1 Chloroflexia bacterium | reverse complement strand
GAAGAACTTTTAGAAGAAACCGCTCAGGAGGCGAAAAGCACTCCAACCCTGCTTGACGAATACGAACTAATGAATTCGAGTCCACTCGGCCCTTACGATGAAGCGTTAGTGGCCCAATTTCAAGCCCGCTACAATTTCCCGCTTGATGATTTTCAGCTGGATGCAATTCGGGCGTTAGCAGCGGGCGAATCGGTGATGGTAGCTGCCCCTACTGGTACGGGCAAAACTATTGTGGCCGAATTCGGGATTTTTCAAGCTTTTACCAATAAAAAGCGGATTTTTTATACCACCCCGATTAAAGCTCTTAGCAATCAAAAATTTAAAGACTTGCGCGAACAATATGGCGATGCGGTGGGCTTGCTAACGGGCGATGTTATCGAGAACCCGCAGGGCTTTATTATTGTAATGACCACCGAAGTTTTGCGGAATATGCTTTTGCAAACTCCTCAAGAATTTACCCATACCAGTTGCGTTGTCTTTGATGAAATTCATTATCTGGCCGATAGCGAGCGCGGCACAACCTGGGAAGAATCGATTATTCTTTGCCCCAAAGATATACAATTAGTTTGCCTTTCGGCTACGATTGCCAATTCTAAAGAGGTAGCCGCCTGGATTTCACACACCCATCGTCCGGCCCGCCTGATTACCCATACCAAACGCTCTGTCCCGCTTTCGCTTTATTATTTTCTCGATGGTCAATTGAAAATGGTGATTGACCGACATGGACGCAGTCTTGCCAACTATTCGGGAGTAGGCGGCGAGGCCAAGCGCCGCTTCAGGGGTCGCTTGAGCAATATGAATAATCCCGATACCGACGAACGCAGCAAGCGCGAACGGCCCGAACCTACTCCCCGCGAAATTGTCGAATCGCTGGAAAAAGCCCAAATGTTGCCCGCCATTTATTTTATGTTCAGCCGCAACGATTGCGAAGTAGCGGCTGAAATGGTGGCAATGAACAAGCTGGAAGTAATTAAAGACCCCAAGATTTTAGGCCAAATCGACGAAATTATTGCCCGCTACGTTATCCGGCTCGATGAAGAAGACCGCAAAATTCAGCAAGTTCAAAATATTGTAAAACTGGCCCGGCGCGGCTTGGGCTTTCACCACGCCGGACTTTTGCCCATTCTTAAGCAATTGGTCGAGGAACTTTTCACCAAAGGCTTGATGAGCGTGGTTTTCGCTACCGATACCCTGGCTTTAGGCGTAAATATGCCGGCCAAAAGTGTGGTAATCGGGCGTATGTCCAAGTTTGACGGGCAAACCCGCCGCCCGCTTTTGCCAAACGAATTTCAGCAAATGGCCGGACGCGCCGGGCGACGAGGTTTGGATATTCAGGGGCATGTAATTGTGCCGTATAGCCCCTGGATTGGCTTTGACGAAACTATCGAAATTGGCACCGGGCCGCTTTTGCCGGTAGAAAGTGCCTTTTCGGTACGCTATAACTC
This sequence comes from Chloroflexia bacterium, assembly GCA_038323095.1. GTDB lineage: Bacteria > Chloroflexota > Chloroflexia > Chloroheliales > Chloroheliaceae > L227-5C. Next base: position 8,512 of record JBBQGP010000197.1, on the reverse strand, counting down.
GGTTTTGAACCTCTGGAACCCGCCGGACGGGGATAGAGTTATGCAGGTTTTGCGTAACAGTTTGCTCGAATTTCAGCAAGGGCGACGCTTGCGCGAGCTGGCGGTTGAAGTACATTCGGCTCAGAGTGCTTATGACCGGGCGCGGGTTGGTTGTTTAATCGGCTATCCCGAAGGCGAAGAACTGTTACACGAATACGAATCACTTGGTCATAAAAAGGTAGATTTGGCTGATGAAGAACGGCGGGCGCGTGAAGACGAATCCCGGTTGCGGGCCAAAATCGATGAACGCCCCTGGCGACGGCCTTTACGGGAAACCTTGCGACAGGTTTTCAAAAATCTTGATTCGGGTACAATTTTGCATACCGAAGACAAAGGTTGGGGCATTTATCTGGGCAAGGGCAGCGAGCAGGGAATAGGGCTGTTTTTGTTCGGCGATAAAACTGTTACGCTGGATGAATATCGCAGTGTGGATTATATGCCGCCAGAACGCTTTAAGGTGAATTTACCTGACAGCCTGAGCGGGGCGCAAAAAAGCGGCCTGATTGTCTCAGAACTGATGAGCCAGGACGAGCTAAAAGAGTTGCAGCAGCAATTGGGCCAGATTGAATTACCCGATTTGGCAAACTGGATGCGCGAGGCTCGTGAACAGGCTATGCAAAAACACGGGCCGGGCGTTGAAAAAGCCATGACCCGCGCCGAAGAAGCGCAACAACAGCTAAAAGAATCCAAAGAACGCGAGAAAAATCATCCTTGCCATACCTGTACCGTTCGCAAAAAGCATCGCAAGTTGCAAAGGGATGCTGCCAAACTTTTGCTAGATCGGGACGAGGCGCAGGAACGCTATCTGGAGCGCAAGGAATACGAAGAAGGCCGTTTGCAAACTACTCTAAACGGTATTGTAACGGTTTTGCGTCGTTTCGGGTTTGTGGATAAAGAAGGCCACGTTACCCCTAAAGCTGGTTGGCTGCGTGATATTTTCGATAGCAATGGCATAATTATTATTGAAATGATTAGTCGGGGCTGGCTGGATGAGCTTTTGCCGCAAGATTTGGCCGAAGTTTTTAGCTGGTTCGCCTATGACCGCGATTTTGAATTTATGAACCGCTTTGTTTTGCCAAAACATTTAACCGAGCTAAGGCGCAATCTGGACGATTTGGAGCGTGAAGTTTTTGCCGCCGAACGCCAAAACGACTTGATGATTAGCAACGGTTACAACGCTTACTTTTTCGGGGCGGCACGAGCCTGGGGGCGCGGGGTCAGTTTGGTTAGCATTATCGAAAAAATGCAACTGGCCGAAGGTGATATTATTATTACCATCAACAAAACCCTTGACCTGATGCGGCAAGTAACCGATATGCTCAAAAAGCACGACCCCGAAAGCAAAATTATTTCTACGTTAAACGAAGCCAAACGGATAATGCGGCGGGGCGTAGTTGAGCAGGTCTATAACATTGGCTTTGGAGTGCTGAAAGAGGTGCTGGAAAATGACGAGGAAGCCGAAGCCGGAAGCGAAGGGGCAATCCCAAATGAGATTGCGCCTGCCCCCGAACTGGCCGTTGAGCATCTTTCGGGTCGCCCCTTGGCGGTAATTGAAGACGAGGAAGAGGAAGAAGCGGTCAGCGAGGACGGTACGAACCCGGATGGCAAACGACGCTTTGGTCGTCGGCGTGGCAAACCCAGCCGTTATATGGGGACGCGCAAACGTTAATTCAAGCAGCAATGCAAATAGGATTTTGCGCCGAAAGTTAATGAAGCATTAGGGCATGATGAAGCCGGGTGATAAGCACAGCTTGCGGCCTTGATATTGCAGTATTTAATACTGGAAACGGAAACAAACAAAGGCTATCGCCAAATAATCGCGAAAGCTGTACAGTATTATCTATAAAAGGAGATTTTTAAATGAACAACGAGCAAGCTGAAGGCAATAGCAAAATCATTGATATTGCTTCACTGGTTCTAATGCTAGGGTCTATTATTTATTCGATTTCGCTTTTTAGCCAGGGCAAGCGCGAACAGGCTATTTTTGTCGGTCTGTGGCCGCCAACTTTTGTTGCGCTGGGTACTTTGCTAAAGCAGACTTTCGGTAAAACCAACTCGAAGTAAGTACAAGAATTAAGGAAGCAGGAGCAACACTTGTTTAAGTGTTGCTCCTGCTTTTTTGTCCTCATTTCTAACACCTCGAAAAAGGCTAAGATATAGCAAAAATAGGCTCAAGCTCAAAAGTGTGCCACCCAGCAGGGGGTAATTATCGAAATCTACTGGTACAAAAATATTAATACTGACCCAAAGCAACCCGGTATAGACTACCGCCAAATAGCGACGATTGGCAAAAAGAACCGTCATTGGCAAAAGCAAAGCCATATGATAATGCATCCAGCTAAGTGGCGTTACGAGCAGACCGCAAACCAGCATCAGGCTGTAGGCATAATCAAACGACAAGCGACGGCAACGCCATAAGGTTACGCCAAGTAAAGTTAAGGCTAATGCAAGCCAGAGAAAAGAGATAGAAGGCGATAAATCTAGGTTTAGCAACACGGCAAAGCGACCTAAAACAGCTCTTAATGAGCCATCGTAAGCACCATTACCAAAACCTTGACCTGAAATTGAGATGGCTAGTCGCCCAAATTCTACAAAAGAATTCAGGCCAAAAATTAGTAAAGCTAAAATACTGGTACACAATATACTCAAAGCCGAAAAGAAAAGAAACCGCCAGCGTTGCAAGCTCAAGAAATACAGGACTAAAGTAAAGGGTTGCCACCGACATGTAATCGCTAACCCCAGTAATACACCAGCCCGCTTCTCATCCTGCTTTCTGGCAAAATACCAGACGGTAAAATCCAGGAAAGCTATTATCATCCCCCAGGTGCCAAGTTGCAAGGCATTACTTACGGGATAAGCAGTATAAACAAAAAGCACTATAGCGGCCCGCCAATGCCATTGCTGGGGTAGAGGATAAATTCGCCAGACAAAACTTAATCCCCAAAATAGTAGGATTAAAGACAGAGTGTTCCATAGAGCAGCGGCCCAAACAAGCGGTAGTTGTGCGAAGGGAATGAAAAGAAGTGTTCCAATTGGCGAATTATTATTACTGCTTCCAGAAATACGTTCAAAAGGCAGAACAGCCGAAGGGTTGTAAATACTACCTCCGCTAAAGTAATCCAGTACCCCACTATAAAATAATTTGAAATCATATAAGTTGATTTTATTAGCAGAAACTTGGGCAACTGTAAAATAATTATGTAAAGTATATAAAAGGAAAAGCAGGCCCAGAGCCAACCAAAGCAAGATTAACCCAACCGAGCGAAAAGGCGAAACCAGACGAAAACGTTTTGTTTGATTGCGCTGCATCCTAAAACTTTCGTAGTAAATCCACCAAAGGGGCAAGCGGCAGCCCCACCACGCTATAGTAATCGCCACGTACTGCGCTGATAAAAGCCCCACCGTAGCCCTGCACCGCATATGCTCCGGCTTTATCCATTGGTTCGCCAGTGGCAACGTACCAATCAATTTCAGCCCGGCTAATCTCTTTGAATTCTACTTCCGCCACGCTAATCAGGCTCTCGCGCTGGCTAATATTTACCCCATCCGGCAAAAGCAAAGCCGCTACCCCGGTGATTACCCGATGAGTTTGTCCGCTCAATTGCGAAAGCATGGCCGTCGCCTCTTCGCCTGAAGCAGGCTTTCCCAAAATTTGATTACCCAAAACTACCGTTGTATCCGAGCCAATTACCAAACGTGCTTCATTGACAGTATTAGCTTTAGCCCAGAGCCGCGCCCCCGCTTCGGCTTTTTCCAGAGCCAACCGCCGCACATAATCCGCCGGGTCTTCTCCGGGTCGCACGTCCTCATTTATATTAGCCGCTACCACCCGAAACTCGTCTTGCGGCACAAGCCTGCCTAAAAGCTCCCGTCGTCGCGGCGAAGCACTTGCCAACCCCACCGCCGCCCTTTGCAGCACCGCCACCTCTGGATAAATCGCCTGTTCCTGCATTTTCCCCCGCTTATAATCTGTTGACTAAAATATGTTCAAGTATACCTGCATTAATCATATTTAAATTTAACAAATGCTCTATCTCATCAAAAGCACTTTGAAGCGAATTTCTATGTTTCAGCCAGCCAAATCCATCAGTAATCCAAATAAATTTGTGACCATTAGTAGACAGTTTGTTGTACAAACCCTTATACTCACCAGCGACGTTATCAAGCTTAGAGCCGCCACCCGCATAATAATTGGTTTCTATTAAATATAATTTATCATTACAATTAACAGCAAAGTCGAAAATTTTTCTGACTCCTACATCTATTTTCCACTGTCGGATGATTTTTTCACGCGATGCTTGAGAAAGAAAGGAAAAAGAACGGGCGGTGCAAAGGGCTGAAAGTAGCTCAGTTACTATCGTTTGCATTTGTGCGCCACTGCGATTTTTACGGCCATTAGTATCTAAACCGACTTCTACTCCTAGAACATAATCTGGAATATGCTTAATATGCTGATCCTTAAACATATCTAACAATCCCGTTTTATCAGCAAAGTAATAGGCGTTATCAATTTCTTGAGTAGATAAGTGGGCTTGAGGATGAAAAGAAAAGGTCTCAAAAACAAAACTGCCAACAGTTCGGTTGGTGAGGATAGCAAAATCATTGTAACGGCAGGCTAATAAAATTGGTATCAATCTTAATAGCTGTGGGTGGTGAACTAATAAAGCTTTAAATTCAGCCTCTATATTTGGCTTACCTACAAGATAGTCAAAGAGGTACAAATCCATTGCCATAGGTCTAGTTGTAGCAATTATCTTACTCCAATTAACAAAATAGTCCCAGAAAGTTATGGATTGAACCAAGTTGTTGGTAAGATAGTTGAAAACCTGAGTTTGGTCAGCACAACCTATGGAAGTTTGATAAATCAAATTATATTTCATTGAAAGTTAGAGCCTTAATAATTAGTAATAAGAAGTTCGCTTATTTCACCACGTTTTTGAGCATTACTATTAATCATACGACTTGCTTTCAAGCGACTAATGTTAAATCCAGCGTAAGCTTCTTCAAAGAAATTGTCGGCAGCATCAATGTTTTTAGGGTCAGAATTACTCAACATCAACTTAGCTTTACGTTGAGCCAACTCCCGATAAAATCGTGCTAAACGAAGCTGTTCTCCATCATCAAAACCGAAGCTCGAATAAGCAGTAAAGCTGGCAGTTTTACTTAGCGGACGATAGGGTGGATCAAAGTAAACGAAGGTATGTTCATCTACAAATTCGCGGCAAGTTGAAAAATCGCTCTGCTGCAACGTTGCCTTTTGCAGTATAGCTGAAACTGTTCTAAGATTTTCAGTGTCACACAACGTAGGATTTTTGTAATCACCAAAAGGTACGTTAAATTCAGCTTTTGAGTTAAGACGAAAAAGACCGTTAAAACAAGTGCGGTTTAGAAAAAGAATTTGAGCAGCCCGTTCTACCCATATATGACTATAGTAAGCAAAATCAAATTTCAAGCGAGCCGAGTTAAATTTTTGTCTGGTATTATAATAAAACTCGGATTGCTGCTCTGAAGCCATACGAAAATACCAATTCTGGATTTCAGAAAGCTGCTTTATTAATCCTTCTACGTCTTGCTGAATAACTTTATAGACTACAAATAGTTCGGGGTTCGCATCCGAGATAAAAAAATCTTCCAGTTCGTAGGTTTGAGCAATATGGAAAAAAAGCGCACCACCACCTAAAAAAGGCTCTACATATCGTTTTATGTGGGCCTCTTGTAATTCGGGTGGTAAGCATTTTACCAACTGTGGGACAAGCTGACCTTTACCTCCAGCCCATTTCAAAAAAGGCTTGGCCCAGACGTTCCCCCAATTTTTTAATAATAAGGTCATATAATTATCTTTTTTAGAATTTGTACTCGACCAACATGTACACTAACATTAACATAAATTTAGGCATACGGCAAGATGAAAACTGCTAATACTTTTGGGATTAGCAGTAGGTTTTTGTTTTTGGGGGATTTTGGATAAAGGATTACAGGAATTCGCGCAAAACTGAAACGACTAAATCGTGGTCGTCTTCTTGAGCCAGCCCGGAAACTGTGACTGTGCCAACTATGCCGACCTGCTTGATGATAATTGGAAATGCGCCACCATGTGCGGCATATTCAAGCAAAGGTAAAGTGGTTTTTTCTTCAAAAGTCGTCCCCCGGCTGCGATAATATGTCCCCATATAAAGAGAGCTATGGTTAAAACGGTTCACCACCCGGTTTTTGCGCTTAATCCAATCGTCGTTATCGGGGGCAGTGCCGGGCAGGGCGCAATGAAAAAGCTGCTGCCCATTCCGACAAATATCAATGGTAATCGAATAATTCTTTTCGCGGGCAATTTGTACCAATCGCCAACCCACTTGCCAAGCCGTATCGTTGCTGAATTCGCTAAACTGGATTTCCTGCTCGTGCTGCCCTAAAGCTTCGAGCAAAACTTTGTATTCTTCCATCTTTATTTACCCATCCTCCCTAAATTTTTTGGCTAGATTGATTATACCTTATTTCATGAAAGCTGGTCTAGCGCGGCAAGCTGAAAGAGCCGGAGTAAAATTTTAGGTAGTCGGGCAAGTGGCCCGTCCAGTAAATCGCGTCGTGGTTGCCGGGAAAAACGTTCCAGAAGTGGGAAATTCCTCGACTTTCCAGCGCATTGTGAAAATCAGTGGCACGCGGCAGCCAGCCCGTATCCTCTTCGCCAATATCTACCCAAATCCGCAAGCTGTAGGCTGTTTGGCTGTTCAGGGCCAGCGAAACCGGGTCGTGTGCCTGATAATAAGCCATATCGCCGAAATAATCGGGAGCTTGCTCTTTGGTACGAAAAGTCGGGCTATGTGCGCCTACAATGCTGAATATGCTGGAATAATTCAGGGCAATTTGCAGCGAACCGTGTCCACCCATCGAATGACCGCCAATCGCCCGGTGCAAGCGGTCAGGAATAGTGCGAAAATTGGCATCGGTAAAGCCTGTAATATCCTTTGCCACATACGCCCCCCACTGCAAGCCACCGTCAGCATGGTCAACCCAATATTCCTGCTCACCCGTCGGCAATACTATAATAAGCGGAGCAATTTGGCCGGAGCTAATCATCTGGTCGGCAACATCAAAAAGTTTGTAGCCAATCCATTCGGTATTCGAGCCGCTATAGCCGTGCAGCATATACAAAACCGGGTAACGCTGGCCTGAATTTTTGTAATTAGGCGGCAAATAAATTCGGTAAGACTCGTCCTTGGTCAAAATTGGGCTATGAATAATTTGTTCCAGAGCCGTCCCCTTGATTTCGCCCATCGTCGAAAAAGGAGTGGGCTGCGTCACGGCATTAGGCAAAGGTCGGGCTGGTTCGGGCAGAGGTGGAACAAGACCACGCTGTCGGGCAATTTGCGAACCCAACAGACCTAGCAAAACCTCGTTATCCGTCCCGGCGTTTTCAGGGTGAAGCTCAAAACGATTGCGCTCGAAATATTGGACAAAATAAATTTTGCCGTCGTCCGGGTTCTTTTCCTGATACGGCTCGGTCAGGGGATAGCCGTAGATAGGCAAGCCGCCGTGAGCCTCCCAATATTTTCTGAAAACGCCACCCAAACTATGCCCGGTACCCTCAAAGTAAATCCCATCCGGTGGGGTAGCCGAAGTCGGGGCGCGTTCCACTTTTGGGGCAACAATCGAGCCTAGCAAGCCGAGCAAAACCTCATAAGCAGTCCCGGCGTTTTCCGGATGAAGCTCAAAGCGGGCGCGTTCAAAATATTGGACAGTGTAAGGCTTTTTATCCTCGCTGCTGATTTCGCTAATTTGCTCGGTAAGCGGGTAGCCGAATTGGGCCAAACCACCATGACTATCCCAATAATTTTTGAAAGCACCGCCCAAGTTATGCCCGGTTTGGCTAAAGAAAATTGAACCGGGCGCAACGTTGGTATAGTCTGGGGCGGCTTGCACCATATTAACCTGGCCCAAAAGGTTTAAGCCGATTTGCAAAATTAGGCCAACTATTAGCCCAATGCCAAATCTCCTTGAAACAAAGGCTGTATCCTTAAAATTAAACATACCCTTCCCCTGCAAAGCTAAATCAATTTCTGCATCTGATTACAGTGTAGAAGGCAAATGTAAAATTCTTCCAAACTTTGCACTAAAAGAACTTAAAACTTTGCTTGTGTTTGTAAATAATTTGAAAGCAAGAATCGGATAGTTTTTACAAATTCAGGCTTTATACTAAAAAGGTAACGTAACTACTCAGCCAGCGTCAATGTAGGAGGGATTTCCAATCCCGACCGAAACGGGTTTGGGTAAAATCGGGATTGGAAATTCCTCCTGCATTTGAACGATTTTATAGAAGCAAAGTAAATTTATCTAACGAGGAGTGATTAATATGAACATAACACAAATAAAAAATGAGCAAGTGCAGTATTGGAACACCGATAATATTGAGTGGCAGGAAGTTTATGAGGATGGCACTAAATACAGTTTGCTGCAAGGCTCAAAAGAAATCGAAGGGGCG
>JBBQGP010000196.1:0-10012 GCA_038323095.1 Chloroflexia bacterium | reverse complement strand
TATCCGGCTCAAATCCAGCAAATCTTCCACCAGGCGGGTCATGCGTTGAGCTTGAGCAATTATAGTTTCGAGTGGCTTCAAATCTTCTTCGGCTATCCCGATACGCCTCAACTTACGTTGGGTCATCTGGGTATAGCCCTGTACGGCGGTAAGCGGGTTGCGAAGCTCGTGGGCGACCAGCGATAAAAATTCGTCTTTGAGCAAATTTGCTTCCCGCAAAGTGGCGGATTGTCCAGCCTCCGAAAGTAATTGTAAATTGCCGATAGCAATCGCCGCCAGCCGCGCCATGCCGTCCAGAATAGCTATTTCCGCCGGGCTGAATTGGTGGATGCTGGTTAGATAGGAGACTGAGAGCAAGCCGATAAATTTTTGTCCGTAGGCCAGCGGCAAAAATAAAGCCGATTTTACGCCAAAAGGATTGCTAAACTGGAGGTTTTGGCGTAGAGTAAAAGCTTCCAATTCGGCAAAATCGGCAAAATAAGGTAATTGTTGCTCAAAAACGGTAGCAAAATAGGGCAAAGAATTATCTACTGATTTAGGCTTACTGCGCCAGTGCAAAAGGGCCTCCCCCGCCAGTCCATAAACTTCTTGCGGGATTAGCTGCTTTTTTTCTGGCTCGTAAAAATAAAGCGAAACCCGGTCACAGGCTACAACAGTGGGAATAATATTAACGAAACGGTTCAAAAGCTGCGGCAAATCAGTTACACCCGCTGCCGCCGCTGCCATTTCGAGCAAGGCAGCTTGCGCTCTTTCGGTGGTAGTCTGAATAGCTTCTAATTGTTCTTGCTGGCGTAGCTGTTGTGAAATGTCGGCAAAAAGCACTACTGCGCTGCTAATCTGGCCGTTTTCGTCATAAATTGGCCCGCCACTGGCCGAAATTGGATATATTTGGCCTTCGTTATTTTCGACCAGATAACGCAAGTTATGGGTAGTTTCGCCGCGCAAGGCCCGTGGTGCGCTGGTTTCCTCTACTACCAAAATTCTTCCATCGAGGCAGGTACGTTGCTGAAAAACATCAACCGCCAATTCGCCCGTCAAGGGTTTTGCAGCCATTTCTTCGGCGACTTGATTTGCCAGAATTACCCGGTTTTCGGTATTTATAACTATTACCGCTTCGCTCAAATTGGTCAAAATAGTTTCGAGGCGGGCTACTCTGGCTTTTTGCTGGGTTGTCTTTTGTTCCAGTTGGCGAGCTTGCAAAACTTGTTCGGTAACATCGTCGATTAGCGAGAAAATTGCCACCACTTCGCCGTTTTCGCCAAAAATCGGACTATATTTCAAATTCCAATAGCCCTGCCCGCTTTTGTCGACTTGAGCGCGAGTAGGTAGGGCAAAGGCTTTAGCCGAAAAAGTCTGCCGGGATTGAATTACTTTTTCCAGCAGGGGTACGGTTGCTTCGGCCAGGCCGGGTCGGTCACGAAAAGGAGATAAATTTACCATTTGCGCGGGTTCAAGTTGGGCCAAATCTGCCAGTTTGCGGCTAACCATTATATAATTGTAGTCTTTGGCATCAAGTACGCTCATTATCAGGGGGGAATGTTCCATGATTAGTTGTAGCATTTCCAAAGACTGCTGAGTATCAGGCACAGGTAAATTCGCCTCCCTGTAAGCATCTGAGGTAGCGGAGTTATTTTCCTGATTATTGGTAGTAGGCGGCAAATCCGCGTTTGGCATTGCTAAAGCGCCTCCCTCTAGTTTATACCCTTGCGAAAGCAGATTTAATTTAATGGGTATGGTACAGATTTTTGCAATCAAGTTCAAAGCTAAAAATGCTGTGCTAAAGCCCAGCTTTAGGCCGCAAAAATTTGTGTCACACTCTAGTTTACTGTAGAGCTATTATAAACCAAAAGAGGCAAAGCTGTAAAGCTTGCCTCTTTTGGTTGTGTTCGTTCTGTCCATGCTATTTCGGATTAGCGACGAGATGGAGCGCGAGGCCGGAGCGAGAAAGCGAAAGCCGCCAGCACCAGCACTAGCCCGGTCAAAAGTATTTGAGCTAATCGGATAGAAACCAGATTATCGGAAGTGGCAGTGACGATAGGCGCGATGGTGGGCGCAGGCGTAGGAGGGGCGGGGCTGGTAACTTCGCCACCCAAACCACTTTGGGCGCAAGCCAAACCGTTAGTCGGACAAGGAGTCGTGGGCGGGCGCGTCCCTACTAAAGGTAATTCTTCCGCCGGAGTTGCGACCACTGCCTGAGAAACAGGCGCGACTTTTGAAGCAAATGCACCTGAATAATCAAGTATCAAGCTAATTGCCAAAAAGATGGCTGCGATTGCCGCCGCCGCTTGTGCCATATGATAAAGTGGGCGCGGGCGCAAGGCACGAGCCTGAGCCGAAGTTAGGGTAAAGGAGCGCGGCATTTTGGGCTGGGGCAATTCGTTAAGCAATTGTACAGTTTGCCGCAAACCAGCTAATTGCTGGCGACATTCCGAACATCCGCTCAAATGCTGTTCGAGCCTGACAAGGGCGGGAGCTTCCAGCCTTTTGTCAATATAAAGGGAAATTTGCAATAGCCAGGTATTTTCATGGCTATTTTCCCCACTTTGTGATAACTCGCGTACCTCGTTCACAGTATTCAGCCTATATCACTCAGGAAGTAATGCATCCGATTATAAATATTATTAATACTATTCTATAGACGAAACTTACCGTCAAAAAGTTCCCGATTTTTCTGCAAAGATTCGCGCAATTTCAAACGTCCCCGGTTCAGGCGGGATTTAACCGTACCCAATGAAGCGTTAGTAACCTCGCTAATTTCTTCGTAGCTTAACCCTTGCACATCGGATAAAACCACCACCAAACGCTGTTCATAAGGCAATTGCTGCAAAGCTTCGCTAACTTCGCGTAGCATTTCGCGGCGCATAGCGTGGTCTTGGGGGTCTGCCCCGCTATCTTCCATTTGTCCCAAAATCGAGCCGCCCGTTTCTTCGGCTTCTTCCAGCAAGGCATCCAGCGAAGCTGCCGGACGACGGGCTTTGGCCCGCATCTGGTCGTAACATTGGTTGCTGGCAATCCGCAAGAGCCAGCTTTTGAAGGAGCCGCCCCGGTATTGGTTCAAAGCCTTGTAAGCTTGCCAGAAAGTATCCTGGGTGGCATCCGCCGCCGCGTCTTTATCGCCCAGCAAGCGGCAGGACAAATTATAGACGCGCTGCTCGTAGCAGGTCACTAGCTCGTTAAAGGCAGTCAAATCACCGTTGCGGGCCTGATATACCAGCGTTTCGGTGCGGGCGGCCTCAATATCCTGGTTGGTTTCAACTTCGCGTAATTCGGGTAAAGCCGGAGCGGAATCAGCCGAAAACTCTACTGCCTCAAGTTCGGCTGGAGCAGGGGCAGGGGCAGGATTTTTCTTGGAATTAAACAGCTTGATTACTTGCATCTTTTACATTTTCCGGGCAACTGTCATTACCGAAAGACCAAAAGGCAAATTATAATTTGTCCGGCGCAGGATTTGGCTTTCCAGTGACATAATTCTGGTTAGCAATTGATTGAGTAGAGCGGGCGGCGGAGTCAAATCAGAATGTACCTCCCGGTGGTTTCCCCCCGTGTTAAGAAAGCGTACTGCCGCCGCCGGAGGAAATAAAAGAGTGTTCAGATAGGTAGCGCGTTCGAGCTTCATACCCGCTTCGGATAGCCGGGCCGCTACTTGCTGGCGGTTGTAGCGTCGTCGCCCGCCAATGGCTTTATCGTGTTTGCCGTAGAGAAATTGGTAAGCGGGTAAGTTCAGAATGAAAATCCCCCCGTGTTTTAGCACTCGCCCGATTTCCTGAAAGCCGGGTCGGTCATCCGGCAGATTGTTCAGCACATCAAACGAAATGGCTATATCAAAAGCGTTACTGGCGTAAGGAATTTCGCTAATCGAACCTTGCACAATTCGCCCGGCCAAATTGCGTTGTCTGGAAAAAGCCAGCGCATCCGCCGATACATCAAAGCCCCAAACCGGGCCAGTCGCTAACTTGCCGCCAAACCCGCTTTGCAGTTGAGCCAGATTTGCCCCAGTCCCGCAACCGGCATCCAGTATAGTTGGGCGAGGTTGATTAGTCCAATCCCAGTGCCGTTGCAGCAAGGCCAGCAAATTCTGCCGCATCCCGATGTACCACCAAAAGTTATCTTCAACTTCGTACATCACCCGGTATTCATCGTGGAGCATTTCTGTGCCGTATAACTTAGCCGATTGCTCTATCTGGGATGGCAAGCTTTTTCCTCCCGCCCTACTATAAATATACCCGCTCAAGTTCTTTTATGCAATAGCCAGATTGTTTGTCAGGGTAGCCCGCTAATTTCTGAATGTTACTACCCCTGTGCAGTATAGCCAAGCCGGGCGGCAATGTCAAAAAGAAGAGGGATAGGCTCGAAGTTGAATTACAGCAAAAAAATCGGCCTTTAATTAGGCCGATTCGGATTATTTGAAAATTATACTACTTTTTGGGAGCGATGGGCTACTTCCATATTGGCGTGAACGACACCAAGCCGCAGCATTAAACCTTGATGGTTTAAGTAAGTCATAGTTTTGCGAAGCTGGTCAGTTTGCCCGGCAGCTTCAAAGGCTTGACTTAAAATCGGATTAAGCTCGGAAGTAAAGCGGTCACATAACAAAATAAAATCCCGGCTATTAATTCCGTATTTCCATAATTCGCTAACGGCTACTGAAGCAGTTTGCCGAACGTTATCCTGATTAGTCAAAACTGAGGCGGTAAAGTTTACCGCGAATTCGCGTAAAACGTCCTGAACTGGCTTTTTCGCCCAGGGCGAGTTAGCCGTATTTGTTTGCAGGGCCGCCTCCAGGATACGTTCTTGTACCTGTTTCTTCAAATCCTCACTCAAATTAATCGTCATTTTTTTACCGCCTGGCTCTAGTGCTAAAAAACAATGTTGCTTGCCGGGGTTGTGACCAAAAAAATCTGTCCCCTGTTAATCACCCAAATTTCAAATTACAAAAACTTTTACTCAAGCTTGCGCTTTCTGTACTGTCTTATTTTAGCACAATTTGAAACGATGTATATAAGACCTTAGTGAGCTTCTACTAGGTCTAAGGGCTTAACACCCCTTTCGACAAAATCGTTATAACAACTTGTAACCCAAATTCGGGTATAATAGCTCATACCAAATCAAAGCAAGCATTTCCAGATTACAGTTAAATCAAGGAGGATTAACGCCATGAGTGTAAAAGATTTGTTTGATATTAGCGGCAAAATTGCGCTGGTAACGGGCGGGGGGCGCGGGATTGGCAAGGCGATTGCCGAAGCTTACGCCGAAGCGGGAGCTAAAGTAATGATTAGCGGACGGCGGGCGGAATGGCTCGACCCGACGATTGCCGAATTCAAGCAAAAGGGCTTCGATTGTGAGGCAGTAGTGGCCGATGTGTCCAAAAAAGCCGATGTGGAAAAAACGGTGCAGGCTACGCTCGATAAATTTGGTCAAATCGATATTTTGGTGAACAATGCCGGGCAAACCTGGGGACAGGCTACGACGGATTTGCCGCTCGAAAAGTGGCAGCAAATTATGGACGTAAACCTGACCGGGATTTTTCTGATGTCGCAAGCCGTCGGCAAGCAAATGATTGAGCAGGGTAAGGGCGGGCATATTCTGAGCATTGCGTCGGTGGCGGGCCTGACCGGGGGCGATAGCGAGGGCATCAAAACTATTGCTTATAATACCAGCAAAGCTGGGGTTATCAACTTTACCAGAGTGCTGGCGAAGGAATGGGGCAAGTATGGTATCCATGTCAACGCCATCGCGCCGGGCTGGTTTCCTACTCGGATGGCAAAAGCTTCGATTGAAGCCGGACGCGAGAAATTTGAAGCAAGGGCCGCGTTGGGTCGTCTGGGCGAACTGGATGAGCTTAAAGGCGTAGCCATCTTTCTGGCCGCCCCCGCTTCCAGCTATATGACCGGGCAAACCCTGGTAGTGGACGGCGGAACGCTTCTATAGGAAAACCGGGAAAACAAGAATTTATCTAAATCGGGTTGGGCAAAAGTCAACTGGCAGAGCAGCATCTTACAGGGGTAAGGGCATTTTGTAGGATGTGGCTCTACCCATTGATTTTAGCCTAACCTCAACTGGCAGAGCAGCATCTTACAAATCAACTGGCAGAGCAGCATCCTACAGGGGTAAGGGCATTTTGTAAGATATTGCTCCGCCAATAGACTTTGGGATAAATTCTAATTTGGATAGAGCCAAGTTTTTTACAGTTGGTTTTAACCAACTTCACCTCACTTAGCCCGAAATTCATTTCAGGGCGACTGGACGCTAGAAACTCCCACACCAACTCAAAACCCAAACTCTCGCACCTAACAATCAACCTGAAACTAGGAACTTAGAACTCAAAACTCAAAACTCAAAACTCTTCCTTCCACCGCTTACAACGCCACTCGAAAAGATATGCTATAATTCTGGGGAAATAAAAAGTGTAATAAACAAATTATTTGACCGTGTTCTGGATGAAAAATTACACCAGGGTTAATATAAAGCAGCTTGTCGGCCCGACAATTTGCCAGAGGATAGTTTAAGCCATGCTCTATTATGTTGAGCTTTTACCCCGCCCGGAGACTACTCCCCCACCCGGCACCCATGCTGAGGCTACCGCTTTTATCGGCTCTCCGGCTCAACTTGAAAAACATACGATTTATTTGCTGGATTTAGAAGATAATTTTGCCGCCGAAGAAATTGACCAGGCCCTGCAAAACGCCACCCGCAAGCTTTTTGCCGATGCCGTCGCCGAGAACGCCAGCGCTGGCCCAATTTTGCAAATCTTTTCAGCCAACCGCCCGACTGCGCCCGGCACCTACCAGATACTAACCGTTTTTCGGCCCGGCGTGACCGATGCTATCGGCGAAAGTGCGAAACGCGGCTACAATTTGATAGCCAGTAACGGCACGAAAATGCCCAACCTTCGCCGAGTACGCACCGCTGCCCTTTACCGCTTGCAAGCCGGAAACGAATTGACCGCCGCGCAAGTCGCCGAATTCACCCGTCGCCACCTGATAAACGAATTGGTGCAGGATTTCGTGGTTTACGGCCAGCAAGAATATAACGAAGAAGGGCTAAATTACTTCGTCAATCAACTTTTCCAACCAGGGCAAAGCGGGAGCGGCCAAATCCGCACAATTGCTTTGCGCGACGCTAACGAAACTGAACTGGAACGGATTTCTCAGGAAGGGCTTTTAGCTCTGAACTTGATTGAAATGCAAGCTATCCAAAATTATTACCAGGCCGAAAACCGCGACCCCAGCGATATTGAACTCGAAACGCTGGCCCAAACCTGGAGCGAACATTGCGTTCACAAAACTTTCAAGGCTGTAATTAATTACACCGAAAGTGACGCAAACGGGCAAGAAATTCGCCACGAGCAAATCGATAGCCTGTTCAAAAGCTATATCGTCGCCCCCACCGAGCAACTCAAGAAAAGCTGGATAGTTTCGGCTTTCACCGATAATGCCGGGATAATCGCCTTTGACCGGGCCAACGACGTTTCTTTTAAAGTAGAAACTCATAACCATCCGAGCGCACTTGAACCGTTTGGCGGGGCAAATACCGGGCTAGGCGGGGTTATCCGCGACGTTATAGCAGTTTCGGCCAAGCCGATAGCTTCCACCGACGTTTTTTGCTTTGGCCTACCTGATACTTCCCCCGAAAACTTGCCCGAAAACGTCCTGCCACCCCAGCGCGTCTTTCAGGGCGTGGTCGACGGCGTGCGCGATTACGGCAACAAAATGGGCATCCCGACAGTGAATGGCGCGATTTTGTTTGACCGGGGCTATGTCGCTAATCCTTTGGTGTTTTGCGGCTCAGTTGGCCTTGCCCCGCGTGGTTCGCATCCCCGCAACGTCCAGACTGGTGACAGAATCATTGTGCTGGGCGGACGCACCGGGCGCGACGGGGTGCATGGCGCAACCTTTAGCTCGATTGAGCTTGGCGGCAACCAGAACACCGGGCCAATCGGCAGCGTGGTTCAAATAGGCAACCCGATTGAAGAAAAAAAGACTTTAGATGTAATTTTGAAAGCCCGTGACAAAAAGCTTTATAGTGCCATTACCGATTGTGGCGCGGGTGGCCTTTCTTCGGCAATTGGCGAAATGGGCCAGCAAACCGGGGCGCGGGTCGAGCTGGAACGGGTGCCACTCAAGTACGAAGGGCTGGAAGCCTGGGAGATTTGGGTGAGCGAGGCTCAGGAGCGGATGGTGCTGGCCGTACCTCCCGCCAAGTTGCCCGCTTTACTTGCATTATGTCAAATAGAAGAAGTCGAAGCTACCGATTTGGGCGAATTTACCAATGATGGCCTCTTGACCCTGAATTATAACGGTCAAACTATCGGACAATTAAAAATGGATTTCTTGCATAATGGTTTGCCGCGCCGCGAACTTTCGGCCACCTGGCACGTTCCCGCCCAGCGTCCCCTCAAACGCCGCGCTCACTACGAACACCACCGCCCCTATTTAGGATATGCTACCGTCTTGACCCGCATTTTGGCCGACCCGAACGTCGCCAGCAAAGAAACAGTCGTGCGGCTGTATGACCACGAAGTACAGGGCAACACTATTCTAAAGCCTATGGTCGGCGTACAAAACGACGGGCCGGGAGATGCGGCCTTGCTCAAGCCTCTGGCTAACTCCCAGCGTGGCCTGATAATCAGCAATGGCATTAACCCGCGCTATGGCTTGCTCGATTCTTACCATATGGCCGCCTGTGCGATTGATGAAGCTGTCAGGAATGCGATTGCGGTGGGTGGTAGCCTCGAAAGAATGGCTCTGCTGGATAATTTCTGCTGGGGCAACCCGAACGTACCCGAAAGATTGGGCGAATTGGTGCGGGCGGCACAGGCTTGCCGGGAGTACGCTTTGGCCTTTGGGCTACCCTTTATCAGTGGTAAGGACAGCCTGAATAACGAATATTTTGATGTAAGTACCGGCCAGCGCATCGCCATTCCCGGCACGCTCCTGATTTCAGCAATTAGCGTGATGGAAGATGTTAGCAAGGCGGTTACTTCCGATTTGAAGCAGCCGGGCAACTTGCTGTATATCGTAGGTCGCACTCGCCCCGAACTGGGCGCAAGCTTTTTCGCCAAGTATCACGGTCAAATCGAAGGCGAAGTGCCAACCGTGCGGGCTGGCTCGGCCCTTCGTACCTTCCGCAGTATCAGCAAGGCAACCCAGGCTGGGTTAATCCGAAGCTGCCACGATTTGTCCGAAGGCGGGCTGGCGGTAGCGGCGGCGGAAATGGCCTTTGGTGGTGGCTTTGGTCTGCGCCTCGATTTGCAAAAGCTGCCCTATGAAGGCCCAAAAGCTGACCGCACTAACGCGGCCTTACTATTTAGCGAAACGCCTTCGCGCTTTCTGGTCGAGGTCGAGCCGCTCCGCCGGGCCGAATTTGAATTTACCATGCGAAATACCGCCTTCGCCCGGATTGGTACTGTGCTGGCCGATGACGAAATGGCCGTAACGGGCCTGTCCAGCGCAACTATTATGCGTACCCACGTTTCGGAACTCAAAGCCGCCTGGCAAACACCATTGGTTTGATAAGTAGTTGTTAATTGTTAGTTGTTAGAAAGAACGAAGTATAGAAATTCATACTTTCGAGTTTCGGGTTTCGAGTTGATTGCTTCCGACTTTAGACTTCAAACTTTCGGCTTGATAATTGGTGGTTGTCTCCCTGCCTTGAAAGGCTGGGTTGATAACATGAAAACTGGGCTAAAGCCGGCGGGTAATTGGCCGGCTTTAGCCTGACCTAACTCCGCCCTTCAGGGCCGTTTTCATGTTATCAGCCCGGACATTCCATGTCCGGGAGATTACCCCTATTTAACAAGTAACAAGAGAATGACCCGTCCCTGTAGGATGCTGCTCGGCCCATTGATTTTACCCATCTGAATCAACTGGCAGAGCAGCATCCTACAGAATTTGTTCTCAATGAAAATCAACTGGCGGAGCAGCATCTTACAAGAGACGCGGCATTTCCTTGTTACTTGATGCTTGATACTTGTTACTTTTCCTGTTGAATTGACCCTGCCTCAAAGTAAGTT
>JBBQGP010000195.1:0-10098 GCA_038323095.1 Chloroflexia bacterium | reverse complement strand
GGGAAAAATTCAGAAAGCCTTTGCAAGCCTTCGACTAGAATCGGGTCAAGCAAAGGATTTTGGGCTAGAAAGTTTTCGATTTCAGGTCGGTTGACAAAGTTAAGCTTTGAAGTATGGCCGTTAGAGTGATTGATTTGTTCTAATTGTTTTTCTACCCGGTCAAGTACATTTAACATTGCTGGCCTTCTTTCGTCTCCAAATTTATCCTGTAACCCCCGAATTTAGTATAGCATAAACAAACCAGGTAACAGAATTGTACAAAAACCTGGTTTTCTATCCACGAGAAGGGTTTTAAGTTTCATCCTTATTAAAGGTAAGACTAAAAACCCTCCACGTACTAAAATTTACAACTGCCCGTAAATAAACTTTTCATTGGTATTGCGGTAGCGGTTGAGGCAACTGGTGAGGACGGCGACTCCGGCTTGCTTTACGCCGGATACTATTCGGAGATAGCTCCAATCGCTATCGGTAAAATCGGTTTGGAGCAATTGCTCGAATTTGAGCAAAAGGGCTTGCTCGTCTTCGGTCAAATTAACGGTTATCCCCTCCATTGACAATCGCTCGGCTAGGGGCTGGCAACTTCGCAGAACTTTAGCGGCTTCGGCTAAATTGCGCGGGGTATCAGAAATATTGTTAGTCATAATCAAAAATCCTTACTACTCTGTCATTATACATAAAACTAATCACGTTGAATTGGCTTTTGGGCCACTGGAACTTTCGCGGCGGCCAACCCGACCATTCTTTGCTGCTCGTCGTCCCATAAGCGCAAGAAAGCACTTTTGAGACTTAACAGCAAGTTAATTGGTCTGGTTTGTTGAAACAGACGGTTGTCCTTATGGCATTTTTCCAAATAATAATTGGGGATACGCGGGCTAAGGTGATGAATGTGGTGGAAACCAATGTTGCCGGTAAACCACTGCAAGATTTTGGGCAACTTGTAATAAGAGCTTCCCCTTAGCGAAGCGGTTTCAAAGCTCCACTTGCCTTCCTTTTCCCAATAAGTCTCCTCGAACTGATGCTGCACATAAAATAGCCAAACTCCAATACTGGCCGAAAGAAATAAAATCGGCATTTCGACCAAAAACAGCGATTGCCAGCCAATTAGTGCGATTAGTCCGGCGTGAATTAGCAGCAAGGCCAGGTTAGCCCCAAGTACGCTATAGCGTTCGCGTTTGCCTATACCGGGATGAGCAAAACGGTGCAAGACTAGAAACAAGAACAAAGGCATTATCACGAAAAGCACTAAGGGATGGCGGTAAAACTTGTAAACCAGTTTTTCCCAGTCTGAAAGCTGCTGGTACTCCTTGACTGTCAGGGTCAAAATATCGCCATTGGTTTGAGCGTATTTTTTGATGGTCAGGGGTAAAATTTCGTCTTCGACCCGCTTGCCCAAATTGCCGACGGCGGCATGGTGCAAAGCGTGTAAATGTCGCCAGTGATAATAGGGTGTAAAAGAGAAAATGCCCGTAATCGTACCGACGATGGCGTTAGCTTTGTTAGACTTAAAAAACGAGCCATGCCCGCAATCGTGGAAGATAATAAACATTCTGGTGTGAAAACCTGATGCCAGAGGCGCAAGTGCGAGAGTAAGCCAGTAGGAATAACCCAAACTTAGATACATTAAATAACATGTAACGAAAAAAGGAATAACCGAGTTGGCAACTTGCCACAAACTTAGCCAGTGATTAGCCCGGCGGTACGGCGCGACCATTTCACGCCAGCCCGGTTCTTTTTGACCGGGTCTGGCATTTTCTACTTCTATCATGCTTGTTTATGTCCATCTGCTGTACTTCGTCCCAGATAGCGTCGTCTGGAAACCATGCGACGAAGTTGTTCTAATTTATAAACTTCCACCTGATTTAGTTCCGCCGCTTTGAACAAACGGTTGAGCAAACCCGGGCCGGCGGCGATTGGGTCATTTTGCACTCTATCAAAACCTTGCAAGACGCTGAGGTCTTCGCCTGTCAAAGGATAATTGGCGGGTAATCCGGCTGGAAACGCCGCACTCGCCCGGTCTGCCAAAGCTTTACAGGCGACCAGTATTTCGATTGCCTCATCTTTTGTCATCGGTTTGTCCTTTTACAAATGTTTTGTTAAAGATAAAGGTCAGTATCGAGGTCTATTATTTCTACCTGAAGAAAAGCAGAAAGCTCAGAAGAGGGGTCAGAAGAAGCAGAACTTACGAAAAGCTTTATTCGGTGGACTCTAGCGACACTGTGCCTATGTCAAACAGGCTGTATTCAATTTGCATAAACATTATACCACAGTTTTAATTTTTTACCATGTACAAAGAGGTCTGTCGATTCGGCCAAACCTCTTTTGTACCGCACTTGTATAAAGCTTGTATTAGGGTTAGGGATGCATTACCACCTTGATACATTCGTCCTGCTTGTCCCGGAAAATTTTGTAGCCGAGCGGGGCATCGTCCAGCTTCATACGGTGGGTAACCACGAATGAAGGGTCAATTTCACCCTTTTCGATACGAGCCAAAAGTGGCCGCAAATACTTGTGAACGTGGGTCTGACCCATCTTCATGGTTAAGCCTTTGTCAAAGGCCGAGCCGAGCGGGAACTTGTCCAGCACCGCCCCGTATACGCCGGGAATAGAAACTGTTCCACCCTTGCGACAAGCCTGAATTGCTTCCCGAATCGCGGTAGGCCGGTCAGTTTGCAAGCGCATACTCTGCTTTACCCGGTCATAAACGCCCATTATATTTGCCCCGTGTGCCTCCATACCGACAGCATCAATACAGGCATCCGGGCCACGTCCACCCGTCATTTCGCGCAAAGCTTCGACAATGTTTACTTCCTCGTAGTTCAAAACATCCGCCCCGGCTTGCTCTTTCGCCATTTTGAGCCGTTCGGGAACGCGGTCAATCGCAATAACCCGCTCAGCACCCAACATATAGGCACTTTTGATAGCGAATTGGGCCACCGGGCCGCAACCCCAAACCGCGACAGTATCTCCCGGCTGAATATTGCAGTTTTCCGCCGCCATATAACCAGTCGGGAAAATATCGGTCAGGAACAAAACTTTTTCATCTGACAAATTGGCGGGAACTTGCAATGCCCCTACATCCGCAAAAGGCACGCGCACATATTCAGCCTGTCCACCCGCGAAACCACCCGTGAAATGAGCATAACCGAACAAACCCGCCCCCGAATAGCCATACATCTTCTCGACCATCCAGGCATTCGGGTTAGAGTTATCACACAGCGAAAACATGTCTTTTTTGCAGAAATAGCAATCACCACAGGCAATCGCAAACGGCACAAGTACCCGGTCTCCAACCTTCAAGTTTTTCACTTCCGGCCCAACTTCGACCACTTCGCCCATAAACTCGTGTCCCAAAATATCGCCGGGAGCAAGTGAGGGGATATAGGCATCATACATATGCAAATCCGAGCCACAAATCGCCGTCGAAGTAATTTTCAAAATGGCATCACGCGGGTTTAGAATTTTCGGGTCGGGTACATTCTCGACCCGAACATCTTCTTTTCCATGCCAGCAAAGCGCTTTCATCAATAAACTCCTTTTGAAGTACCGCTACTCTTAGCCTACTTATCCCGGCAAGAGGGCTGGCCTTTGGTCGTGATAATTTGGCCGGTTTCCATTAACATCTTGAAGTGCCGCAAATCTTCGCGCACTTGCTGGGTCGGTTCTTCGCCTGTAAGTTTGGCAATCGCCACGCCCGCGCTACCCATCGGCGGCTTGTAGTCCATTACCACTTTAACTTCCGTCCCGCGCCCAACTGGAGCAGGGCTAAAAAACACCTCGCCACTGTTTTCGACTTGCGCTCCCGCTAAGGATTTCCAGGCAATTTTCTGGTTTGGAATATCCTCAGTAATCTCGGCATCCCATTCAACTGTTCCGCCGCCCGGAGCTTTGGCGACCCAGTGCGATTTCTTGTCACCCTGCACCGTTACTGATTCGAGGTGTTCCATAAACTGCGGCAAGTTGCCAAAATTGCGCCAGAAGGTATAAAGTTCTTCCGCCGATTTGCCAATGGACATGGTTTTTTCGACCCGTACCGCCCCATCTTCGCCACTGCGGTTAATCCCTAGAGCTTGATAAAGGGGGGAGTGTCTGGTTACGCCACGATAAGTTAATTCGCCACCTACCGCCGCCAGCACCAACCCTAGCGGGTTCTTGCGAGTAATCCCTAAACCCAGAGCAGTCAGGGCCGGGCCACCAATCAGGGATGCCAAACGTTCAGTTTCGCCTATATTTGGAGTGGTCGGCAGGTTTGGCTTACCATTTTGCCAGAGCTTGCTCGTACCCGATTTATTTAATTCAGTTGAGGCCATCTTTATTAACTCCTAATTCATCCAGAGCCTAAATTCGGCTCTGCTAAACCAAAAAAAGCCATCTACCCGGAATTGGGCAAGTTCTATGCCATACCCCCTATTTTTCCTATACGAGTATTTCATTTCGGGCTAAATAAAAAGGTTCTACCTCTTTTAATCAAAAAGTAGAACCTTTTTATTAAACTAACTCAAAGCTCAAACGCAGCAGGGATTTCCAATACCATAAACATGAGTTTAGGTAAAATCGGGATTAGAAATCCCTCCTACATTAAAGCTGGCTGAGTATTTACAACTCAAAACTCGCAATTCGCAACTCAAAACCAACTAATGTCCGTTGGCGTTAATCAAATCGTGGCCGTGAGTTCGCATATAAATAACGCTGACGGTAGAAACCGCGACCAGAATAAGGGAGTAAATCATCAAGCCGTTAAAACCGCCCAAATCAATCGCAATACCTCCCAAAATTGTCCCGGCAAACTGACCAATACCAAGCAGCACCGAATATAAACCCATTACCGCCCCACGCTTGCCGGGTAAGGTTTCGGAAATGGCGGCAAGATGGGTCAGGGCGGCAGGCGTGAACCCGCTTAACATTAGCACTCCAAATGAGGCAATGGGAACGATTACCCAAAGCAAGCTTATATCGGCTTCATCAACTTTAATCGGATTATCCGCCAGACTATTGATAACCATCAACAAAACAGTCGTAACTGCGGTACCAGCTACCCCAATTAGCATCATAGTTGTCCGGCGGAAGCGGCCATATAGCAGTGTCCAGATACCCATGCCGATGATAAACAGCAAGCCGAAGCCACCGACTATCATTGTGGCCGAATCTTTGCCAAAACCACCATGCAGCAATTGATTGGGGAAGCGATGGTCGGCATCGTGCGAAGTAGTTTTGATGGTTTCTTCCAGTTTGCCATTTTTGTAAACTTCTACCACAATATTGCCTTTGTCGTCACGGGTTTTATCAAAAGTAGCGACAATTGCTCCATCTTTGATAGCCTCTACCCGCACTTTATCGCCGACACTTTGGGGAGCTTGCAGGGTTGCTTCACCGTAGTATTTTTTGAACTCATCGGTTTTCAAATTGTAATTGCCGGTAGTGGGGTAAGCCAGCACGATAATAACCAGAGCCAGCCATGCCCCAATAAGAGCCATTACCGCAGTCCAGGCTGGTACAAAAGTCCAGATGCGAATATCCTTGATAACCGCGAAGCTTTCTTTGAGGCTGTGATGGCCCTTTTCCTGGTCGGAGCGCGACAAACTTTCTTTCATGAAAAGGGCAATTGTCAGAAAACAAATCGCATAAATCGCGATAACTACTACAAAGCCGCCTATGCCAAAAAGCTTGGAGACTTGCCCGCCAAAGGGAATCGCCATCGCAATCCCGGCTACCGTCGCCACTTCAAAGGCGGTCATAATCTTTACGCGAGTTTTTTCCGCACCAACCGTGACATCGGCCAGGTAGCCCAAATTGGCCGGAGCATTAAGGGCGGTAGCCGTTCCTTCCAGTAATCGCCCGGAAAGAATTATCAGCAGCAGGGCAATCAGGGGTAAATCCATAACTTCGGTGTTGGGGCGGGGAAACATAAACGCGCCCACACACAGCAGGAAAGCCGCAATACTGCCAACTACCGGGGCAAGCAGCATAAAAGGTTTGCGTCCCTTGCGGTCACTCAGCGAACCGACTAGCTGTGCCAGCAGCAATTCACTAATGTAAAAAGCGTCTATTACCAGTACCACCAGAGCCGCCGATTCAAAATTTTCGCCAAGATAAAAGCTCAAAACTACATAACTGGTGCGACTGGCAATTCGCAAAAATAAAACCGAAAGCAGACAGGCGATTACCGAACCAATTGGCACGCTCAATTTCTCTTTGAGATTATTTGACGGATTATTGGGGTTTCCCAAATTGGCAATAGGGGAAAATGGTTCAACTACTGCGTTCACCACTGGCTTATCATTTGTAATCAATTCTGGCTCCTGTCTCCGAATAAGTATAAAAACGTCTTTTTTAGATTTGCTCTTTATTCTAAAAAAGAATTATGAAGACAAAATGAAACCAGAGCTAATTTTTGATGACTATTCGCTAAGGGGAGTGTATTCAATTGGTAGTGAGTTTTGGCGGACAGACTGAATTACCACCTCCTGCAATTCGGCGGGGATTTTTAGCCGGAAATAGGCAATAGTATCGCTGTAATTATAATTTTGAGGAATAGGCGGCGTAATTTTATAGGTGTAAAACTTTCCATCAGCTTTAATTTCAATCGGGATAGCCGGATAATCGCGGGGTTCACCGTTAGAAACTGGCTCCCACGTCGCACTACTACGAATACCGCCCGGCTCTCCGCTACGAGGGGAAGCTTTGAGGGTAATTTCGATTGTACCAAGTTGGGCGGCGGGTATATTAATGAATGGACTTTGAATTTCTGCCGCGCCCGCCGCGTTCAAGTTGAGCGTGCCGTCTTTTATTTCAACGCTACCCGCCCCACTAACCTCTGTCCAGCTACCGCGCGGGTCGTTTGCTAACCCGTTTGGTACAGCGTTCTTGAATTCCCAAAAAACAAAGCTTTTCTCTTTTTTGAGGTTATCGTTGCGGGCCAATAGCGTTTTGTTAATTTCGGTATGATTTATTAGTCTATCGCCCTTGTATTGCAAAAAGATGGTGCGGTCAAGCTTACCTTCGATAATGGGGAAGCGGTCAACTTTCTGGCTTTCTAAAGTAGCATCTTTGTACAGCAACTGGATGGCTTCGGGATAGCCAGTGCGGAAAATTAGGGTACCGTTGCCACTTTCCGGCACGCCTTCACTGACAAATACCGAGTATTTGACTATGCCCGGAATTACTTCTTTGGTTTTATCGAGCAAAGCTTTGGCGGTAAATCCAGCCTCGTTCCAGCTATTCGCCCTCTGGCTGCTAGTCGCGAAATAAGTGATTAGCACCGCCGCCAATGCCCCTAATCGCAAAATTGTACCAATTTCAAAATAGCGGCCCGGTTTGAACAATTGTCGCTTTCGATGTGTTGTAGCCAAGTACGGCCCAAAAGGAGTAAGGCAAACTGCTACAAACAGGGCAAAACCAACGCTGGGCAAATAAGTAAAACGTTCCGCCGCCGGAGTTAGCAAAGTCGGTAGCAAGAAAATAACGGCCCAGGCTGCCCCATAACCCGCCGTTCGCAAATTCCAGTAAGGCGGTAGTTCACGCTGGTTAGCTTCGTCCGCAATTTGTTCACCGTGTACCAGCCGGAAACGTTCCCATTCTTGCACGCCCGCCAGAGCCAGAAATGAGGCAACTACCAGCAGCAAAATTAGCCCGTCCGTCCCGCCCAAACCAAAGGGAAAAGTTAGCCAGCGCAAATATACCCGCAAAAATTGCCCAATATCAAGGCTTGCCCCGCTTGAACTATAGCCGCCGATACCCTGAAATAAAGCCAGCCGCAACACAAAATAACCCGCTAATAATATCCAGAAGGGCATCTGGTAAAGCACCAGGCTAATTAAACCGTTACCGCGTCCTTCATCAATTTCGTTATGGTGATTAAGCAACCTATCTAAACCGCCTCGCACAAAATCATAGGTCAGCAGGGCCACAGGGATGGCACTGGCTATTTCTTTGGAGAAAAGAGCCATTACAAAGCTTAGAAGGGCCACAACAAAAATTAGCAGGTGAGGCCGCTTTTGCTTCTGGAGTTGGCGGGTGCGAATATAGGCACAAACACAGGCCAAAGCGAAAAAGGTCGCCCATAAATCGGTCTGGCCGCTAATCCAGTTCACTGGTTCACTATGAATTGGTTGCAGGGCAAAAACTAACCCGGCAATTGTTGCCACTCCTGCCCGCCTTGTCAGCAATCCGGCCAATGTAAAAACCAAAAGGCTATTGGCAGTGTGCAGCCCGGTAGAAAAAAGATGCCAGCCCGCCGGATTGTTACCGAACACAGCATACTGAAAATAATAAGCCAGCCGTACCCAGGGTCGGTAAAAATCTACTCCAACGCCCCAATCCCGCCCAAACCATACCAAATTATCTACAAAACTAATTTGCTTGAAATTAAGCTGGTTTAGCACCACAAAATCGTCGGCCAGAAAGTAGCCACGCCGGGTAATCGAGAAAAGCAGAAGGGCCAGTATCGTCACCAGTCCCGGCCCGACTACCCACCAGCCGCTCCGCCCTTTTTTGTCAGGTGGTGGCGCGATTTGAGGTTTAACAAGTTTACTACGGGAGGGGGCAGTAGCTGCTTCGTCGGCGAAAGAAGCAAGCGGACTTACTTCAGTAGCAACAGCAACGGAGGCAGTTTGGGATTTGACTGGTTCAGATAGAACTTCGGCGGGTTCTTGAATTAGTTCAGGCCAATCGTTCTGACGCGGGTTAGGGTTGCGCCAATAGCTAAAAAGATGCTGGCGAATACTTGGGTCAATATTAGCCGGAATTTCTTCCAGCCCAAATGCCCCAAATTCGCTGGCGCGATTATTTATGGTTAATACGCCGCCAATTTCTTTGCAAATAAAAAGATAGTTGATTGAACTATCAGTTTCTTTGTAAACATCGAAAAGCGGCCCAACTTCAACCAGCAACCCGGTACGTTCGCGTACTTCACGGCTCATCGCCTGCTGCAAAGTTTCGTCGTCGCGCATTGGCCCGCCCGGTAGCGTCCAATCGCTATTTTCGGTGGGGCGCAGCATTAACACTCGCCGCCGCTTGTCCGCAATTATTGCCATTACACTAACCGAAGATTTGCCCGCCATCTTCCCCAATTTGCCTTCGTAACCTCAACATCAAAACGACATAAATATAATACTGTGGCAGGCTTGCAAAGTAAAGCAATTTCTAAAGATAAACTTTTTACCTACCTTGCTTCAATCATCCAATCTCAACTAATCATCCAACGTCATCCGGGTTAAAGCCTTGCGCCCGCAAAAACTCTGCCAATTTCTCGGCTCTGGCTTTTTCGGTTTCGGCCCTGGCCTTTTCGGTTTCGGCTCTGGTTTTTTCAGCCTGAACCCTAGCTTCAGCTTCGATTCTTTCGGCTTGAGTCTCAGCTTCGGCCTTGACTTTTTCAGCTTCGAGCTTGGAGCGTTCGGCCCGGTTAATTACTCTTTCGGCCTCGGACTGCGCCCGTTGCGTTTCGACAAGGCGAGTTTTAAACTCCGCTTCGGTCAGCCGTCGTTGGCCGTTTTCGTCATAAAGGCGCAAAAACCGTCCTTCTACCGCCAGCCAGCTTTGCAATTCCTCGCTCCAAAGTCGTCCTTGCTCGTCCTTCTCTATTTGAACGAATTGCCCGGTCAAGGGGTTGCGCCGCCAGCCTATCAAGCGATTGCTTTTGCGCCATTCTTTTGTCCAGACCGTGCGGGTATGAGGGTCGAAAGCAATATATTCGCTAACCCCTAAAGTTTGGTACATTGCGGGTTTTTCTTCCAAATCAACTTTCCAGGTGGAAGCACTGGAAACTTCAAAAACTATGCGAGGTGCTGGCCCGTCTTGGCCCACGTAATAACTTGGCAGACCGTCCTCGTCTGCCAAAAGGTCTCCCTCAAACCTTTCTACCACAGCCACATCCGGGCATTTGGGCGTTTCGTGGGAATTGTCGGTCTGGTAAAAATTCACATCGGCTAAAATTGTAATCGGCTGATAGCTATGCAGCCATTCCAGGACAGCAACTAAATATAAAATTGCTTTAAGGTGTATTGCACTCTGGCCCAATTCTTCCCCCTCGACTTCATGTGAATCGTAATAGCGTTCGATACGGTTAGCTCTAGTAGTCATGGCACGCCCCTTTACTACCTAATC
>JBBQGP010000194.1:0-10122 GCA_038323095.1 Chloroflexia bacterium | reverse complement strand
AAAACTGTCGGAAGGGCCGCCCGGAAAGTAAGCGGGCAAGGTTGGAGCGGGTGGTGTAGCGGTTGGAGCATTGCCACCGGGCGTAGCGGTCAGGCCAGAGGTAGGGTTCAGGGTAGTGGTTGGGTTGGCGTTGTTGCGGTTGGGCTGGACAGGGGCGGGAGTCGCCGTAAACTGGTTCAAGCCGGGTCGACCAAAGGCATTTTGACAATTCTGGTTTGCGCCCGCGCCCGGTTGGTTCATGCCGATTAGCGGGTTAATGACTGGGCCACCGCTATAGGCCGGAGCCTGGCTCAGACAGGCAGTAGGGGCAAGGACTACCGGGACAGTCTCCCATTGAGCGGTACGATAATTGTAGAGTTCGGCCATATATTTGGGGGCTTGCTGCGGGCCATAGCCATTGCGATTGAAAGCATAGGCCGGAGCTTCGATAATCAGCTTTTTCAGCTTTTTGCCACTTTGCAAAGTTTGAGCTAATCCCGCCAAATTGAAGTCTATTGTAACGCTGCCCGCCTCTAAAGATGCACCACTAAGCGGGGCGGGCGGCAAATAACCCCCGCCATTGCCATTGCCGCCTGCCGGATTAGGGGCAGCCGGAGCAGCGACGGGCAAGCTTACTTTCTCGCTAACCTTACCCAAAATTTGACCGGGCAAGATTTGGGTACTGCGAGAGCTATCCAAACTCAAATCCGCTACCAGCAAAGTTAAATCGTTGCCGCCAATGTTACGATTATTTACGGTGTAATCCAGCAAGGGCTGCTCACTCCAGCCAAGCGCGATAATGCCGTTTCCGCTTTGCGGGCGGTAAGACGGATTGTAACCGCCAGGGCTGTTTAATGGCAAAGTGCCGGAAAGACTATTGAGCAAATCGCGCTTGCGGGCCTGAACCCGGTCTTTGGAGCTAAGGTTAATTGGTGGGGAATTGCCGCTTTTGAAAGTAGCCGCCCCACTCTGGTAAAGCGAGAAAAGCGGCGACGGCGCACCAAAAGCGTTATCCAGTTCCACCGCCACGCTTTGCCCTGTCGCCAAATCCCCTAGTCGTGCCAGACCAAAAGCGGTCAAAACACTAACATCCGTCAAATTCCGCCCGGTATTATTAGTTAGCGTCCCCTTAAGTTTATTGTCGCTCTGGATAAACTGGCCGTTTAAGCCCCCGTTCAGCTTGACATTGCCCTCGGCCACAATGCTCCTGAAACTCCATTGGGCCATATTTAATAATTCGACCTGCGGCTGATTGCCCTGAATCAAGCGCAAACCTATTGGCGAGGGCGGCAAATTTAGAGGGATAGGAGTTGAGGCGGGCTGGCCGGGCTGCAACAGAGGTTGGGCGGGCTGAAAGTACGTGTAGTTGGGAATAGCCGAACTCAGGCTGTTGGCGGGCAAGCCCAACAAATAGTTATTGTCGTTGGGCGTAAACAGGCCAATCAGGGACAAAGCTGGTTTTTCAAGTGCGTTTTTCGCCTGATTGTCGTTTTGGCTCAGGCGCACTATCGAAACCGAAGAAGTCAGCAATTCGCTACCCTTGTCCTTGAGGGCAAAAAGATAAATCCCGCCGGTGAAAAGTACGGTCAAAAGCGGCAAAGTCAGCCAGCTGAATTCCAGCCGTTTTAATCGCTTCAAAATCAAATAATTAAGCGGCCCGACTACCACAATATAAATCAGGGCCAGCACCCCGATAATTTTCAGGGAAGGAATACTTATACCGGGAATATTGGTCAAAACGCCGGACAAGCCGCCTCCCAGCAAATTGCTGCTATTAATGCCATAGGCACTGTACGGCCCGTATTGCTGGATAGCGTTTTGGTACGGCCCGATTAGTGTTTCCCATAATTCGGGGCTACCGTCCCAGTTGGCAAAACGCGGCTCGGCCAAATCAAAAGCGGTCAGAATTACCGCTCCCGCCCCGCGCTTGAGTTCAAGAGCCACAGAGGGCGTATTCTCGCCGCCAATCAGGGTGCTTGCTTCGGGATTGAGCTTGAGGCGAACCACATAGCTTTTAGCACCTGCTACCCCTGCGGGCAAACTCGACCCGCCGATTTTTTCCAGAGCTTGCAGGCTGGCCGGGTCCAGCTCGGTAATATCGGCGGGCGTGGGCAAGGCGGCGGGCTGCAAATTAAGGGGCAAGTTTTTCAAAACCCGGCTTGCCCCCGTTCCGCCCGAAAGCAAGAGTACCCCGCCCTGTCGTACCCAGCTTTCGATTGCTTCCCATTGCCCCGAACTCAGGCCGGACGCATCAAAATCTTGCAAAACCAGTACGTTCAAACTACCCAAAGCCTGACTAATCGCCGGAAGGTGCAGCGGGTCAAGCTGGGTAAAGCGTAAATGTTTGGGGGGCGCACCTTTGCCAAAATTATTGCTATTTTGGCTATTAGAAAGGGTAATATCGTCGTAGCCGCGCAAGGCTTCGGGCGCACTGGCGAGATAGCCGACCAAAAGCTGATTGAGTAAAGGTTTTAGCTCGGCGGTTGCCAGAGCCAAATTTTGCGGTTGGCTTTCGTTTCCCGTTGTTCCATTATATTCAACCGCTACCGTCCGATTAAACAAATCATTGCCGACATAAGGCAAATACATCACGAAGCGTTTGCGTGCGCCGCCGGGCATTTCGGCTGGCTGCACATACAGGCTGCTATACTGCTGTACCGCTTTCTGGTAATTATTGGTATCGGTGGATGGCGCGACAGTTATAACCAGTTCGCCCCGCGTATTCTCGCCGCCATTTTCCAAGTTAATATAAACAGGAATCCAGCTTCCGCCGCGTGCATAACTTTCCGGGCCAATTCCAGCTTCTACCGTCATTTTAATTTTACTGTCGGCGGCCTTGACCAGCGAAGGGGTAACCGTCGCTCCCCCAACTAGCGGTGATGGTGAACCCACCGGGCCAACAAAGCAATTACTTGCACCGGGTGGACAGGGCGCAATTGGGGCAGGGGTTGCAGCCGGAATTTGGGCAGCGTTTGCCGTAAAAATTTCATCGGGCGTGAGCAGCAAAATCAGGGTCAACCCCAAAAGGCTAACTATGACCGCCCAAAGCTTGCCTTCGTTCCGGCTTTTCTTTGGTTTATTGCCTGTTTTCGCCATTATTGCTACCCTCCCTGTCTCTAACCGCCTTTGCCTGCTACTTATTATAACGCAGTCGCTTCAAGTTTAGTTATTCAGATTGCCGCTTTTTTGATTTCCCTGTCACCTCCGTTTGACACTCGCTCTGCCTTGCACTATCATGCACATGTTAAAATTTAAGCCAAGTGTGCCGGAAGCGGCCTTTTGCATTATCCGACCAAACTCTAATGCTAGTAACTGCTCAGGAGCAGGTAATTTTGATAAACGAAGAATTAATTAAGCTGGCCCGTTGTCCACGCTGTGCGGGCAATACCCCCGAACAAGGCGAACGCGGGCGGCTAAAAGCAATTGAAAGTGATTATGTTTGCCTTACGTGTGGCACTGCTTACGCCGCGATTGATGCTAATTTGCAGCAAACTGACCTCCCGCTGGATGATGTAACCTTGCTGCCACGTTCCGGCTATATCGATTTGACCGCGCCCGAAGAGATGGGACAGGCCACCCACTATTTAGATGATGAGTTTGAACACGAACTGGATTACGAGCATATCAGCTTGCCGTTTCTGGGGGCAAAAGTCCGGCTCAATATTTTGCGCGATTTGCTCAAACCCACCAAAAGTGATACAGCTCTGGAAGTCGGCTGCGGCAACGGCAAATTTTGCTACTGGAATCGTGACCGCTTTGGAACGATTGTCGGGCTGGATGCCGCCCCGCTTTTCGCCGAAGAAAGTTTGAACCAAATACCGCTAGTACGGGGTGATGTCCGTCATTTACCTTTTGCTCCGGCTTCTTTTGATAAAATCTTCTCGATTGATTTGCTGGAACATTTGCCGCCCGAAGCTATCGATTCTTTCTTTACAGAACTAGCGCGAGTGCTAAAACCAAACGGGCAGATTATGATTTATTCCAATACCCGTGAAATGGGCAAGCTCTGGCCGATTATCAAATTTGAAAAACGAATTGCCCGCTTCTTTAGCGAAAAAGGAATATTCGATTTCACTCGCGACGATTTACGCAAAAGCGACCATATTAAAGCCATTCGCACTTTTAGCGAATTGGAAAAAGCGGTTGGCAAGGCAGGTTTTAGCATCGAGGGCAAAATCTTTTGGAACGGCGTTTTCCAGGGTTTTATAGATAATATTGTTATCAAGGCCGGAGAATATGCGGTACGGCAAGGTATCCGGGCGCGGCTCTCCCGGCGCGATGCCCGCCGCAAGCGCGATGAGCAAAGCGTAAAAGGGCGGCTCTCCCGCGCTACTACTGGTCTGAGCAACGATTGGGCCGATGGCGGCGGGATGCAACGTATGAAGATGGAAGCTGACGAAAACAAGGCTCTGCGTCAGGCTGAAAAAGTTGCTCTGGAAGCCGAGCAAAGTGCCGAAGAAAACTCGGCAATTGATTTGGCCGTCCGCCGTAGCCTCAAACGCAGCATTACCAGTTCCCGTTCCTTGCCAATTCTGGCCTTGCTACATTTGCTAACCTGGTTGCAACAACTTGACATAATTCTTTTTGGGAAAATGCAAACCGGGCCTTACTTTATTTTGCTCAAGCGAAAATGAAAATATTGTACGTAGCAATGGCCGTCGTCGCGCCGGGTAGTCATGGCGGTGCGACGCACGTTTTGGAAGTGGCCGGAGAGCTTGCCAAACTCGGCCACGAATTGCACGTAATTTGTGCCTTTGACCAAAACGATACTCGTTCCAAGCTATCTTTGCCCGTTGAAGCTGGTTTGCCCATTCATTTTTACCGCTTCCGCCGCTCGGATAAGACTGCTTTGCTAAAATACCCGCAAATCGCCCGCCTTGCCGCCCGTATCCAGCCCGATTTAATTATGGAGCGTTATTATAATTTCGCAGGCGCGGCTATGCTTTACGCCCATCGTCAACAAATACCTTCGATTTTGGAAGTAAATGCCCTAATGATAGACCCGCCCGGTAGCCTCAAGCACAAAGTAGATAAACTGCTTTTGAAGCGAATGGCGTGGTGGGCCAGTAAGCAATGCCAATGGGCCGGGCGGATTGTTACGCCTCTGTATACCACCGTCCCGCCCAAAATTTCTCGCGCCAAAATTGCCGAGTTGCCCTGGGGTGCAAACGTCGAACGCTTTGACCCGGCCAAAATTAACCAGGCCGAGTTAGGCCAGTTGCGGGCAGATTTGGCTATCCCCGAAGCGGGGCGGGTGGCGGTTTTTGCCGGGTCGTTTCGGCATTGGCATGGGGTAGAAAAATTGGTACAGGCGGCCTTGCCGCTTGCTCCGCTTGAGCCGGATTTATACTTTTTGCTGTTGGGCGGCGGGCCGGAACTTGAAGCTATTCGGATGCTGGTAAAAGAACGCGGCCTGGAAAAACGGATTTTAACTCCCGGCCCAATCGAACACGCCCGCATCCCGCTTTATCTGGCACTGGCCGATTGCGGGGTTGCCCCTTTTGATACTTCCAGGCATTTGCCTTTACGCTACGCCGGGTTTTTCTGGTCGCCGCTCAAAATCTTTGAATATATGGCAATGCAATTACCCACTCTGACTATAGATATTCCGCCGTTAAATCAAATTATTCGCCCCAATCAGGAAGGCTTACTTTTCAAAGAGGGCGACATTAGTGATTTGGCCCGCGCCTTGCGCGAATTGCTTGCACCGGGCGAAGCGGCAGCGCAAAAGCGGCACACAATGGGCCTTGCCGCCCGCGCTCGTGTGGTCGAGAAGTTTAGTTGGGCGGCTCATTGCAAAGCTCTTGACCAACTGATACAAAAATTGAGCAAAGAAGCAAAGAATTTACAGATTTAATAAGTTAATGAATATAGCAATTGTGAGCGATGTGTTTCCGCCCAAATGCGGGGGGAGCGGCTGGAGCAGCTTTTACCTGGCGCAAGCCTTGCAGGAGCGCGGGCATAAAGTACGGGTAGTTATGCCTAAAGAGGGCAGAGACTTCGGGCAGAGCCAGCGTGAATACGACGGTCTGGAAATCACCGAATTTATTTACCCTGCCGCAAAAATTCCATTTGTGCGAAATTATACCCGCAACGAAAAGCTTTACCCCCGTTTTGCCGATTTTCTGGAAAGCTTTTTCAAACAACATGAGATTCAAATCGCGCATGGACAACATTACTTGACCATTCCGCCAACCGTAATGGCGGCTCGGCGAAGTGGCGCGGTTAGTGTCGCTACCGTCCGCGATTACTGGCCGGTGTGCTACTGGACGACCCATTTAAGAGGGCAGGAGGTTTGTCCCGGTTGCAGCGAAATTAATCGCCTGAAATGTTTGCCCGCCAATCAAGGGCTATTAGGCTATCTGGCCGCCCCAGTTTCGCTATACATGGGTGCGAATTTAAAATTAAAGCAAAATTGGCTGGCGCAAGCGGATGCTACGCTGGCGGTTAGTAATTATATTGCCGGGAAGCTGGCGGATTTTGTACCTGCCGAAAGATTGAGGGTTTTGCCTAACTTTGTGGATTTGGAAAAGCTTAAAAGCGAAATTACTGCCGCTCCACCACTGGCCGAAGCCGAGCAACCGTTTTTGCTTTTCGCCGGGAAACTGGAAGAAAACAAGGGAGCGCGTTTGCTGCTGGAACTAATCCGCCAAGTCCGGCCCAAACTGCCAGTATTGGTAGCAGGCGAAGGCACATTAAGAAATGAACTGGAACAAACGGCTAAGGCTGAGAACTTGAATTTGAAATTTTTGGGCTGGGTCGAGCATAACCAGATTTTGCAGCTAATGGCGCGGGCCGAAGCTTTGCTTTTCCCCTCGCTTTGGCCCGAACCGCTTACCCGCGTTTTGCTGGAAGCAATCGGCGTAGGGGCGTTAGTTGTGGCCCTTGATACTGGCGGCACTTCGGATATTATTCAGCCCAACCAAAACGGTTTGTTGGCCCGCGATTTACCCGAAATGGCCGCTCAACTCCGCCATATCCTGCAACCCGCCCATATTGAAACCCGCGCCCGTCTGCGTCAAAATGCCCGTCAATCCGCCCGCGAAAAGTTTAGCCGCGAAGCCGTAATTAGCCGTGTAGAAACTTTATATAGGGATTTGCTGGATAAACAAATCAAGGCTTAAATTTTAAAAAATAATTTCGATTATTGAGTTATAACGAGTTTTGTTTATGTTTAGCTATCCTTGTTTTTTGCCTGTGATTTCGACTTCCAACTTTTTTGTTACTTGATACTTGATACTTTACTGCGAGGGTGGTAGTTTTTGGAAGCGTTCGTACCAGGCCAAATCCTCTTTAGCCCGCAAGATTTGCAGGAAATTCACGATAAAGTGAGCGCAGATAACCAGAATCAGGCTGTTGCTAAGGATAAAGGCGGCGGCGAAAATAAAGCCGACTGTACCAGTCAAAACAATTCCAAGTGAACCCT
The DNA here is from genome assembly GCA_038323095.1 of Chloroflexia bacterium. Classification (GTDB taxonomy): domain Bacteria; phylum Chloroflexota; class Chloroflexia; order Chloroheliales; family Chloroheliaceae; genus L227-5C. The sequence continues at coordinate 2,717 of JBBQGP010000194.1, read as the reverse complement.
GCGGGGAGTGCATAATTCCGAAAATCAGGCTGGAAGCTATCGCCATCACCCAAGGATTGACCACCAGCGAAAAGCCGCCAATGAGCAAGCCGCGAAACAGCAATTCTTCGATAGAAACCGCCAACAAAAGGGGCAGGATAATCAAAACCCATTCGCGCTGATTTTTGGGGGTGACACTTTTCATTATTTGGGGGGAATAAATACTTTTGCCAAAAATCCGAATAGCTAGTACCGAGCTAAAGCTGACTATAAACTGTACCACCAGGCCGAGTACCGCCCCCAAAATCACGTCCAGGCTAGGGTTATCGGACGGCCAGCCAATATATTTTTCCGGGCTGGCGACGGTCAAGGAAGAAACCAGACCCATACAAAGGCCAAGCAATACCAGTTTGAAAATGAATTCAGGCAAGCTCAAAAGCAAATTGCCTTTGATTTCGATTGTCCGCATCAGTTTTTCGCTCTGGTATGCGCTCCAATAGAGGAAAGAAATCAGGCCGAGTGTACCAATAATAAAAATGAGACTCATAATACCTTGCCCGGATAAAAGAGGGAGTTAGACGCAACAACAGCTACGCCTGCGCTTTCGGTGCTTTCAAAATCTCGAAAACGCGGGTGTAGCAATCAAAATTAGGGGCGTGGATGTAAGCTAGGCTTGCTTGCGTACAACCCGTTCTTCGATTATTTCTTCTGTCCCATCTTCAAGCTTACGAATAGTACGGCGAACGGTAACATTCGGGTCAGCCGCGCTCAAAGTTTCGACGGGCTTAACTTCAGTAGTGGCTTTGGGAACATCCGTGCCGCTCAAGCCAGCCTGAGTTTCTGATTTGAATTCTTTGATACTTTTGCCAAAAGAGCGGCCAATTTCAGGCAATTTGCCCGCGCCGAAAACTAACAATACGATTACCAGAATAATTAGCCAGGTAAAAGGCTTATCTAAAGCAAATGCCGGCATTTGTAAACCTCCACGTCCTTAATTAGTGTAAAGTGAGCCACGTTTTTCGGGGCTTTTCTCGTTTTACAGTTTTTCAATAGTTCAAGTATAGCATATTACTAGCCAAATTTCCAGACAAGTACGGCAGGCTTTAGCTATTTTTAACATTAGACTTACGTTGTTGACCTACCTGTTATATAATACGTAGAATAGATTAATCTGGCTTTAAATCTCTGTAAACTTTTTATTATCTGAGGACTTGATTTTGGCGGGAACGCTTTATGTAGTCAGCACTCCGATTGGCAATCTGGAAGATATTAGCCTGCGGGCTTTACGGCTTTTGCGCGAAGCAAATTTGATTGCTGCTGAAGATACCCGTCATACCCGCAAATTGCTTAACTATTTTCAGATAGAAACTCCGGCTACAGCATATCACGAACACAATAAATTAACCCGGCTGGATTTTATTCTGGAAAAATTGCGAAGCGGGGAAAACGTCGCGCTGGTATCCGATGCTGGCACGCCTTGTCTGAGCGACCCCGGCTGGGAACTGGTGCGGGCTTGTCTGGATGAAGGCTTGGCGGTAGACGCTGCTCCCGGCCCGGCTGCTCCATTGGTTGCGCTGGTCTTGAGCGGCTTTGCCATTCAGGAGTTTACTTACGCCGGGTTTCCGCCGCGCAAAAAAAAGGAACTGGAAAGCTTTTTCGTCCGCTTGCGAATAGAAGCTAACCGTCGCCCTCTGGTCTTTTTTGAAGCACCGCACCGCTTGCTCGATACCCTGCAAATGGCCCTAACAGTGCTGGGAGACCGTCCGGCGGCGATAGGGCGGGAATTGACCAAACTGTATCAGGAAGTCCGGCGGGAGAACTTGAGCGCGGCTTTGCTTCATTTTAAGGAAATCGACCCACGCGGCGAATTTACCATAGTGCTTGGCCCGCCGGAAAATTTTCCTGAAAATGAACAGGACGAGGAAGAAGCGCAAAAAAAAGTAGTAGACCCGGCGGTTCGGTTGCGCGAATTGCGCGAGTCAGGGGCAAAAGCTAAAGCCGCGATTGAAATTGTGGCAGGGGAAACGGGACTAAATCGGCGACAACTTTACGATATGTGGTTAGCTATAAAGTAATAGTGACAATAAGCAATTCAACTCAAGTAAGGATGTGGATTTAGATGAAGTTTATAGGCGGCAAGGTCAGGGCTTTGTCCTTGTTTTTGGTTGTATTAGTGGTAGCAATTTTTAGTTTAACTTCGCTTACTCCCGTGCAGGCTGATGGCACAGTCGCTAGTTGTAACGAGGCTGGATTACGCGCTGCCCTGAACGCGGGCGGCAACATTACTTTTACCTGTAGCGGTACGATTACTCTGGCAAGTACGATTACAATCAGCAAACCTGCCACGCTAGATGCAAGCGGGCGCAGCGTGGTTATTAGCGGCGGGAACGCGGTTCAAATCTTTTTCGTAAATACGGGCGTAAATTTCACCCTCAAAAATTTGACGCTGGCGAATGGCAGAGTGCAGGGCGAAGGTGGGGCAATTTACAATAATTCCGGCACGCTCACTGTAATAAATTGTACTTTCAATAGTAATAATGCTGTTGGGACAGGCCAGGATTTTACTTATGGTGGGGCAATTACTAACTACGGCACGCTGAACGTTAGCGGCAGCGTTTTTAGCGGCAACCGGGTAATTTCGGATAGTTCTAACCCAACGGCGGGTGGCGCGATTTCCAACTTCAAAACCCTGAGTATTGGCGATAGCATTTTTTCGGGCAATCAAGCCAGTGGCGGTA
>JBBQGP010000193.1:0-10206 GCA_038323095.1 Chloroflexia bacterium | reverse complement strand
CCGCGTACCTGCACCGGGTAGCTTTCTAGGCTTTTTCCGGGCGGCTCAACAATCGGCTCAAGCTGCTGCTAATTCGACTACTCCGCAGCAGGCCCAGCCAATTCCAGCTCCGGCTTCAACTAATGGCTTTGCCGAACCTGCCCCAGCTTATCGCGGCAAGTACGAAAGACTCAGCCCTTTGAACTTTAACACGATGCCGGTTGACAATGCCGAAGATACCCGGCTAGACCGTAATAAGTTAGCCACTTATGACCGCGCTCAATTGTTCTTCTTGTTGCGATTGGAACGCTTTCTGCGCTTGCGCCATCACTGGCTGAACGCCCTGCCCCGCACCGACGAATCCTGGAAAACCGAACTGGTAATGCGGAGCATTTTTAGCGCAATGAACGACTGCGAGAAACACAGCGTAGGCGAAGTAGCAGTAAAGCTGATTAAGGATTGGGGTTGCTGCTAGATTACTGGTTGATACGCTGGTAATCGAACTTGAGCCGTTCGGCCACCCGTCGGGCGACTTCTTGATTATTCCAGTATTCAGTGTGAGCCTTGATAGGCTGCGTGCCGGTTTGAACCAGAATATCTTCTATTTTCCACTTGCTTTTGAAAAAAGTTTGAAGTGGATAAGCAACCAGGTCCTGGGCATCCAAAAAGTTGTACCAAACTCCTTCGTCCCGAACAAGATTAGTAACTATTTCAGGGTTGGTCTGGTCTAACTGAGGTGGGGCGGCGACGGCGGGCAGATAACGGGTTTTCTGTTCGCCGGTTTGCCGGTCTAGTTCAAGGCTAAACAGCATCACGGGTGAACCCATTGTTATTAAATTAGTGGGCTTGAAGTTTGCTGCTGTCCAGTCCGGATTATGCCAGCTATTGTAATAAAGTGTGTCGAAAGCCACCACCGAGCCAAGACTATGCCCCACAATTGTTACCGCATCTTTAGTTTTTACATAAGGTTTAATCATTTCTACGAGCAAACCTCGTATTTGGTCGCGCCATTGGTCGGATTCATAAACCAGCACATCACTTAGCGAAGTTATTACAAACTGCCGAATATTATCAAAGAATAGGGTATCCCAAACTTTATCCAGCAAATTATAAAGCTGGTTTTTTTCTGATTCATAAGCCGCCAAAGCGCGAAGTTCTTCCTGTTTGCCCACCGCCGAATAATTAATACGCTGGAAAGTTACTATTTCTTCAATTTGGGCCTCGGTAGCGTTATCAGCAATCACTCCCTGTTTCTTCAATTCTTCGACTATCATCTTGCGTAGATTCTCGGTATAATCATAATCAATAATAGTGGAAGAAATCCCATGTACGAAAATAACTCTGAGGGCATTCATAGAACTTTCCTTTCGCTTTCTCGTCGCTTTATAATTCTATTTTTCACCCGATGTAATTTTTCTTATAGTATAGTTCGACAATTTTCAAAAGGCAAGACCTTAAAATCTCGAATTGCACTCAAAGCCCGGCTAGGCTATAATTCGGCCTGTATGCTTGAATTAAACTATTGCTCAAATTCTAATTTACAAATTAATGAACCTAAAGTTTAGAGGCCGTTTGAAAACGCTAATCAGGCGCGAGTTTATGCCCCTTAAAATAAACGGGCTAAAGACCCGGTTTTTACCGGGAGTAATACGCGGTTCGCTGGACTTACCCGCCGAAAATAGCCAAATTAGCGGCGTTTTAGAAGTAGCGGGCTGGGCTTTTTCGCGACTTGCTCCTATAGTCAGAGTAGAAGCTTTTATAGATGATATTTTGGTTGGGACGGTTCGTTACGAATTGGCCCGACCCGATGTGGCTAATCGCTGGCCCAAAGCCGCTAATAGCGGTTTTTCCGCCCGACTCAATCCTGATATAGCTTTTTCCGGGCCGAAAATTTTGCGGGTGCGGGTAAGCGATGCACTGGGCAATTACCGCGATTTCACCCGCCCGATTTTGCTAAAGCCGCCTTCACTTCGTATTCAGCTCGATTTACCCCAACCCGGCGTAAGCAGTGCAGGGCTGCTACCCATTGAAGGTTGGGTTTACACGCCCAATAAATCGCTTACCAAAATTGAAGCTTTTTTAGACAATCAATTCTTGCGAAAGCTGGCCTTTAATGTTCCCCGCCCGGATGTAGAGGCTTCTTTTTCTTATTCTCCGTTTGAATATAGCGGTTTTCGTGGGCTGCTAAGTTTTGAGCCGGGTCAAATTTGGCCGCGCACTTTGCTAATTCGAGCGACAAGTGCAACGGGTGAAGCCGCCGAAGTCCAGCTTGAAATCAATCAGGCAAAATTTCCCGAACCTGTAGTCGAAATTGAGCAAGCAAGCTGGCAAAACAATCTACTACAAGTAAGCGGCTACGCTTTCTGGATGGATAGCCAGCCACCTTGCCACGCCAAAATTTATTTGAATGAAAAACAAATAGGGGAAATTTTGGTTAATTTGTCCCGGCCTGATGTTGCCCAAAAGTTCCCGATTATGCCGGTGGCGCGTCATTCCGGCTTTCGCTTCGTGCAATTACTTGAACCTGAACTAAAAGAAATTACGGGTGCAAACCAATTAAAGATTGAATTTTTGGACGGTCAAAATCAGACTTTTGAGCAAACTTTGTCGCTAACCTGTTCTGAGAGTGAAAAAAGCGGAAATGCGTTTATCACTCAATTTGCCAAAAGTCTTGCTGAAATTAAAACCCGCCTGGAAATTGTCCCGCCCGTTTTGGATTGGAATAGCGGCGCAAAGCTGGCCGAAGCTTTCCCCGAACTAACCATTTTCACCCCCCCTTTACCCGTTACTCAGCCGCTTCTACCCTATATAGACCAAAGCCTTGAGGTAATTGTAACCGGGCAAAGCGAAACGGCATATTTGGCCGAAGCGCGAAGAGTAGCTACTATTGCTTTAATTTGGCCTGAAAACGGCAAGCTCAAGCTGGAATGGTTGGCCGAAGTTACTCCTCGTCCAAGTTTGCCCTCGGTTTCAATTATTATCCCGGTCTATAATAAATTACATTATACTCAGGCTTGCCTCGAAGCCTTGCAAGAAACTTTGCCGCCCGATTTTTGGGGCGAAATTATTGTAATTGACGATTGTTCCAGCGACGAAACCCCGCAAGTGCTGACAAAAATAATCGAATCTGATAAGCGTATCAAATATTTGCGAAACGAAACCAATTCGGGCTTTATCGATAGCTGCAATCGCGGGGCAGAAGCGGCAATCGGGGAAATTCTGGTTTTTCTGAACAACGATACTTTGCCCCGTCCGAACTGGTTGCCACCCTTGCTCAAGGCTTTGCAGGAACAACCGCAAGCCGGAGCAGTCGGTGGGAAACTAATTTACCCGGATGGCTCTTTGCAGGAAGCGGGCAGCGTTATTTTCTCGGATGGGTCGGGTTGCAATTTTGGGCGCGGCGATGCTAAGGCTAATGATGGGCTTTACAGCTATTTGCGCGAGGTAGATTATTGTTCCGGCGCACTACTGGCAACTCCCCGCGCTTTGTTTCAGGAGCTAGGCGGCTTTGATACACGCTATCGTCCGGCCTATTATGAGGATACTGATTATTGCTTTAAAGTACGGGCCAAAGGCTTAAAAGTTTACTACCAGCCGGAAAGCATAATCGTCCATTTTGAAGGTGTTTCTTCGGGGCGAGATGTAACTACGGGAGTAAAAAGTTACCAGCTTGTGAACCAGCGCAAATTCGTTGAAAAATGGGCCGATACTCTCAAAAACCAGCCCGCTCCGCCTCTGCGAATAGATTACGAGAATTTGCAAAGGTGGGCAGTACGTCAGAATAATTATCCCCTAGCACAAACCCAAAGAATAGACGAACAATGAAACGAGTGTTAATCTGCGCGGCGCGGATGCCGGAATTTGACCGGGAGGGCGGTTCGCAGCGTATTTTCGATTTTATCAAAATTTTGCGAGAAGCAAACTATGCCGTCAGTTTTATCGCTCAGGATGCCAGCGGAGGCGAACGCTACGCCCGAATTTTGCGGCAAATGGGCGTGGCAACTTATGCCGGGCCAAATTCGCGGCTTGCCGGAGACGAATACTTGCCCGATGCTTCGGTTTTGATTGCAAGCGGTCATTTTGATTTGGCAATCCTGGCTTTTTGGGATGTGGCCGAAATTTACCTCCCCATGCTTCGTTCGCTTTCGCCCCAGACCCGAATTATTATAGATTCGATTGATTTGCACTTTTTGCGCCGCGCCCGTAGTTTATTTCAAAATTCGCCAGTTCGCCAGCTTGATAAAAACTACGCTGAGGAATTTTTGCGCGAGCTTAATATTTATGCCGCCGCCGATGCCGTCCTGACCGTTTCGGAGAAAGAAACCGGGTTGCTCAATGATTTTCTGGCCGACCAGAATTTTGCCTTTGCCGTCCCTGATAAAGAGGAACAATTACTTTCACCCTTGAATTTTGCCGAACGGTGCGGGCTACTTTTTATTGGCAACTTCCGGCATCCTCCCAATGTTCAGGCAGTGGAATATTTATGTCAACAAATTTTGCCACAGCTCGATTCGGCTTTACTGACAGAACATCCGCTTTATATCGTTGGCAATAATTTGGATGAACAAGTACAAAAATTGGCCGAAAGTTTGGAAAACGTGCGGCTGGTGGGCTGGACACCTTCGCTTTTGCCTTATTTGCAACAGGTACGAGTTTCGCTTATTCCTTTGCTTTCAGGAGCGGGTACAAAGCGCAAGCTAATTCAGGCCATGCTGGTTGGCACGCCCAGCGTTTCAACTTCGATTGGGGCGGAAGGGCTGGATTTGCAGGAAAATGAGCATTTGCTGATAGCCGACGACGCGACCAGTTTTGCCGACGCTATTTCCCGCTTGCTGCAAGACCGCCCGCTCTGGGAGAAACTGGCCGGACAGGGCCGGGAACATATGCTAAATTTACACGGGCCGGAAGTAGTTCGCGCCCGTTTTCTGGAAGTTATCAGCCGCGTTCTGGAAAAAGAAGCTACTTCTCGCCCTGCCGCAAGCCCCAAACAATAAAGCCAAAAGCGGCGGCATACAAGGCAATTAGACCTTCTACCAGCAGATGCAACCAGAATTCGACATCAGCTAACGAAGGGCTGTATTTTTCGCCCGCAATATGCGAAAAGTGCCAGACTAGGGCGCAAGTCAGGCCAAAAATCAGCGCACCCCAGGCCCGCCGCCTTCGCGCTTTTAATTGTTCGCGACGGGTGCGAGGTAGCTCTTGCTGCTTGCGCCATTCCGCCACCTCGATTAGTTCTTTTCCCAAAATAGTACAAACCTATTTTTGTACCAGCACTTTTGAATAGGCTAGTTTCAGACGAAGTTCGCGGTCAAGGCGAAAGCCTCGGCTTGGAAAATTGGTAAAATCGCCCAAAGCTTGCGCCAGCCTTTGACCCAACTCTCGACCACCTTCAAAAGTAATGGTTTGCAAACGTACTTCTTCCGACGTGAAATCTATCACCCGGTAATCGCCACTTCGCAAAGGGGCGGCAGTTTGAATATAATTCCAGTTGCCCCGGCGGTCAATACTGTTCGCGTGGTTATGGCCGCAAAAGTAAAAGGCCGCGCCCTGCCGTTTTTGGGCCAGAAGGCGTTTTACTTCTTTAGAGTTGTTAATCGAAAGCATCGGGAAGCTTGACCAGCGCGTCGCGTGGGTCAGGGGATGATGGCCGAAGATAAAAAGCGGCTTGTCTTCGCTTTCGGCTATCTGGTTTTCCAACCAGGCCAATTGTTCCGGCCCGACATAGCCACCATGGTCTTTGGGACTGCGTTCTTTGGGGGTATCAATAATTAAAAAACGGGCGGCTTCGTGGTCGGTTACATCACTCAAGCCGGTAAGCGGGTTAAAATAAAGGGCAAAATAGGGGAAACGATTCCCGGTGTAACGACTGATTTCGGGTTTGCTCATTTCCAAAACATCATGATTGCCGTTCACGGTTACGAATTCAAGCTTGTTACGGCGGGCGGCGCGGTGCAGCCCCTCAAATTCTTCCGAATAGCCGTTATCGGTGGTATCGCCAATTGCAATTACCACATCGGGCTGCTGCTTTGCTACGCTTGTAAAAAGTCGGTCAAAAAATTCTTCGCGCAGGGCGCAATTAGCTGCATCCGGGTAAATCGAATAGTGCAAATCACCTAGTACCACAAATCGCACGTTTTTATCCTCACTTTCCTGGCTTTTGGTTCTCTCCCTCCTCTAATAACCTAAAAATTTAATCGCCTGATTATTGGCAGGCTAATCTTCCGTTTTACCCTGTTTATCCCGAACATAAAATCCCCAATAAGTGAAAAATACCACAAATCATCCAATCCAGTCTACCCCACAAGGCCCATTTAACCAGAATTTAACCTGGATTTAACTTCTTACCCTATGTAGGAGTGATTTCTAGTCCCGATAAAGATGGGTTTGGGACAATCGGGATTAGAAATCTCTCCTACAAGAATTCGCAGTCACCTAATTACCAAACTAGAAACTAGAAACTAGAAACTTCTAAGCTTTAAGAGCAGGTTGGGTTACAGGGGCGGCAGAATGGGTTTCTTCTGGCTCTTCTTCCTCGATTTCGCTCAAATTCAAACGCTGGTAAAGAGCGGCAAGTGGCGCGGGCGACCACCAGTTATATTTGCCGAGTAAACGCATGGAAGCGGGGACGAGCAAAATACGTACAATTGTAGCATCAATTAGCACCGCCAGACCCAAACCAACCCCGACTTGCTTGATGAACAACACTTCGCCCAGAGCAAAGGCGGCAATCACCACGACCAGTAACAGGGCTGCACTGGTAATAATTTGCCCGGTCTTTTGGACACCCAGCGCGACGGCGGATGTAGTATCACGAGTGCGGTTGTATTGCTCCTTGATGCGCGAGAGCAAAAACACTTCGTAGTCCATCGAAAGGCCAAAGGCAATGGCGAAAATCAGGACAGGTTGCGTCCCGTCAATGCTGCCAAGCGGCGTAAAGTTTAGCAAGTTGGATAAATTGCCGTCCTCGAAAATCCAGACCAACGCCCCAAAGCTGACTGAAAGCGATATAATATTCAGAATTACGGCCTTGAGCGGCACAATAATACTACCCAGCATCAGGAACAGCAGGACGAAAATCACTGCCACAATCAGGCCAAAGGCTACCGACACGTGCGTCGCAAGGCTGCTCAGAAAATCTACCAGTTCGGCGGTTTGCCCCCCAATAATTACGCTACTATTTTGGGCCGGAGTCAAGTTCCGCAAATTGCGAACTAAATCCTGACTTTGGGCTGAAAGCGGGTCGGTATCATATAAGACGGAAATTTGGGTGTAATTATTTTTGGCGAAACGTCCGGCGGCAAAAGCGGCTTGCGGATTTGGGCTGGCGTAGAAAGCTTGATAAGCGGCTTTGTCCAGTTGTGGGTCAAGATTTACCAGACTATCTACCCGACGTACTCCCGGTACATTCGCAAGCTGGCGGGTATAATCGTACAAGGCATCCAAATTATTAGCATCAAGCACATTGCCCTTATCAAAGCGGGCTATTAACTGTATTGGGGCGGTTTCGTTGCGCGGAAACTGGGTGGTCAGCACTTCGCTAACTGTCCGGCTTTCCTTGCCTTCGGGCAAGCTGCGGGCATCCGGCGTGGAAAGATTAACTCGTAAAAAGGGCGAACCAGCAATTAGCATGGGTATCAGGGTCAGGGCCAAAACCGTCACCGGGCGGCGCATCACCAGGCGGCTGATATTGTACCAAAAGCCGCTAGAGTTAAGCTGGTTTTTGGTTTCGGGCCGGGGTTGATTAGGCCTGAAGCGGGCCACCAGAAATTTGAGACTAAGCGAGTTTACCCGATGACCGAGCAAAGCCAGCATTGCGGGTAAAATGGTCAGGGCCGAAAGCATGGCAATTAAGGCCGCCGCCGCGCCGCCCATACCCATACTTTTCAAAAACATTTGCGGGAAAACTAACAGGCTGGTCAGGCTAATGGCAACGGTCAACCCGCTAAAAAGAACGGTACGTCCGGCGGTTTGCATGGTCTTGGCGAGGGCGGCGCGGACATCGCCGTTTTGCCGGATTAGTTCTTCCCGGAAGCGGCTGATGATAAACAAACTGTAATCTACTGCCAAACCCAAACTTAGAATAGTAACGATGTTAATCGCGAAAATCGAGACATCGGTGACATTACTCGCCAGTTTGAGAATTAGGAACGCACCCAGCACGCTTATCCCGGCAATCGCCAGAGGCAAGGAAGCGGCAATCAGACTACCGAAAATAAAGATTAGCAGCACGGCCAGAATCGGGAAGGTCGCGGTTTCGGCGTGTTCCAAATCTTTTTGCACCTGTGCGCTGATTTCCTCGCTAACCGCAGGTGTACCGCCAAGCTTTACCTCAAAACGATTGTTTCCGGCCAGGAGCGGACGCAACTCTTTCAAAATTTTAGGTTGTTCGTCCTCGTTGCTGCTCAGGCCAATAACGGCGTAGGTGCTGGTGCGGTTGTTTGATACTAGCTGGGTCGCGCCGCTTGTGTAATAACTGGTACTGCTTTTAACTCCGGCTTTACCGTCGGCCTTTGCCAGCGTACTTTCGACCATTTGCCTGAAATCAGGATTGTCCAGGGTTGTGCCATCTTTCGCGGTAAAAAGGACAATCAGAGCGGTTTGGTCTTGCCCTAGCTGTTGGGCGATGGCCTCGGTTGCTTTGGAGGACTCGGCGTTAGGGTCATTAAACCCGCCGCTTTTAAGGCTACCAAACAAAGTCGTTCCATAGACTCCGCTAACTATCAGGAAAATCAGCCCCATCGCCAGGACTGTCCACTTTTGGCGATAAATAAAGTGTCCTAACTTTGTAAACATTGGAAAAATCCTTTCGATTTTGTAACTACCATATCAAGAATGAAGTTCATTCACCTGAAACTAAGTAAATTTTTGGTTCATCCCCTCATCCTAAAAATCAGAGATGAACCAGTCAGGAAATAAAATCAGAATTTAATGGGCTTCGGCCTTTTGAGTAGCCTTGAATTTAGGCGATAGATAGCCGTTCTTGCGATACCACTCAACGCTATCGAAAAGGCTTTCTTCAAGTGGGCGAAAACTTGCACCAAGTTCGCGTTTGGCCTTGCCAGAATCAATTTTGCCCTTGACATGGATAGTTCTTGCCGCGTCCAGCGTAATTAAGGCTGGGCGTTTGGTAATTTTAGAAAAGGTTTCAACGCCAAAAGCCATAGCCAGCGAAACGGCGTAGGGTATCTTTAAGGTTGGGGCGGGAACGCCACTAACTTTTTCTAAAGTTTTGGCGATTGTCTCAAAATCGGCGTAATTACCGCCCACCAGGTAGCGTTCGCCGCTTTGCCCCTGTTCCACCGCCGTTAGCATTGCTTGAGCCACATCCCGGGCATCTACCAGCGAAAAACCTCCATCCAGTAAACCAGGCAACTTCTTTTGGGTGAAATCAATTATCATCTGGCCGATGCCGGTTGGCCCGCTATCACCCGGCCCGACCATTGCTCCCGGCAAAATTATTATGACGGGCAATTTATGTTGCGTTAAAAATTTAGCGACTTCAGCTTCGGCCAAAACTTTGCTTTTGAAGTAAAGGTTAGTGGAAGCTTCCGGGCCTGGTGCGGTAGTCTCATCTCCCGGTAAACCTCCCGGCTTCATCCCGATAACCCCACTGGAACTGGTGTAAATTACCTTATGTATTCCGTATTTCTCAGCTTCTTCTAAAAGCTGGATAGTACCTTTCACGTTGATAGTTTCAAGAGTTTTCCAATGGTCGCCCGGTTGAAAATATTCCCGAAAGAAAGCGGCGGCATGAAATAACACCTCACAGCCGCTCAATTCTCCGGCCCATTTCCCGATGTTCTCCATATCACCCTGTACCGGAGTCACGTTCAAATTGCCAAAAATGCGGGCCGCTTTATCTTTGGAGCGTACCAAAACCTTGACTTCGTGGCCTTGTTCTACCAGTAATCTTACTAAATTATTGCCAAGTAGCCCGGTACTACCTGTTACAAAAGCTTTCACTCAGAACCTCCTATGTAATAAAGAATGAAGTTCATTCGGTTATTATCGAGTAAAAAAATAAGCATAGCAAAATAGTCTCACTATACCCCTGGTATCTCAGAAATATATTTACCCTTGTGGGTATAATTCTCTTATAACTTCGGGCCGACCTATCCAACGTTGCATGGCATCTACCAGAGTTTCGATATAACGTTGCTGGTTAGTGCCATCTTCCACATAAAAGCACTGGTGAAGGGTACTTTCTACCATGCCAAAGGCAATCGT
>JBBQGP010000192.1:0-10289 GCA_038323095.1 Chloroflexia bacterium | reverse complement strand
GAACAAAGGCATACAATAGAAAGCATAAACGCTCAATTAGGGACTTATTTGGGCCGATTAAAACGCCGCAGTCGTTGTTTTAGCCGTTCGCTAGTAGCTTTATGGCAGTCGGTGCGGTTATTTGTATGGCATTACAATCGTCGGCAACCCAAGATTAGGAGTGACCCTAAGAAGTACAAAAACAAGTTGCCTCTTCTTTTTTAGGCACTCCCAATTTTGAAACCTAACAGGTTGCAAAATAGTTGGCAGGGGTTATAATTGAATTCATTCCTGAAGGCAAAGATTAGGAAGGGGAAGCAGTAAAGCATGACTACACAAACCGGGCGCGTCTTAATACCGGTAGATAAACAGCGCGAATACAGTGCCGAAGAATTCGAGTGGCTGGAAGATGACGGCCACTGCTACGAGTTAATTGAGGGAAGATTAGTAAAAATGCCTGCTACCGGCGATGAGCATGGTTCAATTATAGATAATCTTTATCCTAGTCTGGTAAGTTTAGACCCGCAAAGAAAATTGGGTAAAATCTGGATTACTACCGGGTTTAATATTGGTAAACAGCCGGACGGCAAAGATAACGTGCCTGAGCCAGATTTAGCCTTTATGGTCGCCAGCCGGGTGCGAAACTTTTGTCAAAGGTACGCCGGATTCGGTAGTCGAAGTCTGGTCGCACAAAAGCGATTTGGGTAGTCCGGCTAAATTAAACAAAGCCCGCCAAAAGCTGCAAATGTACCTGAACGCTGGCAGCCGGATTGCCTGGGGGATTAACCAGATTACTCGAACTGTCGAAGTTTATTATCCAGACCAGCTTGAACCGGCGCGAGTATTGGACAAAAATGCTGAATTGGACGGCGAAAATATTATTCCCAGCTTTCGGCTAAAAGTAAGCGAGCTTTTCGGCTAATGATGGGTAATGGCTGGAACAAATGACAGGCGTAGACCTTGGCTAAATCTTTGGTGAGATGTTCGATTCAAATAACTGCGCCGAGCCGGGAAGCGTTGGCGGTGGCAATTCAGCAACTAATCGAGCTTCACGGCGAACGCTTGCAAAATTTACGCTTTCCCCATAGCCCAACTGAGCCGGATAGCTGGATGTGTTGCGGGGAATTGCTGGCCGAAGTCGAGCAAAAACCCGTATCAACCGAAGACGATAAATCTATCCTGCTACTTATGGCTGGGATTGCGGTACTTTGTTCGCTCAATCTTATTTTGCTAAATTTTCTTTTTAGTATTCCGTTCGTCTATGCTTTAATTTTAATCGGGATTGCAATCAACGGCCTTGTTTTGGCTTCGGTATGGCTGCAACGAGCCAAAGAATTAGACCAGCCCGAAAGTGAGCTATCGTTATTTCTTTCTCAAAGTTTAAAGTCTTTTTTCAAAAAAGAATTGAGCAAAATCCGAAATAAAGCAAACAAATAATAGCTTTAACAGACAATAGCTTGAAGGTAAAATAAACTTATGACATTAACAATTAGTCCAAATGCAACTGAGCAAATTACGGCAATGGTCGAAAGAATTTGCCGGGAAGCGCGGGAAGCCGCTTACCAGTTGGCTGCTGCCCCGGAAGCGAAATTAAACCTGGCTCTTGAAAGCTTGGCTGCTAAAATCGAAGCGACCAGCGACGAAATTATTGCCCAAAACCAGCCCGATATTGTTTTAGCCAGACAAAACAATCAAACCAAAGCGTTTATTGACCGCTTAACCTTGAACCCGGCACGGGTCGCGTCAATGGCCCAGGGTGTGCGCGAAATCGCCGCCCTGAACAGCCGCACCGGGCAGACTATCGAGGAACGAACCCTTGAAAACGGAATACTACTCAAGAAAATTGCCGTCCCACTTGGCGTAATTGGCATAATTTATGAATCGCGGCCCAATGTTACGGTAGATGCTGCCGCCCTGTGCATCAAATCGGGTAATGCTGTCGTTCTAAAAGGGGGCAGTGAATCGCTAAATTCTAATCGGTTTCTGGCCGGTCTAATTCAGGCCGCTTTGCTTGAAGCCGGATTACCTGCCGGAGCAGTTGGCTTTATTGATAGCCCAGAGCGCACCGCTACCCACCATTTGCTCAAGCAGGATAAATTTTTGGATGTGTTAATCCCACGTGGCGGTTATGAATTGGTGCGGGCCGTAGTCGAAAATAGCTCTATCCCGGTGCTATATCATGCCGAAGGCGGAGCGCGAATTTATGTGGATGCCAGCGCGGATTTAGAGATTGCTCGCGAAGTAGTGTTTAACTCAAAAACCAACCGCCCTTCGACCTGTAACACTCTTGATACGGTAGTGCTGCACCGGGATATTGCCGCCGATTTTCTCAAAAAAGCTCTGCCCGAATTTCAGGCCGCCAACGTTCAGGTACGGGCGGATAAGATTGCGGTTGAGTTAGCCGGGTCAGAGATAATGCAGCTTGCCACCGAAGATGATTGGAGTAGCGAGTTTCTGGATTTAATTATGACAGTCAAAGTAGTAGAATCTTTTGAAGAAGCTTTAGGTTTCATCCGACGTTACAGCAAGCGTCACACCGAAGGCATTATTGCTCAAGACGAAGCGATTATTAACACTTTCGTAGCTTCGCTGGATGCTGCCGCCCTTTTTGTGAATTGCTCCACCCGCTTGCACGATGGCAGCGTTTTCGGGTTGGGCGCGGAAATGGGCATTGCTACCGGCAAACTGCACGCTCGCGGCCCGGTGGGTCTGGACGAATTGACCACTTACAAATGGGTCGCCTACGGTCAAGGCCAAATCAGGAAGTAATCAGCAAAGAGGTAGTAATTATGACAATTGAATTAACCCAGACCGGAGTAAGCGGAGGACAGTTAGAAGACATAGCTAGTTTTTTACACGGCGTTATTGGGATGCGGTTAGGCAAGCATCTGGCCGAATATGTGGATAATAACAAATTGGGCTACGTTGTAAATTCCACAACGGATTTTAGGATGAATGGCACTCCGCCCAAACGTCAGCCGGATGTCGCTTTTGTCAGTCTGGAAAGAATGCCTGACCCGATTGATGAAGAAGCCCCTTTTGCGCCCGATTTAGCGGCAGAGGTTATTTCTCGTACTGACGATTGGAGTGCAATTGTTGCCAAAGCGCAGCAATATCTGGCTTCCGGGGTAAAGCTGATTTGGTCTATTGACCCTTATACCAAAGGCGTTTTTGTATTTCGGCCCGGCGATTCCTATCCCCAAATTCTGAAACAGGATGACGAGTTGGACGGAGAGACAGTTGTACCGGGTTTTAAGCTCAAAGTTAGAATACTTTTTACATTTTAGGCAGGAAGGATTTTAGTAATCTTAGGAATGAGTGAAATTATTGTGGTCAAGGTCGGGACGAGTACCCTGACTAGAGGCCAAAAACAAATTAACCGGGTGGTAGTGGGCGACTTGGCCCGCCAGATTGCGGCAGTACAGCGTGGCGAAGTTTTTGAGGGAAAAGGCCAGCCCCGGCGGGTAATTCTGGTTAGTTCGGCGGCAATTGCGATGGGCCGCGAGAAATTGGGCCGCTTCAAAATCGAAACTCAAAATGGTAACGGCGAAAGCATGATTACCAAACAAATGCTGGCCGCTATCGGGCAACCCCATTTGATGCAGCTTTACCAGGAAGTTTTTGCCGCACATTACGATGTCCTGACCGCCCAGGCTTTGCTAACTTACGCCGATTTGTCTACCCCCGAACGCCGCGCCAACGCCCGCAATACTTTGCTGGGTTTGCTGGCTCAAAATATCGTGCCGATTATCAACGAAAATGACGTGGTAGCTACCGAAGAAATTGCCTTTGGCGACAATGACCGCCTCAGTGCTTTGGTAGCCGAATTGGTCGGCGCAAGTTTGCTGGTAATTATGAGCGATATTCAAGGGCTGTATACCGCCAACCCCAATCTAAACCCCGAAGCCCGCTTTTTGGAAGAAATCGAGCGGGTAGACGATAAGATTTTGGCGATGGCGGGTGACAGCGTTAGTGGTCAGGGAACAGGCGGGATGCTTTCCAAAGTAATGGCCGCCAAAGTTGCCACCGAAGCCAATATTCCGGCCTTGATAGTGCGAGGCGATACGCCCGACGTACTGCTACGGGCCGTCGCGGGCGATAAAATCGGGACGCGCTTTTTGACTAGTAATTAATAGCTGGATTTTTGCTGATTGTCGGGTCAGCTACCTTTTGAGAGAAAATTCTCCCCCTGCTTTGGAACGGCATAAGTTAGGGTAAAATCTTCGTAATTACTCAGGTGTAGGAGGGATTTCCAATCCCGATAGAGACGGGTTTAGGTAAAATCGGGATTGGAAATCCCTCCTATATTGACGCTGTCTGAGTAGTTACAAATCTTCTCTCAAAAGGCGGGTAGCAATAGACTTTTATGGTTTTATCTATGGGATAACGAGCCTAAAGCCTGATTATAGAGAGCGGTATCAAAAAACTCCTCAAAGCGAATTACCTTGCCGTTCCTCATTTGGACGACATGAACAAAAGGCAATTCCATTTTTTGACCAGTAGCCTTGCCTGTACCATGCTGATTTCCTAAAACTACCACATAATTACGTTATCAATAAATTCGCGAGGAATTACAGCAAAATTGTCCCAGTTTTCGGGAATAGGCATAAAAACCTTCTGAACTACTGCCTCATGTCCGTGAAAAGTTCCTGGAGTATCACTAGCACCCATAGGGAAAACCCAATCAATTTCACCATCAAGTAGACCAAGCACGCCCGGAATATCACCCCGACCAAATGCTTCGTAAGCAGTTTTTACCATAGTAACGTTTTCTTGTGACATAGTAAATGCTCCTTATAATTTTAAGGTAACACAACTAGCTATTTAAGCTTTAGCGGCTTTTCGTGCGATGTAGTACGACAAAAGAAAAATTTAGCTATATTCTAATTATAATTTTTTCTTAAATCTGTCAAGCTCTACTATTAGCATAATCAAATATGAATTTCAAAAACGGCTTTTGAGAAAGATATTCTTATGTAACTGGACTAGAAATGGTCGGCCATACGAGAAGCAGCTTGTCCGACAGGGAAAAAGGCTTGTTCCGCCGCTTCCAATTCGGCCCGATTTCGCACTTCAAGCAAACCCAATTTTGCCAGCTTGCGCGGGCCAATATACCCGGCGTACATCTGCGAAAGCTGGCGAATATCACAGCTTAACCCGGCTTTGCTGGCATCAGACAAAGTTTCTACCTGAACCTTGCCGCCCGCTACTTCGACATGCAAAGCGATATTGTTCCATTCCAGACGGTCATCACGTAGCGCAATTGAAAAACTGGCTTTGGCAGTTTCTGCCCAGGGTCGCTCCTGCAAAGCTTTGGTTGCATCCAGAACACGCAGCATATAGCCCGAATCCAAAGTTTCTTCGGCCTCGCGCGGGTCATCCAGCAAAGCAAAGAATTCATCATCCGGCGCGGTATGCCACATAATTTTGTCGGCCTGCGAATCGTGGTTAGCCATAAAAGCCAGCGTTTCAAGACGGGCTTCGACATCCAACCAGGCCATATCGTGAATTCGCATTTCTCTGTACCACTTCTCCGGGTCAGGCTGCCGGAAGCTGTAAAGCAGATAAGCACGGGCCTTGCCCTGCGCGTCGTACCATAAATAAGCCGTATAATATTTGTCTTTGCCCTGCCGGAAAACCCGATTGCGCCACCAAGATTCGTCGCGGGTCAAATTTCCAAAACTCCCCTGACAATACTCATCGTAAATCGCGTTAAATTCGGGCCATTGGTCAGCCGTAGCCTGTTTCCAACGTCCTGATTTGGAACGGAACTTTTGTAAAGCCGGAAATTTCACGCTAATATTTTTGGTACTGCTAACCAATTCATAGCCGAATTTTTTGTAAAACGGGAAATGAAAAGGATAAAGAGTTGAAATAGCATAACCCGCATTATGCAATTCGCGCAGAACTCCTGTTAGCAATTGGTTTATACTACCCTGACGGCGATTTTCGGGCGGAGTTGCCACGTTGGTAATACCGGGCATCGGGACGGTAGCATTACCAAGCCATAAACGCGGATATATAATCCGTAAAACGGCTTTCATTTCGCCATCATCTTCAAAAAGACCGCGTGTATTCTCAACGTTTGGCCGGATAAGTCTTTCCAGCCAATCTTCTATTAAAGAAGGCTCGAATACAAAAGCGTCACTCTCGAACTTGCCAAACTGAGAAAGTTCTTCCAATTTTAAAGGGCGAACCTGCATTATTTACTTTCCTTTCGTTTCCTTTTTCCTAATCTTTGATTGGTTAGTTGCTTATATTGTAGCAGCTCTGTACCCACGAGTCAAGACGGCTAATTATAGTTTTTAATATAAAAAAGAAAAAGTCGGGCGGTTCAGTGGCACGCCTCGACTCTTGTGTGTCTTCTTGTATGGAGGAGCAATACGCTCACGCGCTTGCCCTAAAAAGCGGTTTTTTAAGAGGTTTTTAGTAGTAGTTATCTTTGAGGGCGGTCACTCCGTTTTGCGTCTTGCCGTTGCTCCCTCGCATACTAATATGGCAATTAGTATGCCACTAACTATTATTCAAACCCAAATATGCTATAATCCATTACATCCGTTGCATAAACTTTTATTGTAAAGAGGTTTTATAAACATGCCCTACGATGCTGAAGGACGTTTTGTTTATCCTATCCCAAACCGCAAACCCAAGAAAAAGGCCAGGAACAAGTCGGAAGCCGGAAACAAGTCGGTAGTCGAAAGTATTAAGTCGGAATCACTCATCGGCAACCGACAACTGACAACCGACAACCCTTCTAACAATTCGGAAGCCGAAAGTATTAAGCCGGAAATTAATCAACTCGCGACTCACAACTCGCGACTCACAACTCGCAACTCTGTTCCCTCTAACAACCAACAACTAACAACTAACAACTCTGCTTTCACCGACAACCGACAACCAACAGCCGACAACTCTGCTTTCACCGAGCTAGATTTAGCGATGCTTTGGAACGCCCAGAACTGGCCGGAAGGGGTAAAGTTGGCGACGACCAAACAACAGGAAGTTGAAGTAATTTATCGGGGCAGATGGAGCGGCGGGTTTGGGCCGGATTTCAAAGGGGCGATTTTGAATATTGGCGGCGAACTTCGGCGCGGCGACGTTGAATTGCATCTAAAGGCCAGCGGCTGGAAGGCACACGGCCACCAGCAGGACGCGCATTACAATCAAGTAATCTTGCAAGTAGTTTTAGAAAACGATAGCCTCGAAGCCAGCCAGACCGAAGCGGGCCAGCATCCGGCTTTGCTAACGTTGCTACCCATTTTGGGAGCGAACAGATTAAGCCAGATTATAAAGCAAGCCGGAGCAAGTGGCACCCAGTTAGGCTCTATTTCTGAAAGTACCGGATTATGTTGTAACCGGGTTTCAGAAAATTTTACCGATTTGGAGAAATTGCTCGAACAAATAGACCAACTGGGCCAGCGTCGCTTCAAAGATAAAGCCTTACTTTATGAAGCGGAGTGTGCCGCCGACCCGACCAACGGCGCAGTTCAGGCTTTTTGGGCCGGATTGCTGGAAGCTTTGGGTTATGCCAGCAATAAAAAGCCTTTTCGCAAATTAGCGGCAGTTTTGCCGTTTTCGGCCATACTCGAATTGGAACGAATTGGCCGCCAACGTCACGAACCCTTTGAAGAACGCCTTTTAACATTGGAAGCTGCTTTGCTGGGGGCGGCGGGACTGCTACCCGGTCAGCGTCGCCTTCCCAAAGCTAAATCGAACCAGGCCGAATTTTTTAGCGAAGGAATCGAAATAATCGAACCTTTGGAAGATTGGGCGGCGGGAATTTATGTCGAGGAATTGGAACGACGTTGGCATTGGCTGGAACGGCAAATCCGGGCCGGAAGCGAGTTCGCCCCGCTACGCGAAAATGATTGGACTTTTGCCCGCTTGCGTCCGCCCAACCATCCCGCCCGCCGGATTGCCGGGTTAGCCCGCTGGGTCGCTTGCCTGCCCGCCAGCAATGAAAGCGATTGGCTGGATTGGCTGGCCGAAAAAACTCTTGGCACACCCTTAGAAATTTGCAAGCAACTGGCGGTTACTTTTCAGGTTGGGCTAAATGACCGGGAAAGCGAAAGCGGGCAATTTTGGACGCGCCGTTTTGATTTTGCGCCTCGCGCCCTGATGGTTGGCGACAATAAAAAAGGGGCAAGCGTAGATTTAATCGGGTCAGACCGGGCCGCCGAAATCGTCATAAATATTGCCTTGCCCTTTCTTTACGGTTACGCCTGCGACGTTGGGGATAAAAAATTGGAGCAAAAGGTGTTCACAGCCTATCAAGAACATCCTCGCCCCGGCTCAAACGAATTAGTCGAAAATATTGCCCGACAGGTTTTCCGCTACTGGCTGGAACAACCGGGCGAAATTGTTTTAAGCGGCAAAACCATCAAAAAACTGACAGCCAATCGCTTGATTGAAACTGCCTGTCGCCAGCAGGGGCTAATCCATTTGCATCATCAATTTTGCACTTCGCAAGATTATGTCAACTGCCCGCTCAAAAGCTAAATTTGGCATAATCCCTGCTTGTAGCTGGCTTGTGGTATAATTCGCCCGGAGTAATCGGGAGCTAAAAGGCAAGGCTAGAACAGGAATTTATGGAATTAAATCTGGCAGGGTTGCTGCCGCTTTTGACCGAACACCCTCAGTTTAAGCAAATTTGCGGACAGCTAGAAGAAGCGGCCCAACTTCAGCAAAGCGGGCCACGTCTGAATTTGAGCGGGCTTAACGCTGCCGTCCGGCCTTATTTTCTGGCGGCCCTGCAAAGCTGCCTCAAGCGTCCCTTGCTAATAGTCACCGCCCGACCTTCGCAAGCCCGTACTTTGGCCGAGCAAATTTGTGCCTATTCTTCCCGCCCTGAGCTAGTTTTAAGCTGGCCTACCCCCGATACTTTGCCCTATGAGCGTATCGGCCAAGACCCCGGCATTAGTGCCGGAAGGTTGGCTACCATGACCGCTCTCAACCAGATGCAAGCCGAGGATACCAGCCAGCTAATTATCGTCGCTTCCGCCAAAGGTTTAATGCAACCCACTCTTTCCAAAGAAGATTTCCGGCAAGTGCTGGTTACTTTCAAGCGCGAACAGCAAGTGAATTTGAACCGGGTTCTAGGCCAGATGGTGCGGATTGGTTACAGCCCCGAAGTGGTGGTGGAGAAACCCGGCCAGTTTAGCCGCCGGGGTGGTATTGTGGATATGTGGCCGCTTACCGCCGATGGCCCGGTACGCCTTGAATTTTTTGGCGATGAAATAGATAGTATTCGCCGCTTCGACCCAGTAAGCCAGCGCAGCCTCAACCAGATAAATTCGGTAATATTAACCCCACCCGTAGAAGTTCCTATCTGGCGTTCTACCGAAGCTTTTGACCGCTTGCGAACTGTTCCTACCGACAAATTGCGGGCCGAAGTATTGGAAGAATGGCAGCGAATTTTAAACCAAATCGAAGGCGGCGAAGCTTTCGATGCCATTGAGCAATTTATGCCATATTACACTGGCGGGGCGGAATTGTGCAGCTTGCTTGACCATCTGCCACAGGAGGCGATTATAACGCTGGAGGGCCCGGCCCAGCTTTCTTTTGCAGTAGAAGAATTAACCGTCCAGGCCGAAGAATTACGTACTCAATTCGAGAAACAGGGCGAAATGCCGCTTGATTTGCTCCGGCCCTATTTTAACTGGAGCGAACTGGAGCGGCAGCTCGGTAAGTACACCCGTTTGCTGATAAACCGTACCGATGAAGTCGAAGACCGTTTGAGGGAAGGATTGACCAGCAGCCAGCCAGATGATAATAGCTCGGTTCAAACGCTGGAACTTTTTAGCGGGTCGGGCGAATACGCTGGACAAACCACCCGCCTGATAGAAGACGTAGAGGCGGCTCTAACCGAAAAACAGCGCGTGGTCATCGTTAGCGTACAGGCCGAACGTTTGCGAGAGCAGTTTGAAGACCGAGATTTGTTCGCGGTAGTTCGCAAAGAAAGCGGGAAAGAAAGCGGGCAGGGAGTTTTGAGTAAGCCGCCTTCGCCCGGCTCGTTTAATATCGTCGCGGGTACTTTGCTGGCGGGCTGGCGTGCGCCGGAATTGGGCCTGATTTTGCTGACAGACCGGGAAGTTTTCGGCTGGACAAAGCAATCTCAGCGCACCGAAGGGCAACGCAGCGAAAGCCGTAGTACCGTGCGGAGTTCCTCGCAGCGTGAAGCCTTCTTGCGCGACCTCAAGCCCGGTGATTATGTGGTGCATATCGAACACGGCATCGCCCGCTATCAGGGCCTGGTCAGGCTCAAGGCCGAAACCAGCGAAGGTGAAGTTGAGCGCGAATATCTTTTCCTG
>JBBQGP010000191.1:0-10506 GCA_038323095.1 Chloroflexia bacterium | reverse complement strand
CTAACTGGCTACCACTTTCTCAGCTTCAAGCCAAGTTAGAGGAAGTTGTACGGGAACGGGTAGCGCGTAAACGCTCTGGTCGTAATTAAGAATAAAAACTTCTTTGCCAGTATAACGTTTACCCTTATCAGCCGTCTTTTTGGTCTGGTCGTCGGTGCGGTTAATAGTATAATTCCATTCTTTATCCAGCATTTGCGAAGCCCAACTATAAAGTTCGCGGACTTCCGGGCTATTATCGTAAGTCAACAGAAATTTCAGGCGAGGCGAATGTTGTCGTAAAATCCCTGCCAGTCGGAAATGATCTGGCCTTCTAAAGCCGCAAGTATAAAATTTGTCCTGGTCGGCATTAAAATAAGGCGGGTCTACAAACAGAAAAGCATTATCAGGAGCTTGCTCAATAGTTCTTTCAAAATCTTGACAAGTAATAGTAACTCCCTGCAATTTGGCCGAACAACGTCTTAGATGGGTCGGCCAATTTTTAGGTTGCATACTGTATTTATCGCCATAACCCCAATAGCAGTTTTGCATATTCATAATGCCGGAGTAACTGGTACGGTTCAGGTAATACCAGCGAAAAGCCCGCTCTAAATCGTTTTGTGGTTTATATTCATTTTTGTAAAAACTGTGACATTCTTTGCTGGCTGGAATATCCTTGAGAAGATAGATTAAATCCTCTACTTTATCCCGAATATGCAAATAGCAATTAGTTAAATCCGGGTCAGCGTCATTGAGAAAATTTTGTGCTACTTTTTCTTTGGCAAAGAAAATAGAACCACCACCTGTGAAGGGTTCAATATAACAGCAATGGTCAACGATATGTTCAAGAATAAGTTTGCGGGCGTAGAATTTACCGCCAGGATAGCGAAAAGGAGAGTTTATAACTGACATTTTATCAGCATCTCTTTCTGGCTTGAATTTAAATAGCACAAACCTGAATAGGCTAATGTTATAGTAGCACAAAGTTGCGCCTGCGGCAATTGTGCTTGACCATAACCAAACGAAGAATCAACCGTTGTTAGTATAGGGATTATTAAAAATATTAGCGAAGGTGTTTTTAGTTTTGGGGGATTTGAAAGTGAAAGCGCGAAAATTTGCCGGATTTATAATTGTGATAATAATGTTTGGGCTTCTACTCGTGGGCTGCGATAGCTTGCCGACGGCAGAGAAGCAGGGCAATACACTGGCAATTAATTCGCCTTCGCCTGAAGTAGTAACAGCAGCCTCGCCCCTTCCTACGACGTTAGCCACGGTTACGCTTGCTCCGACAGTACCCGCGACGGTTACGCCCGCCCCTGCTGCTGGGTCTACGGCAACGGCTGTTCAGGCTGCCAGCCCTACCCCCGAACCAATCAGCACTGGCGCAACCACTAACGAGCCAGCTATTACCCGTCCGGCCAATGTAGCCGCCCCCGCCAGAACGACGGGTAGCGCACCTTCGCCTAAAACTACCAATCCCGCCACCACTATTACACCCAAAACTACTCTCCCGGTCATTACTGCTAGACCAACCACAATTGCCCCCGCCCCCTTTACTACCGTAGCCAGCCCACCCTACACCGGGCCATTAACCGAAGTAGTGCGGGGCAGGACGGGCAAAAAGGAAGTGGCGATTACGCTAGATGCCGGGGCAGGGGCAGAGCCTTTCCCGAAAATGATAGCTGCTCTAAATAAAGCCAACGTAAAAATAACTTTTTTCCTGACAGGGGGCTGGGCGCAGCAAAACCCGAATTATGTGCAACAAATCGTAAGTTCAGGGCAGGAAATTGCCAATCATACCTGGAGTCACCCGGATTTGACTAAAATTAGAGAAGCCGAGATAAAAAGTGAAATCGAGCGAACTGACGCTTTTCTGAGCCGTTTCACCGGGCAAAGCAGCCGCCCCCTCTGGCGTGCGCCGTTTGGTTCACGCGATGCGCGGGTTATGGGCGTGGTCAATAGTTTGGGGTATCGTTCGATTTTTTGGACAATCGATAGCCTGGATTCGGTGGGGCAACCCAAAAGCGCGAAATTCCTGATTGACCGTATTACCGGCCAGAGTGACGCACAACTAGACGGGCAGATAATCTTGATGCACATTGGCAATGCGACCAGTGCTGACGCGCTTCCTCTTATAATTCAAAATTTGCAGCAGCGCGGTTTCAGAATTGTTACGGTTTCGGAGCTTTTGAAGTGAGGATAGGTTTCAGGCCAGAACGCAAAGGCGTTAAGCTTTTAAGAAGTTGATAACAGTAGAGTATATTATAAAGGAAGAGTGAAACAAAAGGTAGTGCCTGAATCGAGCCGACCCGGACTTTCTGCCCAAATTTGGCCGCCGTGTGCCGTGATTACTAATTTGGCGTAGTTAAGGCCCAGTCCGCCGCCGCTTGCTAAATCGAGTTGGCGGTATTGGTCAGCGTGCGAGAAACGGTCAAACAAACCCTTAACCCGATCACGCTCGATTCCAATACCAGTATCACTAACTGCTACTAAAATTCCAGGCTGGCCTTGCTCGTCCTGACAGCTTTCAGCCTTAATTTCAATTAAACCTTCTCTGGTAAAATTTAGAGCATTGTCGAGCAAATGATGAAGCACTTTCAGGATACGGCTAACATCGATAGTAATTAACAGGGGTTCTGGCGGTAAAGAAAGGCGACATTCCAAAGCTTTGAGGTGGAACTGTTCTTCCAAAGCTTGTTGGGCTATGCCGATTAGCTGTTGCAAATGGGCGCGTTCCAAATCAAGTTGAATGCTACCCCGTTCCAACTGGTTCAAATCTAGCAAAGTTTCAATCATAGTTAGCATTCGCGCCCCATTGCGCCGGGCAATCGTCAGTAATTGCGCCCCCTGAGCGTCTGCCCCCTGATTGTCATATAGCAAATCGAGCGCACCCATAATCGAAGCCATCGGCCCTTTCAGGCCATAAACCAGCATATCGGTAAAACCGTTACGGGCCGTTTCTTTTTCCTGTAGCAACTGGGCATTAAAAAGCACTCGCGCCACAATTTTAGCCGCTTCACTAATAATTCTTTGCTCGTTCGGGCTAAGGTTGCCGTTTATCCCCCAGCTTTGGTCACAATAGATTCCGAGCAAACCCATACGCTGGCCCTGCCAATTCAGGGGAGCGGCAATAAAAGCCTGAGCATAATCCTGGGGCAGAGAACCAATTTCAATTAGCCCGGTTTCCCCAACTATATTGGGACAAAACAAATTTTGGCCTGCTTCAATAACCTGCTGGCCCAATAGACCGCCAATTTCTACTGGATAGCTCAAGGATTGTTTTACCAAACCAAGCGAGGCAACAATCGTAAAATTAGATTGGTCGCTATTATGCTTTAGAGCAAAAGCCGCCGAAGCGTTAAAAAGGCGGCAAAGCGATTGCATTACAGCATTAGCGGCTTCGGCTTCGTTGTTCAGCTTATCAAAAGCCTCGGTCATTTCTGAAAGAAGAATTGCCCGTTCAAAATCGGGGTTTGTGGGAGGATTAGAATCTAAGGTGTCCAAAATTGTTTCCTGATATAACGGTTCTGTAATGGTTTTAGACGTAATTTTCATAATTAATAATAAAATATTTATTGGATCTCGCTTTATTTGTACAGTTCAACAAAAATTTGGCTAAAGACCGAAGACTTAAAAGTTTCTAGTTTATTATAAGTAATATTTTATCAAGTAGCAATTAAATTTATATTAAATTAGTACATCACTTTTGACAAGTGGGCCAGGAGTTATGGTCGAGAATTATTGCAGCAAATATTAATTAAATTTTATCGAAAGAATGACTTGTACTTCAACCGGGAAAAGTTAAAATTTTGTCAGGTCTACGGCAAACTCTTGACTCCGGGTGGAGAGACCGCTATAATCAAGACCAGGAAAGAGCAAGGGATAAACAGGAAATTGCTCAATCTATAAACTGCCTATCGCTTGAAGTATTTAAGCAGGGGAAGGGCGAGGTGCAACGATGAAGACAGCACCGTTAGCAAAGACAAGTAAAAAATCAGTTACGGCTATATCAGCGCGGCAACGCGTCCCAATAGCTCCCTGACGCACGACACAGGCAAGAATGCAAGCGCATCAACCTGTGTCGTTTTGTTTTAGGCGGTATTTCGCGGAAAGAGATTTTTAACAAATTTAGACGACCTGGGGAAACTTTCTCTCCTCACAGGTCGAGTCGCACACTGCGGCGATGCTCTAAAAGCACCGAAGGAGGTTCTCTATGAACAGCAGCTTAATTGGGAAGATTGAAAAGGCCAAACGTTACGAGACTGAGCCAGAACGTATTCACTTTCAGGCCGCTACGGTTGAGTTCCGGGGCAATCACGATAATTACGTGGTAACGCTCGATAAATCTGACTGGCATTGCACCTGCCACACCTTCGCTACGGGCTTTGAGACTTGCAGTCATATTATGGCGTTGCAGCGCGTTTTGGATAAAATGCTAGACCCGGAAGCTCGTTCAGCTCACGTTGATTTGCTTGCCCCCACTGCCGCCTCCCTGAGCTAAAGCCTTCCAATTTTTCAACAGCTATTCTTAAAAAGCCGCTTCGAGTAATTGAGCGGCTTTTTAGTTACCTTTTAAAACGGCCAGCGTTTGAGTAGCGCAACGTTCCCACGAAAAGCGGTTAGCCTGAGCAAAACCTTTTTGGCGAAGTTGTTCAGCCAGGCCGGGAGTAATCAGCAAGCGGCGAATTTGATGGGCGATAGCGGCGGTATCCAGCGGGTGATGCAAAAGAGCGGCCTCGCCCGCTACTTCCGGCAAGCTTCCGGCATTAGAGCTAATCACGGGGCAACCGCAACCCATCGCTTCAAGTAATCCCATCCCGAAGCCCTCATATAATGAAGGCATTACAAAAGCTGCTGCACCACTTAGCAAGGCGGGCAAATCTTCGTCCGCCAGATAACCCGTTAATAACACCCGCTTTTGCAAGCCCAGTTTCTCGACTGATTGCACAATTGGTTCACTCAACCAACCGCGTTGCCCGCCCAAGATTAACTGCAAGTGGTCTTTTTCGGCATAGTCAAAAGTGGCATCACCTATCAAGTTGGCGAAAGCTTCGATAAACCGGGCCAAGTTTTTGCGCGGCTGGATTGTGCCGACATAGAGTAAATACGGGCCAGAACCAATCATATAGCGAACGCGGGCGGCAGCAATTTTCTGGGGTTCTGGCACAGGCTGGAATAAAGCGCGGTCATAGCCGTGATAAACTACGCTGATTTTTTCGGGCGGTATTTGATAATGCCGGACTAAATCGTTTTTGGTGGCCTGACTGATGGCAATAATCTGGCGGGCGGCCCGACTACTGTAACGGGTAGACCAATCCAGATAGCGACGCTGGGCGGGTGTATGCGCTTCGGGAAAATAAAGATAGCCCAAATCGTGCAGGGTAACTACCGAGCGATTGGGGTGCAGCAAAGGCAAAACGTGAGCCGGAACGAACAGAGTTTCAGGGGGGTTAGCCAGCATTTCCCGGCTTAGGCGAAGATGTGTCCATAAACGGGGAAACGGAATTGATTTTAGTTCAGGATTGCCGGATAAATCCAGCTTCCCAAGAATTTCAGGCGAAGGCGGATTATTAAAATAAAGGGTAAAGCGGTCAGAAGCTGCCCCAACTTGCAGCAGTCCGCGAATTACCTGATAAGCATAATTTTCCGTCCCGGTACGCTTCCCCACCGCCAGACGGCTGGCATCTATTCCGATATGCATAATTTTAGTTCAAATTTCAAGTTTTGAGTTTCAAATCATTTCTTTTCAAACCAGAAACTTGAAACTTATCTAATCACTTCCTGCCTCTGCGGATTGCGGCGGAGAACGGATTGCCAGAACCAGAGGCCCGCCAGCACGAGCAAGGCCAGAGGGAAGGCAGCAATAGGCGCGGCTAGAGCCAGAATTGCCAGCACTACCGCTACACCATCCAGCGCAGTAGCGATAAAAGGCTCGAACAGGCGCAAATTGCGGGAAGAATTGAGCATACCACCCCGCAAGTTGCTTTTGGTCATTCGCATAATTTCGGCAAGAACCGCTCCAAGCACAAAGCTGATGCCGGGAAAAAGCAAATCGGGCGAAACCAGGGCAGCAAAACCCAACCCTCCCGCTAACGGGCGCATTACCCGGCTGAAAGGGACGTTGTAGCGTTGCATATTGGGCAGCTTATCCAGAAAAATATCGAGGCCGAGTAGCAAAGCGATTACTAACAGGACGGGCCACGTCCCCAAAAAATCGAATGGGGCATAAAGTGTCACTTTTTTGCCTAGCCCGGCTACGCTCAATACCAGCAATGGCAAATAGGCACTCAAGCCACAGGGCAAGGCAATTGCCGCCCCCGCCATTAGTCTAACCACCAAATCCAACTCAATCTCCTTGAAGTTTCTATACCCAATCAAAAAATGAATCCTTTTGTCATCGAGCCTAACCAAAAACTATAAACCAGGAACTTGAAACTTTTTAGTCTGTCGTTCAAGCCAGGTCAACAGGCGTTCGCGTACCTGTGGTGCATCCGGGTCGTTCAGAATAGCGTGATAGGCTTGCGGAAAGACGTGCATTTCTTTATCGGCAGAAGCGATGCGATTAAAAAAGGCGCGGGTTGGTTTATGGCGCACTGTATAATCGTGGCCGCCCTGCAAAAGCAAAATTGGCAATTTTAGGGCGTGGGGACGACGGGCAGCCTGCTGCATATGGCGGGTCATGCCCGTCAGGAAGCGCACACTAATTTTGCGGTTAAAAAGCGGGTCAGCTTTAAGCACCTGGACAAAAGCGGTATCGCGCACCCCTAGTTCCTCGCGCCCGGTGATAGGCAAAGCCGGACGGTGGCGGTCAGTCGCCAGATACCAGAAAGTGCGAAAAACTTCCTTGACGCTGGGCGTAACCGTTGGAGCAATCACGCAAGCCACCAGTATCAAGCCATCCGGCGCGAGTTCCGGCTGGGCTTGAACCACATAATTAATCGCAATCGAAGTTCCCATACTTTCGGCCAGCAAAAAAAGCGGTAGCTCAGGATGTTTCAGTCGCGCCCAGCGAATTGCCGCCGCCACGTCATCCAAAAAAGAATGGAAAAGTTCTATATCGCCGCGCAAGCCTTCGCTCCGGCCATGCCCGCGCAAATCGGGGGCATATACTGCCGCACCGTGTGGGGCAAGATAAGGAGCGGCAGAACTGGCGTAATATTTGCCATGCCCACCCAGCCCATGCACAATCACCACGACTTTATCCGGCGCGAAATTGGGCAACCAGCCGTGCATATGCAAGCGCAGGCCACCCGCCAAATGCAAATTTATTTCTTCACTAGAAAATTGCGGATTTTGATTAATATTCGAGGCTAAATCGAGTAATTCCATTTTTCAATTTCCTGCTATTCTTCTGGCTTGATTTTGGGGGCAGGCGCGTATTTAGAAGGCCGCCCGCTCCATTCGGATTTTATTTCGGGTTTAATACTGTTAGATAGTGATAGTGGTTGGACGGGTTCGGGCTGCAAAGTTTCGAGCAAGGGCTGGAAACGGGCTTTGCGCCGGAGCATCAACCAGGGCCGCACCAGCAATCTGTAGAAAAAGTAAAGGGCGAACGCAGCTAGTACCAACCAAACCAGAACAGCAGTCGGCCAATCGCCAAACCACAAATGCAGCCGACTCCAGAGTACCGGGAAGCCTAAAATTTCTTTGAGGCCAACCTCGGCTTTATCGCCCACCTGCAAGGCATATTTGCCACCCTGCCCAATCCGGCTAAAAACTACCAGATAATAAGTGCCAGTTTCGGGAATATCGCGCTGGATTTGCTGCCCTTCCCAAAAATCGCTCTGGGTAAAAGGCTCGGAAACCGACGAAAGCGGCGGCGGAGTTTTGGTCAAATCCAGCGTTTCTTCCGAAAGAAGCAAGCCCTGATTGGCCGGGACGGTAAAAGGCAAGCGGTCTAGCTGGTCGGGGGTGGGTGCGGGCAAGCCCGGCCCAAACAAGGCCAGTGCGGGCCGGAAATCGCTTAATTCTTCCAAACGCGGGATGTAAACGCGAGTGCGTAGATATGCCCCTTTTTCGGCCCGAAAGCCAAAAACTGCCGGACGACCCAACCCTTTTAATTCGCCATAGAAAGTGCGGGCGACTTCGGGGCGGTCAAAGTTCAAAGCCTGATTGGAATTGTAAGTCACAAAATCGCGCACGAATACGCCCTGCCGAGCCGAAGTTGCGCCAGCCTGAAACAAAACCAGTACAATCCCCAACACGCACAATCCTATTATTATTTGCAAAAACCTGATGAGCAGCAATTCTTATTTTACCGTCGCTAAAACTTCTCTTAATATCGTATTGGCACGCGGCATCGCCAGACGCAAGCCTTCGCCGCCGGGTTGATGGTCAACTACTACCGCGATAGAAAAAAGGCGATCACCCTTGGAAGCCCAGGCAATGTACCAGGCGTTCTGCACCCCGCCGCCAACTTCGGCAGTGCCGGTTTTGCCACCCACGATTGCACCCGTATCCTTGAGCGCACCACCGTTCTGCCCGACCCAACCTTCGGTAGCTGAGGCTATCATTATATCATGTACTTGCTGGGCCGTTTCGGGTCGAACAGTTTGCTTCCAGACTTCGGGTTTGGCTTGCTGGATGACCGCGCCGTTAGCCGCCTTGATTTCCTTGACCATATAAGGTTTTGGCATTGTGCCATCCCCCCGGCCCATTGAAGCCGCCAACATCGCCATATGCAAGGGTGTTACCAGAATTTCGCCCTGCCCGAAGCCAGTAGAAGCCTGAGCCGCCTTGCCCGTCAAAAAGCCGGAAGTCACAAACGGCAAGCTTTTGGCTACATTCATATCAAAAGGAATACTTTGTCGGAAGCCAAAACTGTCCATATAGCGAATCAAGTTATCGCCACCCACCGCCAGACCCATTTGGGCGAAAATCGAATTAAGCGAGAACATATACCCCTGCCGGGTAGTCCAGTTAGTTTGGTTAGGGTTGGGGCGGTTCGGGTCGTTAAAGGTTGCGCCTTCAATCGTAAATTTGCCGGTATCTGTCCAGGTGCTTTCCGGGTTAGTGGCGTTCAAATCCAGAGCCGCCCCCAGCGTAATGGTTTTGAAAATAGAACCGGGAGTATAAAGCCCCTGGGTCGAGCGTATAAGCAAAGGTTTACGGGTGTCTTTATTCAGGGCATCCCAACGAGCTTGAATATCTTTGGTTTGCTGCGGCCAAAGCGTATCGTCCAATGTGGGGTCAAAGGCCAGCACCGAAGGGTCAAAGTTGGGGTTGCCGACCATCGCCAGCACCGCCCCGCTTTTGGCATCCATCAGAACGATAGAACCGGGCAATTCGCCCAGGGTGCGCTGGGCCAAATTTTGAAAATTCGGCTCAATCGTCAAATACAAATCGTTGCCAACAATCGGCTGGTGCAACAAATCTCGTTGCCAGCTAATAAAAGCGTTAATCCCCTTGCGCCCGGTCAGGTAATCGTCGTATTCGGCTTCAAGGCCGCTATTGCCGAATTGCAAAGGGCTATAATAGCCGATAATCTGGTTAATGGCAGGGTTGGCATAAGTGCGCTTGACCAGGCCGCTTTGCGGGTTAGCCTGCCGTCCAGCCACAATATTGCCATAAGTATCCCGAATCAAACCACGCTGGTTGGTCAGTTTATCCCGGATAAGACGTGGGTCTTGCACCAGTTCATCTTTAGGGGTGAAAAAAGGTTGCTGCAATTGGTCGGCAACTACCACCTGTTGACGTAAAAGCTGGAGGCTCATCAAAATAAAAGCGACCATTAACAAGCTTGAAATACGCTGCACGTTATGGCGCAAGCGTTCGTCCGGGTCAGCCTCTTTTGTGACTGGGACGCGCCCAACCCAAAAAAGCCCAGTCAGCATTACTCCGGCAACTGCCAAACAAATCAGCCAGATATTATCATTGCGAGTGTCAACCGCTTCTTTGGGCTGGTAGAAAAAGCCAATCGCCAGCACCAGCCCGGCCACTACCCCGCATAAAGTTCGTATCGCGTTTACCATTTATTTTTATTTGTTATTTTCGCTTGAATTTTCAGGGTTATTTGCCTCAGCTTGCTCCTGTTCGGCCAAAAGCTTTTGCAATAAGGCTTTGCGCTGTTCTGGATCAAGACCGGCTAACCGTTGTTCAGGACTGAAAACGCTAAGTATGTTTTCACCAACAAAATCCATTCCATAAGTTTCGGCGAGCTTCTTCCAAAACTCAGAGGTTCGACGCGCACTCCTAATTTCGTATTTAGTCAGTTTATCTGGCGGAATCAAGCCTTTGGCTTCGGCTTCTTCCAAAAATTTATCGTATTGCATAATGTACTCCTTTGGGTGCATTCGTCTTGCAGCATCAGCCAGCTTTGTTTCACCTTCTGCCAGTAGCTTTTGGACAAATTCGCGCCAGCGTGTACTATCAGCCGGCGCGAAAAGCAGCCAGTTAAAATAAGGTTCTTCTATCGGCAATTCAGCGCAAATTACGATTACCACGTTTTGAAAGCCAACCGCCGCGCTTAATAGCCAGGGTTTGCCTTTATCAGGCTTAAAACGAATTTTGCGCTGCCGAGCCACTTTCAAA
>JBBQGP010000190.1:0-10567 GCA_038323095.1 Chloroflexia bacterium | reverse complement strand
CGGTAAAAGTTCCAGTAACAAAAGTAAACTCCCCGACACCGCCGAATGACCACCCAGCAAAATTGGAAAGTTCCAGCGTTCGCGGGCTTCCAGCGCAGCTTCGGTAAAGGCTCGAATTTCGGGATTACTTATCAAATCCGGCTGAAAAATATCGCTATTAAAACGGTCAGCCCGGCTTGGCTTTAATTTCAAATGGGCGAAAAGCACCCGACTATCTATAATCGCCGCATCCGCACTTTTTGCCAGCTTCTCGAAAAAGCGACGCGGCCCTAATTCTTCCAGTAAAAACCCGGCCAGCGAAATTGCCTCGCCGCGTGCCTCGCGTCCGCCCGCCCGCATTCCGCGCTCTTCGCTCAAAATTCGGGTCTGCCCAAAGCTCCGCAATTCGAGAATACGATGCACTCCCGCGCTAACCCGGCCCATCACCAGCACTTCACTCTCGAAATCAGCCAACGCTGCCAGCACTTCGCCTACTGGTACATTGTCCAAAGTAGTTGTTTCCGCCAGAAATTCGGCAATTGGCGACAAATGCGGTTTGCTTTGGCCTTTTTGCTTGAACCACAAATTCAAAATCGCCGCGTCGGTAGGCGTATCAATATCGAATTGCATCGCCAGAGTGCGCTGGTTATTGGGTAACATCGGTTGCCAGCTTAATCCGGCCCGGCGGCACAAAACCCAGGCCAGATTATTATCACTTTCCGGCAAATCCGTTTCGGCCAAATCCAGCAAAGCCTGCATTGGCTGCCAGCCCACTAAATCCGCACTAAAGTAATTGTTGGCCGTAACCACTTTTGGCCCGCTTTGCATCGCCGTTCGCAAGCCGTCCCACTCGGTTTGTTCCAGCAGCAAGCCCGCTCCCGCCCCAACATATAGCAAAGTTTCTTCCGGCGGTAAAGAAGCCGCTATCCTACGCAAAGCTTGCCCAAAGTGAAAGATTTGGTCGGCCTCGTCATCGTAGCGCAAAATAACCTTAGAAGGTGGCTCAAAATTGGCTTGATTGGTCAGTATTATTAGATTATTAAAGTAGGCGGTTGTTTGAGCCGAGCGCAAAATCGAGCAAGCCGTCAATTGTAGCAACTTATCCAGAGTAGTTTCAATAGCGGTGGGCGCAGCAACAAATTCAACCCCTAGCATTACCAGCAGGTTAATTTTGGGATTAAGATTGGTGGTGGTCAGGTCGAACCTGTTTTCATTATTCATCGCGCTTAATTTTATCACAAGCAGTGTATGAACAATGTTTGAAATAAATATTCAAGAGAGTTGAATACTGGTTTAATCTGTAACAAAGTCATTAACAATTAAAAAAGGCGGGCTTGAACCCGCCAATAAACAAGTCTAAAGTCTAAAGTCTAAAGTCGGAGCTAAGTAACAAGCAAATGCTGCGTTCTCTGTAAGATAATGCTTTGCCACTAGATTTAGGCTAACCCACATTCCTGTAAGATAATGCTCTGTCAATAGATGTTTGGACAAAATCCATTGACAGAGCAACGCCCTGCAAAAGCTTCACCTATCGGGATAGGCTACCTGCCTCCGACTTCCGACTTCAAACTTCCTACTTCCGAATTATTACTCAACTTCTGGTCGGAGGATGCCGTAGCCACCGTTGGTACGGCGGTAGGCTACGCTTAGATGACCGTTATCCACGTCCTGAAAGATAAAGAAATTATGGCCCAAAAGCTCCATTTGCTCCAAAGCCTCGTCTACGAACAATGGCTTAACCTGAAATTGCTTTACCTTTACTACGTCCAGAGTTTCGGTTATTTCCGCCGGAGAAAATTTTTCTTGAGCTTGAGGTTGCTCGGCCTGAGCTAATCTATCGACAATTTCGCTAACCCGCATCCGGCCTTTGTGATGTACCATCCGTTCCTTGTAGCGCGTAACCTGCTTGTGCATTTTCTCGTACAAACGGTCAAGAGCTACCCCCAAATCATTGTCACGCTCCTCCGCCCGCAAAAGTGTACCATTGGCCGGGCCACGCAGCGTCATTTCTATTACCAGACGACCTTCACCTGCTTTGCCGTTGCGCTCCGTCCCAAGTTCTACGGTAGCATCCTCCATATTTTCCATGTAGCGTTCCAACTTACCCAACTTTTTCTCGATAAGTTGTCGGCGTTCCTCCGAAACTTTAACGTTTTTTCCGCGAATTTCCATTTGCATAGCTTCCGTCCTCCTTTAATGAGGCTTTTAAGCTGAGGCTTCTAAAGCTCTAGCTGCCATAGCTAAACCAAAAAAGAAGCCTGTCTTTTCCCTGTCCCTTAATCTCAGTATAGCATAATCCTGTTTTATGACACAATAGTAGTTTCGGGCTTCGTTGTGAATAAAGTAACAAGTTTATGAATGTTGGCTTGGTCTATTGGCGGAGCAATATCTTACAAAAATCTACTCTACAGAAACAGGCTCTAGTTTCCAGCTTTATCAGG
This sequence comes from Chloroflexia bacterium, assembly GCA_038323095.1. Classification (GTDB taxonomy): domain Bacteria; phylum Chloroflexota; class Chloroflexia; order Chloroheliales; family Chloroheliaceae; genus L227-5C. The sequence goes on along the minus strand of JBBQGP010000190.1, from coordinate 8,147 downwards.
CAAACGCCAGCCCTTGAGTTGCTGATATTGGAGAGTGTGCCACCATTCGCCCGGCCAATCCTGGGAGTGAAATTCGATTAATTGCATATCGCGGGCAAACCATTTTCCCTGTAACGAATTTTCAAATAAATACTGGCAGTAATCGGTTAGCTGAGTAAGTAAACCGGGGTCGGACGGGCCATCGTATTGTACCAGCGATATGTGAGGGCGAAAATTCGGGCCAAAGGGGTCGCCCGGCGTAAAAAGGCAATCCGGCGCGGTATAAGGTTTTAGCACTTCCCAAATGTTTTGCTGAAATTGGTCGAAAGCATCGGTTTTTGCCATTTCGAGTAAAACGCTAATTCGCTCTGGCCCAAAATTCAGCATTTTTACTTCGGTAATCCCGGTTGGAAAAGCCGGAGTATCGGCAAAAAGTCTATCCAGAGCTGGGATAAAATCGGTAGGGGTCGAGCCATCGCTTAAACGGGTAAAGCCCTTGACGGTACAATGCACCATAAAACGGCCTGCCGCCTGAGCATTAAATTCACTGGCTAAAAAATTATGGGCGGCGGCTAATGGTTGTAACAGATGGGGCGGTGGTATTAAATACACACCATAATAGGGCTGCTTCAAGTTCGTACCTTTCCAGCTTAATTCAAGCCTGAATCAAAAAATATTTGCCGCCAATTGTAACACAATTTGCCGGAGTTTTAGCTCAAAACTGCCTGAAAAAGAATTTGAAGCTATTGCATAAGCGTGCTATAATAAAAATAACATGACATAACATGTGTAGCTGCTAATCTGACTTTTGAGCGAAAGGGAGTTGGCCGGTGACGACGGGTGGTGGAATTAACGATTTGATGCAAAATGGCATTAATCAAGTGCGGGAGGGTCGCTATACCGAGGCTTACCAGAATTTCCGCGAAGTCGTGAGCCGCGACCCCAATAATGAATATGCCTGGATTTGGATTTCCCAAACCAGCCCAGACCGGGCCGAACGCAGGCAGGCAATTGACCGGGCCTTTCAACTTAACCCCAATAGCGAACACGCCCGGCAAGCCTTGACCCGCTTGCAATCCGAAGAAGCGGCGGCGGCTCGCTCTGCCCCAAAAGAAATGGCTGTTACCGACCCGGCAGATTTGCGGGCGGCCATGAGCGCGGAAGAATTGGGCGGCAGGAATAAAAAGAAAAAAGACAGAGACAAAAAAGGCGATACGCGGGCCAGTGGGCCACTCCGTGAGCAACAGCAAATGGTCACGCAACCTGTAGTCCGCCCTCAAGCCCAAACCCGGACTAGAAGCAAAGCCCAAGCTCCCAAAAAAGGGGGTGGTTTACTTCGGTTTTTGCTGTTTATACTAATTTTGCTGGTAATGGTGGTTGGTGCAATTTATTACTTTGTGATTTTGCAAAACCAGAACACCACTAACAACCCGCAAGCCAGCAATCCCCCCATTGCCGAAACAATTGCTCCAGCAGAAACTACCGCCTCCGCCGCCCCTGTAACAACGGCATTGGCGGTGACTACCGCTCCTGCTGCGGCTACCACTGCTTCTGCCGCGCTTGCAACTACTAAGACAGCGACGACGGCAAGTGGTACGACCTCGCCGACTACCGTCGCAAGCGCGGCCACGACTGCCCCTGCTAGTACCAGTCCGGCGGCGGGTACTGCGGGCAACGCGCCCGGTGTGGCGGCTAATCCCCCTCCCGCGGCGGGTTCGGCTCCTCAATTGCTGACACAGGCCCAGCAGCTGGTAACGGCGGGCGATTACAAAGGGGCAATTGGTGTATTGAACGATGTAATAAAAGCTAATCCCAAAGATATAGAAGCTAATTTGCGGCTGGGTTCGGCTTACTTGATGTCGCCTGCTTCACAATTGGGCAATGTCGATAAATTTAGCGAGGCGGTTAATAGTTTCAAGCGCGTAACCGAACTTGTACCAACCTGGCCGGGTGGCTATGCCCGGTTAGCTGAAGCATTATCGGCCAAAGGCGATGTTCCCGGTGCGATTGCCGCCCTTAGTCGTAGCCTCGAACTTGACCCGAACGGGCCGGAACGCTGGCTGTTGCTGGCCTCACTTTACGACAAAAACAAGCAGCCCGCCGAAGCGAATTATGCCCGCAGCCGGGCGCAAGGTGCCAGTCCCACCACTGCTGCCCCTGCTCCGATAACTACGGCCACCACTACGACGGTAGCTCCCGGCCAAACGGCGACTACGGCTGTCCCGGTAACAACTACAAGGCCATAAGACCAAAAAGATAAAGCCAAACCAAAGAGAAAGACGGGACAGAGGTAGAGAAGGGATTAGCGATGAGCCTGGAACTGGAATTAAAAGTCGAGATTAAACGCCAGATGCAAGAAGCTATCCGGCTGGCGCGGGCGGGCGACAAAAGTGGCTCGGAAGTTATTTTTCGCCGGGTTTTGGAAGTGCAGCCCGAAAATGAAGATGCGCTGGTCTGGCTGGCGGCAGTAACCGAAGACCGGGCCGAAGCCTTGCGCGTTTTAGAAAAAGCTACCCAAATCAACCCTGAAAATCGTCGCGCTCAGGCTGGTGTGGAATGGGCGCGAAAACGGGTAGCCGAAGTTCCCGTTCCGGCTGCTCCGCCCAAAGCCAATTTGCCCCTGCCTCCACCCAAAATATTACCCTCACTTATCCCCGAACTACCCTCTAAAAGCAAAAGTGAAACAAAAGCTCCGGCTGCTCCGTATAAAAAGAGTCGGTTCACCAATCAAACACCCGCTTTAGTTTTACCGCCCGAAGCCTTACCACAGGAAACTCGTTCTGGCAAGAAACGTTCTGGTTTCAAGGCGCGGCGGTTTGCTGCTTCAACCTTTAAGAGTGGGCTGGTGGATGCTGCTACACCCAAAATCGGCTTAACTGTAGCAGAGAATGTGACCATAGGTGAGCAAACCGGCTTACGTCGCGCAAACCGGGTAAAGGTAATTTGGCCTTTGCTCCTGTTTGGACTGGCGGTAACAGTGGCTTTGCTCTCTTTTGGATTTGCTGCCTTCGGGCCTTTGCTGGGAGTAATCGCCTTACTTGCCACTATCGTCGGTGTCCTGCTTTTTAACAGAGCTGAATTTTAGCTAATAAAGGGCAAAAATTATGACGCTAACGGGTTTTTCACCTGTGCCTTTGCTGGTACTGCTGGTGTTATTGGTGCTGATTGCACTGTTTTTGGGTTTATTACTTCGTCGAAGGCGGCGTTAGCCCCTAGAAAAAGGAAACAAATTATGTTCAGGGAATTACGAGCCTTGTTTGGCCGGGACGGAAGCGGAAGCGGACAACGGATTGTCGGCGGTGGCCCTGGCGGGGGCGACGATAAGGATAAAGACCGGGATAAAGACAAATCCGGCGAAGACCCTTTCGAGAATTTCGATTTTACCCGTTTCCGTCCACGTGGTAGCGGCTCCACTAATCCCCGTTCCAGCGAAACTGGCAGTGGTAACGAGACTCCTCCAAAAAAAGATGGGGAACCTCCGCGCGGGCCAGCCGATTTTAATATCAATGATTTATTTGGCAATTTGGGCGGGCCGACGGGGGGTAGCGGCGGTGGTCGCAGACGCGGCGGGGGTGGCGGTACAACTCCGGCTTTACCTCAAGTAACTTTACCCAGACCGGGCCGGGGCAGCATTATCGCCATTATTATTGGCATTTTAGTTGTAGTGTTTTTTATTGCTTTGCCGCTACTGGCAAGTTTCTGGACGGATGTTTTATGGTATAACGAGGTCGGCCAAGCCGAGGTCTACTGGACGCGCATTTGGGTGCGGCTGGCTATTTTCGGGCTGGCGGCGGTAATTTCGTTTGCAGTAATAATGCTTAATGTCGCTTTGGCCCGGCGGATTGGCCCAAAAGGGCCGGTTTTTAGCGCGGCGGATAACCCATTGGCGGCCATAATTGGCGGCAGCGTGCGGCTGTTGAATTGGGCTTTTATTGCTGGCGCGGTCATCATCAGCCTTTTTCTGGCGGGGGCGGCCACAAACGCCTGGCAACTTTTCCTTCAATTTGTAAACGCTGCTCCCTGGACGGATGTTGAGACGATTTTTAACCGCTCTGTTGGCTATTATGTTTTTGAAGTTCCCTTCTACAGTTTTTTGCAAGGCTGGCTGGTCGGTCTTTTTGTAGTTACCCTGCTGGCAGTGGTGGCGGTTTACGGCTTGAACTTCGCTCTGAACAGCCAGCGTTTCCAGTTCACACGCGGTATTAAAACCCATGTCAGCGTTTTGGGGGCAATAATTCTGGCGTTGTTCGCGGTGGGCTACCAGATTAGCAATGCCAAACTGGTTTACTCGCCACGCGGGGTTGTGCCAGGAGCAAGCGCGACGGACGTTGAGGCCCAACTTCCGGCCAACAATATTTTGACGGTTTTGGTCGGGCTGGCGGCAGTCGCTTTGCTGGCTAATATTTTCATCCGCAACCAGCGCACTGGCATTGCTTTGCTGGCTGGTGCAGCCGTTTTGTGGCTGGTTTCGACGATTGTGGTTGGTTCGATTTATCCCGGTTTGGTGCAGAGCGTTAGTATCAAGCCCAATGAAATTACCAAAGAAACCCCTTATATTCAAAATACGATTGCCCAAACCCGCAAGGCTTTCGGGATTGATGGGATTCAGACGGTGCAATTTGGTGGAACGGCCACTTTGACTACCCAGGATATTACCAGTAACCCGATTATTCAGGCTAATGTCCGGCTCTGGGATTACGCCAAAATTCAAACGGTTTACGACCAGAAAGAAACCTTGAGGCGGTACTATGATTTCCGCGACGTAGACATTGACCGCTATTTGCTGGATATTGACAATAGCGGCAAGCCACAGCAAACCCAGGTAATGCTCAGTGCGCGTGAGCTTAACACCGAAAAGCTTGACCCGCGTTCCCAGACCTGGCAAAGCAAGCATTTGCAGTATACCCATGGCTACGGTATTCAGGCCAGCCCGGTCAATAAAGTAGACGCGCAGGGCTACCCGGTGAACTTGATTACCCAAAACTTCCCGATACAAAGTAGCGGCCCTCTCAAACTTGACCAGCCCCGTATTTACTACGGGCAGGGCTTTGGTGGCCCAGAAGATTATGCACTGGTAGCAACCAAGCTGGAAGAAGTAGATTATCCTTTTACTAGCGGCAACGAAGAAGGTAAATCGGCCACTTATAGCTACGCTGGGCAGGGCGGTATCAAGCTCGACAACTTCTTTATAAAAACCGCTTTTGCCTTACGGTTAGGTGATTTTAATTTACTTATCAGCGATGCCTTGAACTCGAATAGCAAATTGCTCTGGAAACGCAATGTAACTGACCGGGCGCGGGAACTCGCCCCCTTCCTGATTTATGACCGTGACCCTTATTTGGTGGTGGCGGACGGGCGGCTTTACTTTGTGCAGGATGCTTACACTTACACCAATTTGTATCCGCACAGCGATTCGCAGCGTTTGAACCGGGATGCTTCGCTGGGTAATATTCCCGACTTGAATTATATTCGTAGTTCGGTAAAAGTTGTAACCGATGCCTACGATGGCAAGATTACTTTTTACACCGTAGAACTGGGCGGGGCTGACCCGCTGGTTCGTACCTACGCCAAAATTTATCCGAGCCTGTTCAAGCCGGGCGACCAACTGCCCGCTTCACTTCGCGCCCACTTGCGCTACCCGGAAGATTTGTTCCGTATTCAAAGCGCGGTTTACTCAACTTATCACGTTACCGACGCGACTACTTACTATAACAAGCAAGACCAATGGCAAGTACCGAGTGACCCGCGTGCCGAGCAGGGCGGACGAACTTTCGAGCCGTTTTATCTGGTGACGGAATTGCCGGGCGAAAATCAGGCCGAGTTTGTCTTAATTCAGCCCTTTGTGCCACAGGGTAAAAACAATCTGGTGTCGTGGATTGCGGCTCGTTCGGATGGCCCGAACTATGGCAAACTGACGGCTTATAATTTTCAGGGGTCGGTCAACGTCTTTGGGCCAGGACAATTTTACTCAGCCGTAAATGCTGACCAGGAGTTTTCGCAGCGTCGTACTTTGTTAAACTCGAATGGTTCATCCTTGCAACCTGGCCCGCTTTTGATTTTGCCGGTGGATAAAGCGGTGTTGTATGTAATACCTTATTATCTGGTGGGCTTGGGCAACCCGATTCCAAGTTTGCAATTTGTGGCGGTTTCGGCCAATAACCGGGTGATTGTCCGGCCTAGTTTGCAGGAAGCTCTTAGTCAGGTGCTAACTGTCGGTAACGCGGCTAACCCGAACCAGCCCGTTACTGGCAACCCCGCTGCCGGGACAACTCCGTCCGCCGGAACGACCACTACACCGGGAGTGGCGGCTAATCCTACGGCTGGCGCGGGCGGCCCAACCGCCACTCCTGGCACGATTGCCGAGCTGCGCCGCTCTCTGGCAGGCCATCTTGACCGGGCCAAAACTTTGTACGCTGCCGGAGACAAAGCCGGAGGCGACAACGAACTTAATCTGGCCGGACAAGACCTCGACAGGCTTAACCGCCTTTTGGGTCAGTAGTTTTTGATTAAAAGAGGGGCGAAGGACACATAATTCGTCCTTTGCCCCTTTTTATTGTGAACCTGCGTTTTATTAAAATAATCCCAAATTACCAGTTTAGGGTTTGGCAAAACTCAATTTTATCACTCAGTTCTCAGTCCTCAGCACTGTAAATGGGCTTGTCTGAAAACCTTCAAGCGGTTAAAATATAAGTGAAAAACAAAAACAAGCCAATGCAGGAGTAAAAATGTGAGCCAATCGGTAACTCTAAATCTACCCGATGAATTGTATGATAGAGCCAAATACCGCGCCGAGCAGACCCAACGTAGTATTGAAGCAGAATTGCTTGAGGTAGTAGCATCCGCGCTCCCTGCCAAGCATCGCCTTTCTAATGAATTGGAAGAAACGTTGGCGGCCCTTCATGTACTTGACGATGCCGCCTTACAACGCGCTGCCAAAAGCCATTTACCTAAAAAAGCGGTGGCTAAACTGGAAAGTTTACATTTGAAACGTCAACGCGAAGGTTTAACGGAAGCCGAAAACCAAACCAGAATTGAGCTACTACGACAGTACGACCACTATATGCTGGTTCGCGCTCAAGCTTCGGCCCTATTAAAGCAGCGGGGCTACGATATTACAAAACTGGTAAAGCCAGAGTGAGCCGAGCTTACATCCCTAAAGCTCTCCGTCAAAAAGTATCGAATCAAGCCCACCATCGTTGCGGTTATTGCCTTACCTCAGAAACAATTGTCGGCACTCTAATGGAAATTGACCATATTGTACCTAAATCTTTTGGGGGACTTACTGAGGAAGCTAATTTATGGCTCACTTGTTCGCAATGTAACGATCACAAAAATAATCGGGTAAGTGGTTTTGATGCATCCACAGGTAAAATTGTTGGATTGTTTAATCTCCGTACTCAAGATTGGAACGAACATTTTAATTGGACGGTTGCAGGAGATGAAATAATAGGTAAAACTCCGATTGGACGTGCCACTGTAATTACACTTGAATTAAACCGTGAGGAATTAGTACGAGCAAGACAGTTGTGGCTAATAGCCGGTTGGCACCCGCCAAAGGATTAAAATTAAGCTACAAGCTACAGGCTTACAGCTTATACGTTACCCTTTACTGTCCTTATACTTATACCTTGATACTAATTGTTATCTCCCGCGTCTGGCTCTTTGGAGTTGGGCTGGTCGAGGATTTTCAGGACATCGTCGCGCAATTTGGGCAAGGATGCGCCCATACTTCTCAGTATGCCCGACGCTATCCCTTCGCCTTCATGAACGAGGCCCAGCAAAAGATGCTCTGTGCCGATGTAAGGGTGGCCGAGTCTACGGGCTTCCTCTACCGCTAGTTCAATTACTTTTTTGCTGCGTGGAGTCAGGCCGATTTCTCCAGTTACCGGCGCATCACCTCGCTGTATCATTTGTAATACCGCCCCGCGCACTTTGTTCAGTTCAATGCCTTCTCTTTTAAGGACAATTCCGGCGACACCCCCCCTTTCGCGGACAAGACCGAGCAGAATATGTTCCGTCCCGATATAGTTATGGTTGAGCCTTTGGGCTTCTTCGTGGGCCAATGTCAGCACTTTTCGCGCTCTTTCGGTAAATCTCTCAAAATCTATTGCCATGTTAGTTTCTCCTTTTGGGTTTAGTTGATGCTTTCGGTTCACTATCCGCCGCAG
>JBBQGP010000189.1:0-10678 GCA_038323095.1 Chloroflexia bacterium | reverse complement strand
TCTGAACGGGCAAATTGTCGGACGCATCGAAGCCCCCAAAGAATGGCAATCGCTCGAAGCCAGCTTGCCCAATTTATCTCTCAAAGCCGGACAAAACCAGCTTGAGCTTCATAGCGTTCAGGGTTGCCTTATCGCCGCCGATTACATCCCCAACAGCCCCGACTATCGTTGTATCAGCTTCGCCATCCAGCAAATCCAGCTCAACCCTTGACCCTTACAGATATAAGGGAATTTCCAATCCTGATTTTACCCGAACCCTTTAGTTCACTATTGGAATCCCTTCTACAAAAATATTGGCTAAATAACTGCAATATTAAAGTATTGCTTCTAACATTGTGGCTAGTTCTAAAAATTCTTCCACGTTAAGCAAGGTGCTGGCAAGGCCAGTTTTGGGCAAGGTGTTAATAACCAGTAAAGCCCCGCCTTCATTTGGTACAATCTTAAAAAATCGCTCTATTTGAACGCTAATTCCATTATAGCCAATTCGTATCCGGGAAAACTTGTTTGCCTTTTTTAGAAAATCGGCGTTCTGGTTTAGTTTCTCGCTCACAGTAGACTCACCCGTAAACTTTGAGTTTCCAAAAGTTTTAGGTTTTTCCAGTACAACCTCACCCGATATTGCTTTATGTAGCTGAGTAGAATAAAGCAAGCCACCAACAAATGACCCTACTGCACCACGAGTTAATTGTATTCGTAGCTGAAATAATCGGGGTTGTTCCAGCTTGAAATGAAGGGTGAAAAGCCCCTTTGCGGAGTGCGTTGCTATCATCCGAAGGGCATCGTTCAGAACGGTTCCTGCCGTCGTCTGACCAGAAGTAGCTCCTTCTATATCATAGGGCAAGGGTGAAGTTGGGCCAAGTTTAGCTTCATCCCGAAGTTTTTCTTGAATTTTAGGCACTATATCATCGGGTTTATGGGTTTTGAAATTGCAAAGGGCATATACCTTTTTCTCACTCATAGATTTATTTTACCTTTTGTTACGGAAAACATTACACAAAAAACAGCTTGTCCTAGTAAGGCTTAATTTAACGCAACGCTCCACTATTATTAACTACCAAAAACGCGCTGTCAATCTTTTCTCGCAATAGAATAAGCTCCCTGCCTTAAAAGGCTGGGCTTATTAACATGAAAACGGCCCTGAAGGGCTGCAACAGGTTTAGCTAAATTTAGCTTGACCCGTAACAGCTTCAGCCACGTTTTCACGACATCAGCCCGGACATTTCATGTTCGGGGGACTACACCCCTGTTCCCCCCGACAACCGACAACTCCTCTAACAACTAACAACTCTTTTACTCTGGCACAACTCTTGCATATGAAATAGCGGCCTCAACCGCACTAATTCGAGGCCCTACTAAATACTCATTATTCAATATTCATCATTCAATAGAAGGAGTTTCTGTTTTTCATGGATACGCTTCAAAAAAAGCAGCGCGAAGATTTAGAAAAAAATTTGCAAGGCGATATGGAACAGGCCGAAAGCGGCCAACGTCGCATGTCCCTACAAAGCTTGATAAGCTCTGGCGTAGAAGTTTTAAGTAAGATTCCCGGCCACTACATCACCAGCCGCTCCACTCGTCATCAGCGTCGTCGTAACGTGGAAGAAAAAACTGCTCCTATCGAATTTAGCCTATTCGCTCCTTATATCAAACGGGCCGCCGTCCGAGGTGATTTCTCGGAATGGAAAGACGTTGAACTCGAAAAAAGCGCGGATGGCTACTTCCGCACCACGATTGAATTAGCCGATGGCGATTACGAATACAAATTCTGTGTCGAATCCAATAGCCCCTGGCAATTGGGGGAATGGGTTTGCGTCACCGACCCGCTTGCTACTGACGTAAATGACCGTAACGGCGAAAACGCCATTATGCACGTCCGTAACGGTGAAAGTGTGGGCGATGAATACCAGTGGCAGCACGACGACAAGCCCTTGCCGCCCGATGTAGAATTGGTGATTTACGAAATGCACGTTGCCGATTTTGGCAACAACTTTCAAGGCGTTATCGAAAAACTGGATTACCTGACCGGGCTGGGCGTAAACGCTATTGAACTTATGCCAATTGCCGAATTTCCCGGTGATAAAAGTTGGGGCTACAATCCCCGCTTTTTCTACGCCGTTGAAAGTGCCTATGGCAATTCTGCCGATTTGAAAAAGCTGATTGACGAATGTCACCTGCGCGGTATCCGGGTAATTCTGGATTTGGTGGCGAACCACGCTCAGGACGAAACCCCTTTGGCCCAGATTGACCATAACTACTGGTTCGCCGAAAAAAATACCGACCAGTTTCAGTTTGGCCCGAAATTCGACTATAACCATTGGGACGACAATTTCAAGCTTTTTCCCGCCCGCAAATTTATGAACGAAGTCGCTTATTATTGGGCTACCGAATTTCACCTGGACGGCATCCGCTTCGATGCTACCGCCCTGATTAACAATTTCGACTTTTTGCACTGGCTCGGCGAAACAGTCAAGCACGCGGGTGGCCCAAAGCCGTTTTATTTGGTCGCTGAACATTTGCCAATTGACCCGGCGATTGTCGGTTATGGCAAACCAATGGACGGTCTCTGGCACGATTATTTTTACTGGCAAATCACCGCTACCCTACGTGAAAGCGAATTTCAGGGCTGGCAGCCTTACAATTGGGACAAAATCCAGGATGCGCTCGAACCATCCCGCATCGGGATTATCGGCCCTACCGCCGCAGTCCAGTACATTTCCAACCATGACCATAATCGGCTTTTGTTTGAACTTGGTACGGCCAACATTATTGATGACAAAGCCTTCCGTAAAGCCAAACTTGGCGCAGCCCTGACCCTGACCTCCGTCGGCGTGCCAATGATTTGGATGGGCGAAGAATTTGGCGAACCTACCGATAAAAGCATGGAAGCCCGTCCCTTGCATTGGGAATTACTCCAAAATGAGCGCAATAGCGACCTCTTCCGTTATTATAGCGGCCTGATTTATATGCGAAAAACCGTCAATCCGCTCAAAACCGAAAATATCGAGTTTATTCACCGGGACGAAGCAAACAAAGTTTTGGCCTGGAAACGCTGGGATAACGAAGGCGGGGTTGTAGCAATCGTCGCTAACCTGAGCGACAACGCCCTGAGCGACTACCAGGTTCCCAACTTCCCCGACAACGGCAATTGGCACGAGTACACTTTTAATTACGATAAATCTGTCGAAAATAACGTGCTAGTAGATGGGTTCGGGCCAAGCGAGTGCAAGATTTACATTAAACAATAGTATCTATAATTTACAGGCCATTTAGACTAAATTTAACTACGCTATAAGTCACTCCCTAATTTGGTCTAAATGCCTATAGATTATCCTCCTTTCTTTCCCTATAATTCTTTCTGTCGGCTAACTCCGGCACAATAAATCTTCAAATAGCATCTTTAACCACAGCAGTACGAATCTTTTCTATCCCAAAGAAATTTTAGTTAAAGATTAATCAGATTGGAAAGGAATTTTTTACAATGCGTAAATCTGGAATTATCAGTTTATTTTGTCTTTTTGCTTTTGCAACAATGTTACTTTTAACCGCTTGTGGCGGTTCAGTCGAAGTTAGCCCCGCCAGCAAAGACCCTTCTATTAAAAGCGCGGTTATGTCCAGAGGCTACAAAGACCAGCAAGCCGTCAATGTCACCAAAGTATTTAAGCCCGAAGACCATATTTTTCATACCGTTATCAACCTGAATAACCCTACCGCCGGAACTAAAGTTCGCACCGTTTACATTGCGGTTGATGCCGAAGGAGCTAAAAATCAGGAAATCGTTCAGGTCGAATACCAGGTAAAAACCGTCGAAGATATCGTCCACGCCAGTGCCGAACTACCCAACGATTGGCCGGTAGGCACTTACAAAGCGGACATTTACCTTAACGACAAGCTTGACCGTTCGCTCGATTTCAGCGTGAAATAATTTCCCATTATCTGCTCACGAAAAGAGGTACGACTTTTAGAAAAAGTTCGCACCTCTTTTTGTTTCTCCTAATTCCTGTAACTTCAAGACAAACTTTACTTGTAGGAGGGATTTCCAATCCCGATTTTACCCAAATCCGTCTTTATCGGGATAGGAAATCCCTCCTACAAATGAACAGTTAAAAATCATACATCAAATTGCCAGCCCTGTATACTTGAACAGTTCTATAAAAGCTTCCTATAGAATAATAGGATACTCCCTCTTTATCCTGCTTGAAACAAATTTCTATTTTTACGTCTTCTTTCTGCGTCAAAACAATGTCAATGTTCTCACCGGGTGGTATAGTAAAACTCATTCCATCTGGCTCAAGAAAGAAATCTACATCTGTATCTTGGGAATTGTATAAAGTCAGTTTAACTTCTTGAAGTTTCTCATCAGAAGACACTTTGACTAAGCCACCTATCCTATTCGGTTCAATTCATTTTGGAAGATTTGGGCTAACCCCGGCGGCAGACGTAGACCAAGCGATTGCTACCCGCCTCGTATTCGTCAAACTCGTATGAGCCGTAAAAATCTTCTACTGAAAACCCGGCCTTTTCCAGCAAAAGCTGCAATTCAAACCTGTAACTGTAGCGCAAACTAAAATTGGCAACAAAACGTTTAACCGTCCCGTCCCGCGCCGTATCGTCATAAAAATAGGTATAATTTCTTTGCTGCTCGGCGGGATTAGCCGTCGTACTCAGGAAAACGTAAACAATGCCGCCCGTTTTGGGGTTCGGGTAAGAGGTATTGAATTCGAGCCGCCCGTCTGCCGGGTAGCTTTCTTTTTCTTCGGGGTTCACTACATCAACAATAAACCAGCCCGCCGGAGCTAAATGCTTTCGAGCCGCCCGCAAAAAAGTAATTTGCTCCTCTTGCGTCAACAAATGCTGGAAAGAATTTAGCGCGATAAAAATTAAATCGAATTGCTCCCCGTTTAAATCAAAATCGCGCATATCGGCCTGAACGAATTGCCCGCGTTGCTGAATTCCTTCCGGCTCGTCTGCCAATTTCTGCCGCGCCAGCTTCAACATTTCTTCGGAACTATCCAGTCCCGTCACCCGAAAACCCGCCTGCAACAAAGGCAAGGCCATCCGTCCCGACCCGCAAGCCACCTCCAAAATCCGAGCCTGCGCCCCCGCCTGTCGCGCCATCTCCCGGTAAAAATCCAAATCTGCCGTTACCCGGCTATACTCCAAATCATAGTAATAAGCTATCGGGTCATAATCACTCATAATTTTAGGTAAAAGATAAAAGGACTGAGAAATCACTTCCAGTAATTACTCAGTCCTCATGGTTGTCAGACTAATTTTACTTATCGCCGCATCCAGGTGCGCGGTGGAAGAGAGGAATAATGGGGGATACCCCCATCACCCCCGCACAGGGAGAAGAACCCCGTGACCCCCTAAAGCACTCAGTCCTCAGTTTTCAGCACTTTAAATTTGGCGAAGCGTTTCTACCAGCGCATCAATTTCTTCGCGAGTATTGATTTCGGTACAGCAAAACAAAATACTATCGGCGTACTGCGGGTAATCCTTACCGAGCGGGAAGCCCCCGATAATGCCCGTCTTGCGGAAAGCGGCCTCGATTTTCTCCACGTTGCGATTGCCGGTACAGCGCACCACAAATTCATTGAAAAACGGCCCATCAAAGGCCAGTTCGTAACCGTCCAGTTTGCTGATTTCGCTGGCGGCGTAATGCGCCTTATGGTAACACTGCTCCGACACTTGCCGGAAGCCCTGCTTACCCATCGCCGCCAGATAAATCGTCACAATCAAGGCAATCAAGCCCTCGTTGGTGCAAATATTACTGGTGGCCTTCTCGCGCCGGATGTCCTGCTCACGGGTACGAAGGGTCAGCACATAGCCGCGCTTGCCTTCCTTATCCAGCGTCTGCCCCACAATCCGACCCGGTAAGTGCCGGATATACTCTGTTCGGCAGGTAAAAATCCCCACATACGGCCCGCCAAACGACGGCTTCATCCCTAAAGGCTGGCCCTCGCCTACCGCAATATCCGCCCCGCATTCTCCCGGCGTTTTAAGCAGACCCAGGGCTACCGGGTAGGCTGAGACTACCGACAAAGCCTTTTTCGCGTGGGCGGCATCCGCCAACTTTTGCAAATCCTGAATTTGCCCGAAGAAATCCGGCTGCTGAACCATGAGCGCGGCGGTTTGCTCGTCAATCGCGGCCATCGCTTCCTCGACGGTATCAAATTCTACGATTTCAATTCCCTGCGGCTCGGTATAGGTCTTGACCACCGCCCGCGAGTCGGGATGTACCGAACGCGGCATAATTATTTTCTTCCGCCCGGTTACGTTCACCGCCATAATCGCGGCCTCACCCAACGCGCTTGCCCCATCGTACATCGAAGCGTTTGACACATCCATGCCGAAAAGTTCGCCCATCATGGTTTGGAACTCATAAATAACCTGAAGCGTTCCCTGGCTTACTTCCGGCTGGTAGGGCGTATAAGCGGTATAGAACTCGCTGCGGCCCGCCAGATGCCCGACTACGCTCGGCACATAATGGTAATACGCGCCCGCCCCCAAAAAGCAAGCCCGCTCGCTCAGATTTTCATTTTTAGCGGCAAGCTGGCCCAAAAGCCGGGTCGCTTCCAATTCCGCTAAAGCTTTCGGCAATTCCAGCTTGGGGAAGCGCACTTGCTGCGGCACAACTTCAAACAATTCTTCGACGGATTTTATGCCCAGGCTTTCCAGCATTGCCTGACGTTCTGCATCCGAGTGAGGTACGTAATTCATTTTAAGTTTGTTTCTAGCCTTTTTTACTAAAGATTAATTACTATGCCTTCCGCCCCGTTGCGGACAATTATCCATTCCGAAACCGTATCCGGCGAAGGATTAATTTCCTGATGCGGCACAAAAGACGGAATAAAAATAAACGAACCAGGCGAAACCGTTTCTTCGTGTTCCAACTTCTCGCCCCACCGAATCATAGCGTGGCCCGCCCGCACATAAATCACCGTCTCCTGCTCCCCGTGATGGTGCGGCACACTTTCTATTTTCGGGTCAACCAGCGTCACTCCGGCCCACATCCCCTTTGAATTAGTCAACTTCCCGGAGATTGCTGCAAAGCGTTGCATCCCCGGTGTTTGGGCCGTGTTCGTGCTATACTCTTCCGGGCGTACAATCCGCACTGTATACTCCCGCTTTTGCCCCGCCTCAAACGGCTCATGCAAATGCGGGTGGGTCTGCTCCTTCGCGTTTTGGCCCATTATAACCCCCAGTTGTTAGTTATTAGTTATTAGTTGTTAGTTTTAATGCTGCTAAGGTAAACTTGTATTTGCAAATCTGACAGTTGTTTTATTAAAGACTCTAACAACTAACAACTACTTCCCAATCATCGTCTTGTAATCATCTGCCGAAAGCAGGGCATCCATTTCAGTGCCTTCGGATGGCTTTACCTTGATAATCCAGGCTTCGTAAGCACCCTTGTTAATCAATTCCGGGCTGCTAACTACCTCATCGTTTACCGCTACCACTTCGCCGCTAATCGGGCTAAACAAATCGGATACGGTTTTAACCGATTCTACCACCCCGAATTGCTCATTTTGCCGAACTGTATCGCCAACTTTAGGCGTTTCTACGTAGACAATATCACCCAATTCGTCCTGAGCAAATTCGGTAATACCAATCGTCGCTTCTTCGTTTTCCAACCGCAACCACTCGTGTTCACGGCTATATTTGAGTTCTTCGGGAAAATTCATGTTTAGCGCGGAGCTTCCAGTTTTAGGTCAACCAAAAACCCCGTCCTCCTTTCCATTTATTAAAGTAACAAGTATCAAGTATCAAGTCGGAAGTATAAAGTAGGAATCAGCTTCCGACAACTGTATTTCTCTAACAACTAACAACTATCTTTTGTGCGGCCTGACGTAAAAAGGCGTTTTCACGACTACCGCGTCGGTTGGCTTACCTCGAATAATTACCTGAAATTCTGTTCCGATTGCGCTATATTCTGGCGGCAAATAAGCCAGACCAACATTTTTGCCCACGCTTGGCGAAGGCGTACCACTCGTCACCGTCCCGACAGTTGCTCCGTTTACTGATACCGGGTAGCCATGACGGGCAATCGCCTTGTCCCGCATCTCAAAGCCAACCAGTTTGCGCTTTAGCCCCTTTTCTTTGAACCGTAGCAGGGCCTCCTTGCCGACGAATTGACCCTTGTCCATTTTCACCGCCCAGCCCAGACCCGCTTCGAGGGGATTAGTGCTTGCGTCAATATCGTTGCCGTAAAGAGCCATCTTCGCTTCCAGCCGTAAAGTATCCCGCGCCCCCAGACCAACCGGCATTAGCCCCTTATCCTTGCCCGCTTCTATCAAGATGTTCCAGATATTCGCCGCCTCGCGTCGGGTCATAAAAAGCTCGAAACCATCCTCGCCAGTATAGCCCGTCCGGGCCATTACCATTGGCACTTTATTCAGCTTGCCTTCGGTGCAATAGTAATACTTGACCTCGCTCAAATCCTGGTCAACCAAAGGCTGTAAGATTTCGATTGCTTTTGGGCCTTGCAAAGAAATTAAAGCGGTATCATACGAACGATTCCTGATAATACAATCAAGCCCCTTAATCGTCCGATTCTCGATTAACCAATCGTAATCTTTATCAATATTGGAAGCATTGACCACCAGCAAATATTTATCCGGCAAACGATAAATAATCAAATCGTCCACAATTCCGCCATCGGGGTAAAGCATAAAAGTATAGTGAGCCTGACCGACTGCCAGTTTTGAAACATCGTTCGTGGTCGCATACTGCAAAAGCTCTAACGCCTGATAGCCGCTAACCTCGAATTCTCCCATATGGCTCAAATCGAAAATTCCGGCGGCGTTTCTAACCGCGTGGTGTTCCTCGATAATGCCACTGTACTGCACCGGCATTAACCAACCGCCAAACTCAATCGTTCGCGCCCCCATTTTTACATGGGTATCATAAAGCGGAGTTTTATCCAGAATGGAATTATTTTGCGTCATTTCTAATCGGCCTCTTTCGCCATAAATTTTGCCAGTGAGAACCCGCAGCTAAATACTGAAATATTTTAACTTCCTTACCCAACAGTGTCAAACTCACCTGGCGTTTGAATTGTAATATCCCAAAAACTGTCTGTAAAATAACCAGCTTTTGTCAAAAAACCTGGTAAAACATTACATTGGTCACTTCTATTCAACCAAAAACTAAGATATAATAACTCCGGATTAAAACAGTGCAAGCCCGTTTCTAAGGCTTAAACCAACTAAAAGGAGAATAAAAGATGCCTTCATCGGGAATAGGCGGTCAGTATTATTCGATTTCGAGTAGCGGCATGAGTATTTTTCAGCAGGGCAAGATTAGCACTGCCATCGGTGGTATAACGCTAGACCTGGCAAGTGCGCCTATCCCGCCCGGTGAATACCAGCTGGAAATTTCAACTGGTATGGGCGGAGTCGAAATTTACCTGCCGCGCTATGTTCAGTTTACCATAGACGGCGCATCAGTTATCGGCGGCAAAGATATTCACGAAGGACTGGATTGGTGGAAAAGCATGACCAAAAAATTTCAGGATGTTTTCCGCCTTCCTAACCAAATCCCCGACCACGCGGTTGAGCCAATCAGCCAGGAACAGCCGGTAATTATTCACTTCCTGCTCAATACCGGCGTGGGTGGGGTTGATATTTTCCGGCTATAAACACTTCTGATTTAGCTTCTGGAAACCACTTCATAAAGATTAGAAACTTGCCTCCAAACTCTCGATACTTAGCTGAGTGAGGAGGCAGGTTACTCCCCCAATCTATAATTCCCCAAACAAAATGCATTGCTGACACCTCGCCAAATAATATGATTTATGTAAGCTTGCAAGAGCAATTAAAGGCAGAAATTGGCAGCAAAATCAAACAAAGGGCTAAAGAAAAGCTATGCAGATAGGTAAAAGACCCGAACTCACCAACATTACCAAAAACACCCAGGCCCGCGCCAAACTTGAGCCGGGAACGCGAAATGCTAAAATCGGCCAGCCCTTGCCGGATAAAGCTTAAAATTTTGTTTTTACGGCTTTGGGGCAAAATCTTTAATTTATCGCTTTCGATTAAGTTATATAAAGTTTCCTGATAACGGGAAAGGCGGAAAAAGTAATTTTCTTCTTGGACTAAATCGGGCGGGGTCAGGTGTTCCGGGCAAAGGCCGCCCTGCAATTCATCCTGGGTGTAAAATTGCTCACAACCAACGCAATAAAGGCCGCTATAAGTCTTTTTGTAAATATCACCGTTGCGGTTGCAGGCTTCCCAAAGTTTTTGTACACCGGGAGCATGGCGTGGGTCGCTACTGGTGCGGATAAAATCATCAAAAGAAGCATTCAGGGCATCGCGCAAGGCAAAAAAATGGTTGGCGTTGGCATCTACAAACGCCTGAGTAGGGAGACCTTCACGCTCTGCCGCGATTACATTTTTGAGGCTATTACCATCCGTTCCGCTCAAAAAACGGGTGTCGTCCCCTATTAGGCGATGATAGCGAGCCAGTGTGTCAGTTTCAACCATTTCTTGAGCAAAGCCTAGATGAGGACGGGCATTAACATAGGGAATAGCTGTCGTTATATACCATTTTTGCTGATTTTCCATTTTTTATCTCATTTCTCAGTGTTTGATTAGATAGTTGTATTACATCAGCTTATGCTTTATAGGTCAATGATTTTGGAGATTTTACCCTGAAAAGGCTGACAGATTGCTGACGG
>JBBQGP010000188.1:0-10714 GCA_038323095.1 Chloroflexia bacterium | reverse complement strand
AGCATTTGCTGCTTACTTTTTGGCACATAATAACGTAACACTCGAAAAGCCCTTTTGTCTTTGTCTCGCGTACCAATCCGCCAGAGCATCGCAGTATAGCCGCTTTCAAAATTGATTAGCTGCTTGCGAAGCTGTTTCATTTCAGAGCGATGCTTGTGATAAACCCGCGCTTTCGGCTCGTACACACAAACTTTGCCCGCCGCCAAAACCCGGTAAAACTGGTAAACGTCCCCGCCACCCCGTGCTGGAGTTCCCGACCCAAGAGCTACTTCAAACGGGCCAATTTTCGGGTCGGCAAAATCCCTAAAGCGAAAAGCCGCCGTCGAAGTATTGCCGAGCTTGCTTACGTCGGGTAATTCTGGGCCATTAAAGAAAGCAGCATCATAACGATGGTACTCATAACCCAACCCCAGCCCGCCCAATTTTTCAAACATACCCTGGGCCGGAGTATTTAATTCATAAGGCAAGACCAAACCCATAACCGCCCCGACTCGCGCATCGGCAAAAGGCGCAATCAGATTATCCAGCCAGTTTTCAGTAACCACCACATCATCGTCGGTTGAAATTACAATATCGCCGCGGGCCGCCAACGTCCCAGTATTGCGGGCATAGCCCACGCCAGGCCGAGTTTCAACCAAATACTTAACTTTTACAAAGCGGGCCACCACCGGGGCGGTCAAGCCGCTAGACGGATTATTATCTACCACAATTATTTCAAATGGTACACGGCTTTGGTGCCGGGTTAAATGCTCCAAAGCGCGAGCTAAATCAAGCGGACGGTCTTTGGTCGGCAGCACTATTGAAGCTGTCAAATCTGGCAAATCAGTTGGAACTGCCTGATATTCTTCGTCCAGCGTGGCCGGGTCAAGGCCAATTCGGGCGCAGAGCAAATTTTTTAGAATAGTTTTATCTATTTCGGGAACACCTAAAGGGCTGAAAAAAGCATTGTAAAGCAAGAGCCAGGAGCCATAATCAGCCGGATAGCGAAACTTTTGCCCAAACAAAGCTTTATGATTGTTCCAGAAATAGACGTGACCTTGTATCTGGCCGCGCACACTGTAATAAAGCCGCAACCCGTCGTATTCGTGCAGTCCTGGTGGGATACAAAACGGGCCGCATAGCTCAATTACTCTGGCTGCGACCCGCATGTTCGCCCCTCAATTTCAATCTACGCTGAACTTCGCGCAGTCCTAGCCGGACTAAAGTTTTTTTGGTGGCGGGACTTTGCCGGAATTTTTGCAGTAAAACTTTGCGGTAGCCAGGGTTGGCCCGCGCCGCCATTGCCAAAAACTCGGCCCGTTCGATATTTTCCCGCTCTAATTGTTTCCAGGCAGCCGCTTCTTGCTCCGGGTAATGTTCCCAGACTAAGGCATTAGGTTCATAACCAACCATAAAACCGCGTTTCAAAGCCCGATAGTATAAATGCAGCATTTGTTTGAGGCCAAAATCCAGTGCGAAAAAGTCGTTATTACATTCTTCCAGCAAAAAGCTGCGCCGGAAAGAGGCGTTTAGCGGCGTGCCGAAATTTTCGGGAGAAAGCTCGAAAAGCTGGTCATAATTATAATAGCGCACAAACCAGTAGGGCCGTTTGGCGTGATTTTCAAAAATTATCTGGCCCTGCGTCCACAAATCAAAGGGGAAAAGCGGCCCACCAATCGCTGCAACGGTTGGATTATCTACTGCATCAGCCACTCCGCGCAACCAACTTTTATCAGGCATTGCAGCCGCCCCGGTAAGCGAGACGAACTCGCCCCGCGCTTCCTGCACCGCCCGGTAAAAGGCGTTTGTACCAGAAATTAACTGCGCCCGTCCGCGCTCGGCGATTTGGTTTACTCCGGCGGGTAGCGTGCCGTTTACCGCCAAAATTACCTCAAAATTAGGGTGGTCTTGCTCCTGCAAAGCTTCCAAACAAGCCGCTAAATGGCTTATCTCAACCTCATAGGGCAAATAAACAATTACGCTGGCTAAAGGATAATCGCGCTTAATTGGGGTATGGCGCAAAGATTGGTCAATTAAATTAGTGCCAGGCGAAAGACCCAAACCGCTATCAAGCAACTTTCGCAAACCGTGTTCGTAAATGGGCCAGGTATGCTCTTTGGCAATCATTTCGCCGACTTCTCGCGCCGAAAGCGGTAGCTGCTCATTCTGGATTTTGAGCCAACCCAAAGGTTCGCCGTCCAGCCGCACCAAAGCCCAAACGTGGCTAATTTGAAAATCCAGTCGTCGCAAGGGTTTTAAGGGTTTTGATAATTCGATTTGAGTAATTTTGATTGACAATTAGCTACTCCATTTATGCGGCGGGTGAAAAATACCCGTGCCGGGAACAGTTCCAACCACTTCAAAAGGCGACATCTGCCCTTTATAATCGTAAGCCGTTTCCCAATGCTGGTCGAAAATACTAACGCCAAGCCAGTAAGAGCCGCGCAGCAGGGGCAAGGCAGCGTAATTAATTGAAATAAAGCCAGTCCCCTCTACCGTTTCGATAAAAATACCGTCAGCTTCGGTGGAAGATTCGTAACATTTAAGGCCGTCGTCCCGGAAAATACCAACCATAAAAATCGGGCGGCTGATTTTTTCGCGGGCAAAATAATTGATTTGAACCTGTAGTGGTTCGCCCGAAACTAGCGTGTCTATTTCTGTCCCAAACTCGTTACTAATTCGCACCCCACGAATTTCTATCTGATGCGTCCCACTCAAGGTTTCGGTAAATTGCCCGGAATTTTCTTCGTCACTAACAGAAACTTCGCCTGGAGTATTTAATTCATCGCCATCGCTGCGGTTCATACCGGGCGAGGCCACTACTCGTGTAAAGACCCGCTCCTGATAACGTTTGATTACTTCGGGTGTTGGGCCGTGCAGCCGGACTTTGCCCTGTTCCAGCCAAAGCACCTCATCGCATAAATCCTCAATTTGGGACATAACGTGCGAAACAACCACAATAGTTGTGCCGCCCTGTTTCATTTCCTGCATGCGGGTTAGGCATTTTTTCTGAAAGCGAATATCGCCCACGCTCAAGGCTTCGTCTACCACCAGCAAACCGGGGTCGTAGTTAATCGCGGTTGCAAAGGCCAGCCGCAAATACATTCCACTTGAATAAGTACGGAGTGGCGTATCAATTACTGCTTCCAGTTCGGCAAATTCGATAATGGGGTCAAGCTTGTGGCTCACTTCCTCACGGGTGAGGCCAGCTACAAGGCCACCAATGTAAATATTTTCGCGCCCGGTTAAATCCGGGTGAAAGCCCGTGCCGAGTTCAAGCAAGCTGGAAACCCGGTCACGCACCGTAATTGCTCCACGAGTAGGCCGACCAAGCCCGCAAACCAGCCGCAAAAGGCTACTTTTGCCCGCGCCGTTGTTGCCGATAATGCCCAGGGTGCGGCCTGCTTCCAGCTTAAAACTGACATCCTGCAAAGCCCAAACAGTTTGACGGCGGCGCATTCTGCCAAAACCCTTCAAAACGGTTTCTTTTAAAGTGCGCCGCTTTTCCTGCGTAACGTAATAGCATTTCCAGAGATTTTCAACCTCGATTATCTGACCATTCATTTTTAGTCGGCCCACCTGAGCCAGTGATTATAAAACTCTTTTAATATCATCAATTCAATGTTTTCTAACTCAAAACTCTCTCAAAGTTCTTCAATAAAGCTGTGCTTGACCTTGCGAAAGAAAAAGTAACCCGCCGAGCCGATAACTACCGCCATAAGTGCTACCCAACCCAGCCCGATTAAATCCGGCGCAGAATTGTTCAAAGTTATCTGGCGGTAAGCTTTGAGCAATTGGGCCATTGGGTTAAAATCGAAAACCCAGCGATATTCTGCCGGAACGCCCGAACTTTGATAAAATATCGGAGTAATATAGAACCAGAGCATAATTGCCACGCTCGAAAGATGTTCCACATCCCGAAAATAAACGTTAAGAGCCGCCACCAGCATACTAACCCCACAGGTCAGGATAAATTGCAGCAGCATTAATACGGGCAGGAAAAGCAGCGACCAGCCCAACGGCAAATTATCCCAGAGCAATAAGCCGAATAAAATCGGCAAAGTCAGCAAATAATTAACCATATTAGTGCCAACATTTATCAGGGCCAAAGTTTCGGTAGCAAAATGGGGCGTGCGTACTAAATCGGCGTTAAGGTTAATCAAATTAGTAGCCGATAGCACCGAGCCGCTAAACCAGTTCCAGGCAATCAAGCCACAGAAAACGTAAGCCGGAAAATTAGGGATGCCAAGTGGCACGACCCGCTGAAATACAAAGCTTAAAATTAGTAAGACTAAAAGAGGATTTATTAAAGACCAGATAATACCAAGTGCCGAACGCCGATAACGCAACTGCACATCCCGCATTACCAGCGTACTAATCAAATCCCAGTAGTAACGAATCGTGCGCCCCCGGTTATTTGCTCCCGCAACGGGCCTTTTCAATTCCGCTAAACTTGTTTCCACCTGTGAACCACCAGTATAAAGATTATTTAATCCAGACTACCACAAAGAAAACTAAATTTAATGTAGCAAAGCCTCTGCTATTTGTCAAATGAAGAATAGGTGAAGTTTAGCCTAAATCAAGAACCCAAAACCAGCTATAGGCCGAGCTATTGGCCCGAAAGCGTCCGGCAGCAGCTTTGGTATAGTTAGAGCCGAGCAGATTATTTTTGTGGATGTCGTCGCTTTGCCAAATATTCAAGTTAGCTTCAGCTTGTTCCAAACCACCCGCGATATTCTCACCAACATTACGTCCGGCGTAACCAAAATCTTTAATTCGTTTGAAAATATCGCGGCCCTGCGAGTCGGTATGCGAAACCTGGGGCTTTCCGGCCATATCCTGCGCCATCCAACGAGCCGAGCTAAAAAGCTGGGCATCAAAGCTCAAAGGATTGCGCCCATTTTCTTTACGGTAGGCATTTAATAACTGCAAAAAGCGTTGCTCCTCGGCATCCGGCCCACTAGAGGCAGTATAAACCGCCTGCGGTAAGGGCGTAAAAGTAGCAGTGGGCAAAGTAGCGGTAGGCGGAACTGCTGTTGCCGTCCGATAAAAAACTTTTTCAGGGGTCGGAGTTGAGGCCACAATAACAATAACGGTAGGTGAATTGCTACTGGCCGGGCTGATTTTTGCTAAAGTGGGGCTGGTAGCAAATTTGGTTTGGGTGCTAACCGGGCTAGAAGCAGGAAAATTCGGGCTGGCTATGGTTAGAGTTGGTAAGGCACTGCTAACAGGGCTGGCAATTATGGCGACAGAAGTAGCGGGAGTGGTAGGCAGAGGCGGAGAGGTATTCTCAGTGCTAGAGCCACAAGCCGTCAAACTCAAAATTAGCCCAATTATTAGTAATCTTATTAAGCTTTTGCCCATAAAACCTCGCTAACATTTTTGTTAAAACTTATCAAACAGGCCCGCCTTACTTATCAAAAGCTAGAAGCGTGCCAGAAGCTCTGAAATAAGTTTGAGGCTAAGGTACGGCCCTAACTTCGACTTTAAAGGCTCAATCCAGAAAATACTTTGCTTAAATGTAGCTTGAGGAAACGACGGGGCAAAAATTGCTCAGAATAACCGTGTTAAAGGCAAGTTTTGTGGACAAAACCCAGACTTGCGAAACATCCCGCAAACCTGGCAGTTGACAACTAATAGTTTTAGGGTTAAAATATTAGTACAACTAACTAAGCAATTATTGATAATTATTGATAAACGTAGGAGAGCGATTTTGGCTTTTAAGGTTGGGTCGGATGAGGGAAATTCTTTAGGTCTGCCCCAAGATTTAGGCAACGGCTTAACTTTACGCTGGGCTAAACCCAAAGACAGTGCCGCTTCAAGCGAATTTAACGGGCGGATTCTTGGCGAAGAGGGCGCACCCGATGAAGGTATAGCTTTTGCCACCCAGGACTGGATGAGCGGCAAGCATCCGACGGTTAGGCCGGGCGATTTTACTCTCGTGGTAGACGAAAATCAGAGGGGCAAAATTGTATCTTCTATGACCCTTGTTTCTCAAACCTGGGCTTATGATGGAATTGAATTTAAGGTGGGGCGACCCGAAGCCATCGGAACTGACCCAGAATATCGGCGGCGGGGACTGGTTCGGCAACAATTCCAGATTATGCACGCCCGTAGCGCAGAACGCGGCGAACTGATGCAGGTCATTGGCGGTATACCCTGGTACTATCATCAGTTTGGCTACGATTTAGCTCTAGCTGTGCAAGGGGAGCGTGAGTTGTTTTGGGTCAATAGCTCCCAGTTAGAGGGCGAACAAACCGAGAATTACCGTTTGCGTCCAGCTACCCATGACGATATAAAATTATTGTCACACCTCTACGCCATTCACTGCGCCTCTAGCCTGATAACGCAACTGCGAAGCGAGGCCGAATGGCACTTTATACTAACCGATGTTCATCCCCAATCCTTGAACCGTCGTCGTTTTTTAATGGTGGAAGATAGAGCGGGTAAGGTCGTGGGCTATCTGGGTTTGGACTATCTACCAGAGGTTATTTCAATACGGGAAATGGCGGTACTTCCGGGCTATCCAATGCGGCTGGTCGCTGAATTTGTGACTCGCGCCCTCCAAACTTTATCAAACGAACGCGCTACCGAGAACAAATCCACAGCGTCCAGTCGGGCCACTTTCACGCTTGAAACTTCTCACCCCGCCTGTGTCGCCCTGAGCGAACAGCTTAATCATCAAAAGCCGTCCTCTGCCTGGTACGTTCGTATCCCTGATTTGCCCGCTTTTTTGAGGCACATTGCGCCAGCTTTGAATAAACGCTTGCAAAGCAGTGTTTTTGATGGCTATAGCGGCACTTTGCACTTGAATTTTTACCTTAGCGGCCTAACCCTTGTACTAAAAAGTGGTAAACTGACTGAGGTAGAAACAACCGCGCACGACGAGAGCGATGCTGCTTTTCCAGGCCCAACCTTTTTGCAATTGGTTTTGGGCTATCGTAGTTTGTCCGACCTTGAATATGCTGATTCTGACTGCACGGTTAGCAATGAGCGCAGCCGGGTTCTACTCAACGCGCTTTTTCCGCAACGCCCTTCGTCAGTAGCAGCTTTGGCCTAAATAATTATACAAGAGAAGGATTTCCAATCCTGATTTACCCAGACCGATTATTGCTGGGAATAGAAAGAGGTTAAAATGTCATCATCACGTCAGGCGATTTCCAATTCCAAAGCGGCGACGGTTGGCCCTTATTCACAGGCAGTACGAACGGGCAATCTTTTGTATCTTTCCGGCCAAACCCCGCTTGACCCGGCTACAGGCAAACTAATAGAAGGTGATATTGGCGCACAAACCGGGCAATGTTTCAAGAATTTATTTGCGGTACTGGAAGCCGTCGGGTTGAGCCAGGATAAGGTGATCAAGGTGAACGTATTCCTAACCAATATGGCCGATTTTGGAGCAATGAACGAAGTTTACGCCCGCCAGTTTGAAACGCCCTATCCCGCCCGCACTACCATTGGCGTAGCCGCTTTGCCTTTGGGAGCGCAAGTCGAGATAGAGCTAATCGCGGAATCTAGCTAAAGAAGGGTGGCTTGCTCTGTGTCCCGTCTTATTGAGCCTCTTGAGCGGCGTAGCGCACCGCCTCAGCCATTGTAGGATAGGGCTGGATGGCATCGGCTACAACTGAAATCGGCAGATTGGCCCGCATTGCAACAATCAAGGGAGCAAGCAAATCGCCCGCATTATCCGCCAGAATATGCCCGCCCAGCAGCTTACCGTCTTTATCCAAAAGTAGCTTGACCATTCCCACCGTTTCGTTTTCGATGATGGCCCGTTCCAGCTTGTCCAGATTATAGCGGCCCGCCTTGTATTGAGTACCGGCTTCCTTTAATTCTTCTTCAGTTTGACCCAAATGCCCCAGCTCAGGTTTAGTATAAACTCCCCAGGGAATAACCCGATTATCAAAAGCTTTGGGGTCATTCCCGAAAGCATTTTCAACTACCAATTTACCTTGTTCTCCGGCAACGTGGGTAAACTGATACTTACCGACAATATCACCTGCCGCCCAAATATGAGGTACGCTGGTTCGCAAAGTTTCGTCTATCTTTAAGCCCTTTTCAGTAGTTTTCAGCCCGGCAGCTTCCAAATTTAACGGCTCAAGCATAAGTTCACGGCCCGTCGCCACCAAAATTTCATCTACAGTAACTTCTTCCCGCTTGCCATTTTTGAAGCTAATCGAAAGCCGCTTGCCTTCTGGTCCGACTTCAACTTGCTTTAGCTCTGCTCCCGCTTCCAGCCGAATACCTTCTTGCTGCAAATAATTGCAAAGCATATCGGCCAATTCGTAATCTTCGGTATCAAGCAATGACTCGCTACGCTCGAAGACGCTAACTTCTACCCCAAAACGCTGGAACACCTGGGCAAATTCAATCCCGATTGGCCCACCACCCAATATGGCTAACCGCTTTGGCAAATGCGCCAGCGAAACCGCCTCAATATTGGTAATATATCCGGCTTCTTTGAGGCCCGGTACAGGTGGAATAGCCGCCACCGTCCCGGAAGCAATCAAAATCTGCTCGGCCCAAAGTTTCTGCCCGTTTACCTCAACTTCGTGGGGTGAAACAAACCGGGCTTCGCCCTTGAAAAGTTCAATCCCCTGCTTTTTCAAATTTTCTTCGGCTTCCTCAATCGTACCGCCGCGCATTTTTCCTCTGACTTGCTCAAGGCGAGCCAGCAAACCATCCCAATTTACTTCGGCTTTTGGAATATTTAAGCCATATTGAGCCGAACGCTGGGCCTGATGCAGCAAATGGGCCGCCTGTAGCATTGTCTTGGTCGGATCACAGCCGTAATTCAGGCATGTACCGCCTAATTTGTTTTTCTCAATCAGGGCTACCCGCCGTTTTTGTTGGGCCGCCGCATCCGCCGCCGCACTTCCGGCAGGCCCCGCCCCTATTATCAGCAAATCAAATTTGTTTTGTTGTGGCATTGTTTTCTCCCGTTTCCTGTTCCTTTTCTTTTCGCCTGATTTATTTGCAATCCTGCTTGAGTTAGAGCAAATTAAAGACCAGAAATAAGTTTTCGCGCAACCGTCAGGGTTTAGCTACGTTTATACTATTGCGGATGGATGTCTTGATAAAGTACAATTTTGTGGGACATTGCTCCGTCAATGGATTTAGAGACGGCTGCAATCCTGGTAGATAAGGGAAATCTCCCGAACATGGAATGTTTGGGCTAATATCATGAAAACGCGGCTAAAGCCAATCGGGGTTAAGCAAAATTTAGACCCCGCTCTTTTAGGGCCAGGAGACAACCTCAATAGACGATTGTTTCCGACTTAATACTTTCGACTTGGGACTTGTTACGTGTTACTTTACAGGAGGGGCTATGTTTGAATTAGGCAAGAAAGCTAAAATCAGAATAAACAGCAGTTTATTAGTTTTGTTGGTTATGTTAAGTTTAGGTTTGACTGCCTGTGCCGAGTCAAGCACGCCTACTCCTAACCCTATTGTACCGGGTGCAACCGCGACAGTTGCTCAGGCGACACCTGTCCCTGCTACCACCAGCGCACCATCTCAAACTACCAGTGCCGCGCCAACTTTAGCGACCAGCACTCCTTTAGCAACCGTCACTATTGTCGCTTCTACTTCTACAACGGCGGCCACTACTTCTATCCCTACCACTTCTGCCGCAGCTACCACTTCTGCCGTAGCTGCCACGACTGCCGCTTCTACGACGGCAGTAGCAGCCCCAGCACAATTAGCTTATGTGGATGATTATAGCCTGGTAGTTTTGAACGTCAGCACCAAAGACAAGCGTAAACTGGTAGATAGTAGCACTACCAATCTGGGGATAATTGGCAATCCGGCCTGGTCTGGCGATAACAAAACGCTGGCTTTTGCCGCCTCGACCAGCCCCAAAACTCCTAACAGCCGGAGTTCTATTTATCTTATTCCGGCCAGTGGCGGGACGGTCATCCCTTTGATTGGCAACCAGCCCGCCAACAGCAGCGATTATGAGCCGCTTTGGTCGCCGGACGGTACAACTATAATGTTTACGCGGGGATTGGCAGTAAACGGGCAGTTTGACCCACAACGCAGCAAGCACGAGATTTGGCTGGTAGATGCCAACGGCCAAAATCCGCGCAAATTGGCGAATGGTAAGCAGCCGATTTGGTCATCCGATAGTTTACGGGTTGCCTTTGTCACCGATGGCACAATTAAACCCGGTGGGTCAGATTTCCCAGAAAATAACGCCCTGAAACTAATTAACAGCAAGGGCCAAAACGAATGGGAGCCGTTAAACACCGCCAAAATCCCCAGCGATTTTAGCAAATTCAATTATCCCTTTAGCGGCGAAGCCCGAATTATTCAATACCCGGCTTTTGTAGATGGCGGCAAAACGCTGGCTTTTACTACGATTGGGGCAACCGGGCTGGTTTTGAGCATTAACAGCCTGAATGGAAGCGAACTAAAGCTTTGGAACGGCCAGCACGAAGGTGGCTACGCCCGCACCTATGCCCAGCCCAAAGCCGGAAGTTTGCTTATCTTTGAAGGTTTGCCACCGACAGGCTATCGGTCTTTCTCGGTGGTAGATATGTCGAAAGCACCCGCGCCGGATAAGCCCGTTTTGCAATCCTTTGGCGGGCCAAGCAGAGGCGAAGCTCTTTTCCCGGTCTGGTCATCGGACGGTACCCAAATCGCTTATCTAGCTGCGAGTAATAGTCCGACAATTGGTTTAGAAGGCCCGGTAAATGGCACGATAATGCTGGCTAAAATTGGGGCAGGCACGCCA
>JBBQGP010000187.1:0-10722 GCA_038323095.1 Chloroflexia bacterium | reverse complement strand
ATAAATCTCCATGTCCAAATCCCACAAAACCTGCACATCGCCATAGGCTGCGTTGACCTTTTCAATCTTCAAAAGCGGTTCATCAGTGCGAAGCGGGGCGCGGACGGCTGCATCATGTTTTTCGTTAGACATTTGGCCTCTTATTTCTGTTCCTGGCTTTTGGCGAATTTTTTGCCCAAATATGCTTCGATTACTACCGGGTTATTCATTACCTCGCTGGGCTGGCCCTCGGCAATCTTGCGCCCGTAATCCAGCACCACTACCCGATTGCAAACCCCGATAATTACCTTCATCACGTGTTCAATAACCAGCACCGTCACGCCGCTTTTGTTAATATTGCGAATTAAATCCATTGCTTCGTCAATCTCGGTGCCGCGCAAGCCCGCCATTACTTCATCCAGCAAAATTAGCTGGGGATCCATTGCCAGAGCTTTCGCCAATTCTAGCCGTTTGCGCCCAACAATCGTTAATTGGTCGGCCTGGTCATTCTTGCGATTGGCTAACCCGACGAAATCCAATACTTCTTCGGCCCGCTTGAAGGCGGCGGGTGCGGCCCGTTTTGCGCCACCCGCCCCGTACATCGCCCCTACCGCCACATTTTCCAGTACGGTCAAATTCTGGAACGGGCGCACCACCTGAAAAGTGCGGGCAATGCCCATCGCTCCGATTTTATAAGCCGGGATTTCGTTCAGCAAACTACCTTTATAATGAATTGTGCCGGAAGTTGGTTTCGCCAGCCCGCTAATCATATTCACCAGCGTAGTTTTGCCCGCCCCGTTTGGCCCAATCAAGCCCAAAATCTCGCCCGCCGCGACCTCGAAGCTAATATCCGAAACGGCAGTCACCCCGCCATAACGCTTCGTCGCGCTCTCAACTTTTAACATTAAATCGCTGCTCATCGTTTTCCTAAGTTTCAGGTTTCAAGTTTTAAGTTTTAAGTTTTAGGTTTCAGGTTTTAGGTTTCAGGTTTGAATTTAACTAAGAACTAGGAACTTGAAACTTGAAACTCTATCAAATACTATTTTCACGGATGTTGCGTAGAAAAATACGCCAGCTAAAGCCACCTTTATTGGAAACAAGCTGGATAACCCCTTTGGGCAAAAATAGCACCATCAGCACTACGATTAAGCCAAAGATTACGTCGCGCCATTCCAGCAAACCGGGATTATTGAACCAACCCGGCAATTTTTCCAGCACTTCGCGGATAAAGGCAAAGATAAACGTGCCGATAAATGGCCCCCAAACCGTGCCAACCCCGCCCAGCAAACAAATTACAATCACATAAAGGCTGATAGAATTATTAAAAATGCTATCTTCGGTAGGGGCAACCGAGGTTTGTACCATTGCTTGCATTGCTCCAGCCAGCCCGGTAAAGGCGGCAGCCAGCACAAAGGCGGCAATTTTGAAAAGGGTGGTGTTTACCCCCAACACCGAAGCGGCTTCTTCATTCTCCCGAATGGCGAACAGGCCATAGCCAAACTTGTTGCGTGATATGTACCAGGTTGCCACTACCGCCAGAGCCATCAGAATTAGGGCAAAAAAGTAGAGCAAGGTTAAGTTAGCTTCCTTGTCATCCGGCAAAGGGCGCATAACCAGACCTGTGCCAAGTCCGATGCAAAAGCCCGGATTTCTTTCGTCGCCACCAATACAGCCGGTATTGGATAAAACCTGCGGCATTGCCAAAGCGATACCCAGTGTCGCAATCGCAAAATAATGACCTTTGAGCCGTAAAATCGGCCATCCGATTATAAGGGCAACCAGAGCCGGAATAATTGCCGCCATTATAAAGGCGACCCAGAGCGGCCAACCAATAGTTTGGTCAATCATCGTAGCGGTGCTGCTTTCCGGCAAGGGTTTGCGCCGCTGTGAGCCGAACAGCACGACGGCATAAGCTCCCAATCCATAGAAAGCGACCTGCCCAAAAGCGGCATACCCCGTAAAGCCGCCAATAATATTCCAGCCCGCCGCCGCCAGCCCCAAAATAAAAATCGGTATCAGGCTGACTTTGTTTTCGGTAACAAACGGGCTGGCAACTAGCAGCAGGGTCAACAACCCTAGCCCAATCAAGCTCAAGCTGCGGTTTTTGCGCTGGCTGGCTATTACACTCAGGGCGATACCTACCGCCATTATCAACAGATTTGGTATCATCTATCTATCCTGTTCAACCTTCCTGTTTATCGGTAGCTCTTTAACGGTAGCCTTCTTTGCCAAGTAAGCCCTGCGGACGAACAATCAGTACCAGCACCAGAGCCAGAAACAAAATTCCTTCTTTCCAGGGACTAAGCGTAAAAGCATCTATCCCTGTGCCGAGCTTGATACCGCCGATAACTTCGCTAATCAGGCCAAAGGCCAGCCCGCCGATAAGTGCGCCCGGTATTGAACCCAGCCCGCCCAGCACCACTACCGCGAAAGCTCGAATATTGTACCGCCCGAAATCGTCAGGAGTGAACGCGCTCCAGGTCGAAAGCAGTACGCCCGCCGCCCCCGCCAGTGCTGCACTAATCACGTAAGTAATCACGTAAATATTGGCGATGTTAATGCCCATTAGTCGGGCCGCGTTCAAATCCATACTGACCGCCCGGATAGCGTTACCAATTTTAGTCCGGCTCATAAACAAATACAGCAAGTAAGTTAAAATTAAGGCAACCCCTAGTCCAGCCAATTTCTTAAAGCTGACTTCTGCTCCCACAAAGTTAAAACTGGCCGAATCATACTCGGTTTTAACGCTGCGTTGAGTGCCGGTAAATAACAATCGCCCGACGTTTATCAGCATTACTTCCAGCCCAAAAGTTAGCAAAAAGGTGATTAAAAGGGGAGCTTTGATGATGCGATTTATCAGGAATTTTTGAAGCAAAAAACCGAACCCGCCCATAATAATCATGGCAAAGGGCAGAGTAAGAAACGGGTCAATCTTGAAATTTTCCAAAAAATAATAAGCGATATACGCTCCGAACATAATTGTTGGGGCATGCGCCAGATTTACAATATTGAGAATACCCCAGACCAGCGAAAAGCCTAGCCCTACCAGCCCAAGCATCCCCCCTAGCAGCAAACCACTGACCAGATTTTGCAACCTCTACCCCCTTTGGGATTTACTATTTTTTAAAGGGAATTCAAATTTTGGTTCTTAATTAGCGATTCTGTAACGCTTCACTTGCAGGGGGATTCCCCTCCCGACCTACGGGTTAAGGTAAAATCGGGATTGGAAATCCCTCCTACAGATAAATAGCTTCTAGCGTTTGTCCCAGGCCGGGGTCGGGAACATTACTTTAGCTTCGGCGACTTCGGCGGGCCAGACAGTTACTCGCTTGCTGCCTTGCCACTGCTCGACTACCATCGGCTTGTAAATGTTCGCGCCGCGTTCGTCAAACTTGACCTGACCATAGAAAGTGTTGATGTCAAGGGCGGCCAGCGCGTCGCGGACTTTTTGCGGTTCTAAACTACCCGCTTTTTCGATGGCTTTTTGGAAAGCAATTCCGCAAGCCGTCCCGTCTGCTGCCTGATAGCTGGGGTCGTTGCCGAATTTCTTCTTGAATTCGTCGTAATACTTCCTGGACGTCCCGAAAACGTCATCACCCTTGTAAGTAACTGCCGGAGTCCACTGTGCGCCGGAGAAGATAAAGCTGGCATCAGTTTTCAGGTTGTCGCCGAATTCGGGAAGACCCGGCCCAACGCTAAAGCCCATCGCTACCGGGCTATACTTGAGTTCCTTGACTGCCTTTACCAGAGCTACCGCTTCGTTGAAGTGACCGCTATTGAGCAGCACATCCGCGCCGGAATTCTTGGCATTGTTGGCCTGATTGGTCAGGTTGGTTTCTTTGTCAGGGTACTTTTCGTACAAAACCACTTGCATCCCGTTCTTTTCGGCCAATTTCTTGGTTGCGTCGGCTACTTCCACCGAAAAGCTGTCGTTGGCCGAAAGCAGAGCTACTGTTTTGGGTTTGGGGTTTTGAGCCGCCAGAGCTTCGACTACGCCCTTCAAGTAATTGCCACTGGGCGAGAGTACCCCAAAGGTATACTTGTAGCCTTGACTAAATATAGATTCTGCCGCGCCGTTGCCTTCGACCATTGGGATTTTGTTCTGCTCGGCGATGGCGGAAACAGTTTTGGTGCTGTTCGTACCGTAAGGGCCAAGCAGGAAGTTTACTTTGTCTTCCTTAATAAGTCGTTCGGCCAGTTGTGCGCTTTTGTCTTGCTTGCTTTCGTCGTCGTAGTAGGTAATATCTACTTTGTAAGCTTTGCCGCCTACTTTGATACCACCCGCCGCATTTACAAAATCTTTCCAGATTTCGTAACCCTGCTGGGTTTGTTTGGACTCGTTATTAAGGCTACCAGTTAGCGAAAGCGGTGCGCCAAACTTGATAGTTCCTTCAAATTTCACATCGGTAGCGGCGGCAGCAGCCGTTGTCGCTGCCCCGGCTGCGGCGGCTGCGGTTGTCGCGGCTGCTCCTGTTGCTGCTGTCGTGGCAGCTTTGGCGGCGGTAGTTGCGGCGGCTGCGGCAGTAGTTGCGGCTGCCGGAGCGGGGGCTGTCGTTGCAGTGGGGTCGCCGCAAGCTGCCAGCAATCCAGCTACCAGCAGCAATACGGCAAAAATGGACAGCTTTCGCGCCCTGTTACCAAGAACCTTACTTAACATTCGTCTCCTCCATGAGATTATGCTAAAACCATTAAATTACCCAACAAAGCTGTCAGGTATAGCTTGTATTGTTTGATTTCTACTAAAAAGGCTGGATACACTATTGTTTTTGGCAAGCAGTATCCGATTAGCACATGCTTCAAAAAGCATAATACTTATACCTTTATTATCTACATTTTCAGTCTTTTATGCAAATTTAATCTGATTAGAAATTAGCGCAAAATTTTTATGATAGTTTAATATTTGTGTTGACTTAATTCACAGGTTATGTTTGTTATCTCACTTATTATTTTAGGACTTTCGCTTGGTAAGATTTTTTAGGTTCAATTAACCTTAAATTCCCCCAGTTTTCAGGCTCAAAAGCGAAAGTCCTATATTTGTATACCTGGTTTGACCTTTTTGATGTACTGCTTTAAAATAAAGCTTAACAGATACAGCTCTTTGGATTTACCTGTTTGGATTTACCCGGTTTAATTTTAGCTAAAGGCAAAGAAAGCAAATGAGCGCAGGAGAAAACATAGATAGCGGTGGGCCAAGAATTCCTGATTTTGATTCTATCCGGCAATTAAACGAATTTGGGGCAGAATATTGGTCGGCCCGCGATTTAGCTCCTTTGTTGGGGTATACTACCTGGCAAAGATTCCAGAATGCGATAGACCGGGCGGTGATTTCGTCGCAGCAAGTCGGGCAAGTTACCGAGAACCATTTTAGCGGCGCCGCTAAAATGGTCATACTTGGTTCAGGGGCAAAACGCCAGCTCAAGGACTTTTTGTTAAGCCGCTTTGCCTGCTATCTTATTGCTCAAAACGGCGACCCGCGCAAGCCCGAAATTGCCTCAGCCCAGGCTTATTTTGCCATTGCTACCCGTGAAAATGAAGTTACCCGCCAGCTTTCGGAAGAAGAAAGGCGACTGGAACTGCGCGAACGCCTATCCGAAAACGACAAAGGCTTGGCTCAGGCGGCACATCGGGCAGGCGTTTTACCTCGTAATTTCGGACAGTTTCAGGACGCGGGCTATGAAGGATTGTATGGTGGGCTAAAGCGCGAAGACTTAAAGCAAAAGCGTGGCTTGCCCAATCGGGCCGATGTGCTGGATTATATGGATAGCACCGAATTGGCCGCCAACGACTTTAGAATTACTCAGACCCGCGATAAACTTATCCGGGACGGTATAATCGGCGCGGCCAAAGCAACCGAAACTCACCGAGAAATTGGCAGCAAAATTCGCGAAACTATTACCGAACTGGGCGGCACAATGCCCGAAGAATTGCCCACCCCTAAAGAAAGCATCAAGCAACTCAAACGCGGTAAAGCTAAAAACAGTAAAGTTAAGGCTAAATTACCCCGTGTTAGCGAAGATAGCTCTTTGTAAACCCCTAAAACCAAAAAGCTTTTGTAATTTTGTTCTAATAATTAAGATTGCAATCAAAAAGCGAGTGTGTTATAATCCTGACTGTTAGCGCACTTATAATATGCTGGCTCAAACCACGCCCCTATTTTGTTAGCTTAAACAGGTTTGGCAGCATAGCAGCAAAACACGTAACAAAGAATTGCAAGTGTGCCAGAATAAAAAAATAATCATAAAGAAAGTACCTTACCCGTGCTTCGAAAGGGGGTTATGAATGTCGTTGCAAAAAGCCGAGAAGGGCGGCATAGTTGAGCAGTACGCGAACCATCAGGGCGATACCGGGTCGCCAGAAGTGCAAATTGCGCTTTTGACCGAGCGAATTAATCAGCTTATTGGGCATCTTAATGTTCACAAGCATGACCACCACTCGCGTCGCGGCCTGCTGAAACTGGTTGGTCGTCGTCGCCGTCTGTTGGCCTATTTGAGCAAGCGCGACACCGAGCGTTACCGCACTATTCTCGGCAAGCTGGGCATCCGCCGCTAATCCGGGAATCCGAGTGGTTTTAACTACTTTTCGGAAGCCGTAAAGACCCGGAGGGTATATCCACCGGGTCTTTGCTTTGCTACCGAATTGAGCAAAAACTGAAACACCAAGTATCATTAAAATGTAAATTAAAAGCTTTACATTTTAAGCTGATTAAGCTAAGATAATTTAGCAAAACTGAAAGACTGGACTAGTAAGAGAAGGGGAGCGTTAGGCATTGGAGCTTGGGTTTTAGCCCCTTGCAGCAAGGGAGAGCTAAAGACCGGCCTCCAGTTCCTAACCTCCCGATTTGCCAGTATCGCAAACATATAGTAATAGCAAGAAGGCTAATTTGCCGCGCCTCTGCCTGAAGGCCAAAAATTGCCGGGTAGTTTGTCGCACCTTCTTGCTCGAAGGTTAGGACGTAATAAATGACAGAACGAAAAATAATCAAGTTTGATGCGACCATCGGAGGTCGTAACTTTAGTATTGAGGCCGGGCGCGTAGCCGAGCAAGCCGGTGGCGCAGTATTGGTGCGTTATGGTGATACAATGCTACTCGCAACAGTAGTATCATCCGAGGAAGCCCGCGAAGGCCAGGACTTCTTCCCTCTCACAATCGAATATGAAGAGAAAATGTACGCGGCAGGTAAAATTCCCGGTGGCTTTATCAAACGGGAAGGCCGCCCCACCGATAACGCTATTCTGGTAGCCCGCCTGACTGACCGCCCGCTTCGCCCGCTTTTCCCCAAAGGTTATTATAACGAAGTATTAGTACAGCTTACCGTTCTCAGTACCGACCAGGAAAACGAGCCGGACACTTTGAGTATTGTTGGTTCGAGTGCCGCCCTGATGATGAGTGGTTTGCCGTTTGATGGGCCAGTTGGCGCGGTTAAAGTTGGCTACATTGATGGGCAATTGGTTTGCAACCCAAGCGCACACGAATTGGCCGATTCCAAGCTGGATTTGACCGTTGCCGGGACAGAAGACGCGGTAATGATGGTCGAAGCCGGAGCTTGGGAGTTACCCGAAGAAGTTATGCTCGAAGCGGTCAAGTTCGGACACCGCGAACTGCAAGCTACTATCGAACTTCAAAAGAAGCTAATCGAGGCTCTGGGTGTAGTCAAAAAATCTTACAACGTCCCGGTAGCTGACGAAAGCTTCAAAACTAACGTTAAAGAGTGGTTGGGCGAGCGTTTGCGTGGCGCGGTTCGCAATTCTGACAAAACGCAGCGCGTCGAAGCTACCGAAAATCTTCGGAACGAAACCATCGCTAATTTTAGTCAGGGTATGGAAGAAGGCGAAGAACGCAATAAGCGCCTTAAAGCCACCGAAAAAGCTTTTGATAGCGTGATGAAAGAAGAAGTCCGCAACGCTATTACCAACGAAGGTATCCGGCCTGATGGTCGGGCGGTAGACGAAATTCGGGCTATTACTACCGAAGTCGGCTTGCTGCCGCGTACTCACGGCAGTGCGCTCTTTACTCGTGGTCAAACTCAGGTTTTGAGCATTACCACGTTGGGAACAAGTGGCGAAGAGCAGGTTTTGGATGGCATCGGTTTGGAAGAATCCAAGCGTTTTATGCACCATTACAACTTCCCGCCTTTTAGCACTGGCGAAGTAAAACGTTTGCGCGGGCCGTCCCGCCGTGATATTGGTCACGGTGCTTTGGCCGAGCGCAGCCTTGCCCCGGTAATGCCCGACGAAAAGGATTTTCCTTACACCGTCCGGGTAGTTTCGGAAGTATTGAGCAGCAACGGCTCATCTTCAATGGGAAGTGTTTGTGCTGGTTCGCTTTCCTTGCTGGATGCCGGTGTGCCGATTAAAGCCCCGGTTGCGGGCGTAGCAATGGGTCTTGTGACCGATTCGCAGGGTGGCTGGAAAGTTTTGACCGATATTCAGGGTATCGAAGATGCGCTGGGCGATATGGACTTCAAAGTTGCCGGAACTGCCGAAGGCGTAACCGGCTTGCAGATGGACATTAAAACGCGCGGTATCAACTTCGATATTATGCAAACCGCTTTTGCTCAGGCGCGGGCTGGACGTTTGTTCATTCTGGACAAGATGGCCGAAACCATTAGCAAAAGCCGTCCCGAACTTTCGCCCTTTGCCCCGCGTATTGTCCGAATTCAGATTAACCCTGAAAAAATCGGTGCGCTTATCGGCCCTGGCGGTAAAAATATTCGCTCGATTGTGGAAGAAACCGGCGCGAAAATTGATGTGGAAGACGACGGCTCAGTATTTGTCGCCAGCGTAGACGGAGAAAGCGCGAAAAACGCTATTCGCCGCATCGAGGCTCTTACCAAAGAAGCCGAAGTTGGCGCAATTTATTTGGGTAAGGTCGTTCGGATTATGCCTTATGGGGCATTTATCGAAATTCTGCCCGGTAAAGATGGTCTGGTTCACATCAGCGAATTGGCCGATTATCATGTACAGCGCGTGGAAGACGTAGTCAATTTGGGCGACGAAATCAACGTGATGGTTACGGACATTGACAAGAGCGGCAAAATCAGCCTCTCACGCCGGGCCGTCCTGACCGGTCAAATGCCTTCAGCCAAGCCTGAAAACGGCGGTGGTGGAATGGGCGGTATGAGCATGAGCGGTGGCGGTGGTGCGCCTCGTCGGGATGACCGACCTGGTGGCGGGCCTCCTGCTCCCCGTCGGGATGATCGGCCCGGTGGTGGTGGCGGTGGCCGTGATAATCGCGGCGGCCCTCCTCCTCCTCGCAATGGTGGCGGCGGTAGCCGTGACCGCTGGTAAAAATTAAGAAATAAAAGGCCGGGGGCAGTTGCTCCCGGTCTTTTTTTTACAGCAAAAATCGGAAAATCTGCTATAATTTTATTGATATTACTGCGCTCCTTGCCAAAAGCCAAGTTAAAGAAAGTTGCCCAATGCTAAACGAAGTTAAATCCGAAAAACCTTCCGGCTTCCAGCGTGACTACCCCGACCAGTTGCCGCCCCGCGAAAAATTGGCGGCCAAAGGCCCAGCCAGCCTAACTGATGCCGAACTTTTGGCAATTTTGCTGCGGGTTGGTATTCAGGGTGAATCGGTAATGGCTCTCAGCCAACGCTTGCTAAAAGATTTCGGCGGGCTAACCGGCTTGAGCCGCGTCCCGTTTGAAGAATTATGCGAAGTGCGCGGGCTGGGCGAGGCCAAAGCTGCCTTGCTCAAGGCTGCCCTTGAAATGGGCCAGCGTATTTTGGTAGCCCAACCCGACGAACGTCCGACTATCCGCACTCCTAAAGACGTGGCCGACTTGCTTATGCTCGAAATGAGCCAACTAGAGCAAGAGAATTTGAAGCTGATACTTTTAAACACCAAAAATCAGGTTTTTCGGATGATTACGGTTTACAAAGGCACGGTGAACAGCAGTCAGGTGCGGGTGGCCGAGCTATTCAAGGAAGCGGTACGCCATAACGCTACCTCGATTGTTTTAGCCCACAACCACCCCAGTGGCGACCCGACCCCCAGCCCCGAAGATATTCGTATCACCGAACTGGTCGTCGAAGCCGGAAAACTGCTTGAAATAGATTTGCTCGACCATATCGTTATCGGCCATCAACGTTGGGCCAGCCTCCGCGAAAAACGTCTTGGCTTTAAGGATTAACCTATGAGTAACCACAATTTGTTATCAGGGCTTACCTATATTCCAGATTTTATTACTGTTCAGCAGCATAATGAGCTGGTAGAAAGCATTGACCAAAACTCGTGGTCATCGCAGATTAAGCGACGGGTGCAGCAATATGGTTATGAGTATAACTATAAATCAAAAGCAGTAAACTTTCTCGGAGAGCTACCAAATTGGAGTCTATCACTTTTGGAAAAACTCCAGGAAAGTAATTTAATTGCCCAAAAGCCGAACCAACTAATTGTCAATGAGTACCAGCCGGGTCAGGGTATTCTTGGTCATATTGATAGTATTTTGAATTTTGGAGAACCAGTAATTTCTATAAGTTTATGCTCACCCTGTACAATGATTTTTAGCAGGGTTGATAGCGAAGAACGAGTACCAATTTTGTTAGAACCTGGAAGCTTACTAATTTTAAGGGTGAGGCAAGATACAATTGGAAGCACGGTATAAGGGCCGTGAAATCTGACGTATTTGAGGATTTGAAATTTGAGCGAAAACGTCGAATTTCAATAACTTTCAGAACCGTAAAAATCTGACTCTTTTCAAGCAGCTACAGTGCTATTATGAACAGGCTGCTAGAAAAA
>JBBQGP010000186.1:0-10734 GCA_038323095.1 Chloroflexia bacterium | reverse complement strand
GCCCTTTGGCCTTTTTTCATAACGATTGTGATTAGTTTAATATAGCATATTAGTGGTATTATTAGAATACGGCTAGTACCCGTAAAAGGCCGAAAAGTACCCGCTTTTTAATTATTCCGTAAGCTTTCCGTAAGGTTAGATTTAGTATAATTTAGTTAGCAATGAGCGAAATTACGGTTTTAGAGTCTAACAAAAATCAGGAAAGTCTTTTCTTTTTAGCAACAAATTTACCAGATTTTCAAGAAAATAGAGGGAAATATGGAACGGGTCTGGAGCTTAACCAACAACTACACCACCAACCTGCCGAGGCCGGAGTACCCGCGCCCTGATTTCGTGCGAACAGCTGATAGCTGGCTGAATTTGAACGGTAAATGGGAGTTTGAATTTGATGACGAGAAATCAGGCCAGGACGCAAATTGGCAAAATCGCCGTCATTTTGAGCAAGAAATTAACGTGCCGTTTGCCTTTCAAAGCAAGTTGAGCGGGATTGGCGACCCAAACCTTCACGACCACTTGTGGTACGCCCGTGAATTTGAACTACCCGAAAATTGGGCGGGAAGCGGCAAACGTTTTCTGCTAAACTTTGGCGCGGTAGATTATTTTTGCCAGATTTGGGTAAATGGCCGCAAAATCGGCGAACATCAGGGCGGGCATGTTCCCTTTTATTTTGATATTAGTGATGTAGTGAAAACGGGCGAACCTAACCGGGTAGTAGTTTATGTCGAAGATACCCAAAGCAAGTTTCAGCCACGCGGCAAGCAATACTGGAAGTTGACCAGCGAACATTGCTTTTACACCCGCACCAGTGGTATCTGGCAAACAGTTTGGCTGGAAGCCGTCCCCGAAATCTACTTGAGCCGCTTGCAGGTGCAAACCGATATTGATAAAGGCGAGCTGGATTTAGCCATCGAAGCCCACGGTAGCCTGCCGCAGGGGGAGATTTATTGGCTAAAAGCTGAGATTTCTTTTGAGGGTGCGTCAGTTTGGGAAGGGGTTTTTGGCCTTTTCCATGAAGAAATTGCCAGCATTACCCCCCGCTTTATGGGCCGGGTCGTTTTGCCCGATGCAAAACTCTGGTCGCCCGAAAACCCCAATCTGTACGATTTGAGCCTGACGCTTTGCAAAGGCACTGAAGCAGTAGACCGGGTGGAAAGCTATTTCGGGATGCGTAAGATTTCCAGCGAAAACGGCAAAATCTTTCTCAATAACCAGCCCTATTATTTGCGCCTGATTCTTGACCAGGGTTATTTCCCGGAAGGGCTTTTGACCGCGCCAAGTGATGCCGATTTGAAGCACGATATTGAAATGACCAAAGCTTTTGGCTTCAACGGCGCACGCAAGCATCAGAAAATCGAAGACCCGCGCTGGCTTTATTGGGCCGACAAGTTGGGCCTTTTGGTTTGGGGCGAAATGCCCAGTGCTTACGAGTGGAGTCCTGAAGCCGAACGCCCTTTTATCAGTGAATGGCTTCAGACTATCGTCCGCGATTACAATCATCCTTGTGTAATGACCTGGGTACCTTTTAATGAAAGCTGGGGCATCGGGCAGATAGCTCAAGAATCGGGGCAGCAAACTTTTGTCAAAAAGGTGGTCGCCCTAACCCGCGATTTGGATAAAACCCGGCTGGTCGTGGATAACGACGGTTGGGAGCATTTGGGCGAAGAACACTCCGATTTGCTGACTATTCACGATTATACCGCCGAAGGTAAGCACCTGGTAGAACGTTATGCCCAATTCGGACGCGACGGTCACGAAGCTTTGCTACCTTTGGTCAGTGAACGGCCTATATTGTTGCCGTCCTCGCGCTACCGAGGCGAACCAATTATTTTTAGCGAATTTGGCGGAATTTCGCTTATTCCGGCTAACAAGTTTGGTGAATCCCAGCAGCAAGGCGACTGGGGATATAGCAACGCTGACGACTCCCAACGCTTGATTGACCAGTATCGCGGCCTTATCGAAGCCCTGAACCACCTTGGGTTTAGTGCTGGTTTCTGTTATACCCAGCTTACTGACGTAGAGCAGGAAGTCAACGGCTTGCTAACCTATGACCGTCGGCCCAAAGTTGACCCGGCCATTATCGCCGACATTAACTTGATTCTATCTAACCTTTTCGAGCGCAAGCAAATCGCCTAGATTACACTTTTTGGTTAGAGAGGTTCGAGCTAATTTGCCACGAACCTCTCAAGCTAAAATAATAAGGCCAGCCCATGTTGAGTATTTAAATTTTGCTCAACACGGACTGGCCTTATTGGGTATAAGAGTTTTGCCGCTAGAAAACGCCACCCTCATAGACGGTCACGCCCATTGCGCCAGGGCCGAGGTGGGCCGCCAGTACCGGGCTGAACAGGCAAACGTAGGATTGTTCGCGCGGGAAAATGGGCGCAACCCGATTGAGCAAAGTATCTACGTCGTTAGGCGTGTTGGAATGCATTATCGCCATTTCTGCGATGTGTGGGAAATCTTCGATGAATTCGCACAAACCTTCGATGGCTTTGGTACGGGTGCGCGTCCGTTCAAAAGGCACAATCAGACCGTCTTCCAGCCGAAGCAAGGGCCGAAAATTGGTCGGTGGGGTTGGGCCAAGAGCCGCCTGCGCCTTTTGATTAATCCTCCCGCTTTGCTGCAAATAATTCATCGTCTCGGTGAAGAAAATCACGTGTGTCTGAAAAATCATACGGTTGACCACGCTGACTAACTCGGCCTGATGCGCCCCGCTTTTGGCACGTTTGGCCGCTTCCAGGGCAATAATGCCCAACCCGAAGGAAGCCGAAAGCGAGTCGATTACCGCAATTTGGCTGGTGGGCGCGAGAATATTATTGCGGGCCTGTACCGCCGTCTGAAACGTTCCACCAAGTTTGGCTGAATGGTGAATCGAAATAACGCTTTCACCTTCGCGCAAAATCCGTTTGTAAACATCCTCGAAAAGCTCCACCGGCGGATGGCTGGTACTAATCGAAGTGCCATTAGCTGTCCAACTCGGCAAGCGACGGTGAAATTCTTCTGCGCTAAGATTTATTCTATCCTGATAAATTTCGTTACCAATATGGACAAACATCGGCACTACCGTGATGTTATACTCACGAATCAACTCTGCCGGTAAATCGCAGGTGCTATCCGTGACTATTCTAACTCCCGGCATAACTTGTTTGCCCTCGTTTCTGGAATTTCATTTCCTTTAAACCAGTCCTACTCTGCTGAAATAATGTAATGATAATGAGGCTGGTCACCTCGTACAAAGGTTATTTCCTGGCGATTGTAACGGCTTTGCACCTGAGCTTGCAGCGTTTCCGCTTCGGCCTCGCTCACATCTTCGCCATAATAGAAAGTCAAAAGCTCGCGGTCATTCGCATTCATTTTAGCTAACAATTGCCAGACCGTTTCTTCCTTGCTTTCCGTCGCCAGCGTTAATTCATCGTCCAACAACCCAATCCACTGCCCGTCACTAACCGCAATCCCGTTTACCGTCGCATTGCGTACCGCCCGTGTAACTTCGCCCGTGACAACCTGATGCATGGCTTCTTTCATGCGCTCAACGTTTTCCGACAAATCGGCCTCGAAACTAAAGTTAAGCATGGTTGTAATGCCTTGCGGTACGGTTACAGTTGGCACAACCGCCACCTGTTTTTCAGTTAATGCCTGAACTTGCTGCGCCACCAGGATAATATTTTTGTTGTTAGGCAAAATAATTACCTGTTTGTTGGGCAGTCTCTCGATAGCTTTCAGCATTTCCTGCGTGCTGGGGTTCATGGTTTGCCCACCCTGAATAATCGCGTTTACCCCTAAATCCCTGAAAACTTGTCCCAGTCCCTTGCCCGCCACGACGCTAACCACGCCTACCTGACTCAAAGCATGAGGAGTATCGTTCGTATCGACAGAATTACCCGCAGCTTCTGACCCAGCTTGTAGTTTGTGACCAAAGGCTTCTTCGTACTGTAGCTGCATATTATCCAGCTTGATTTGGCCCAACGCCCCCAGGCTGGTAGCATAGGCCAGTACCTCGCCCGGATTTTCGGTATGAATATGCACCTTGACCAGCGCACTATCTCCTACGCAAACCACGCTCGTACCCATTGCAGCGATTTTATCGCGAACTTCTTCAAAATCGAGCGGATTTTTGGCATAAAGCAAGAAATTGGTGCAATAGCCATATTCGTCCAGTTCATGCTCCGCGCCTTCATCTGAAATAGCTGCTTTTTTGTAAAGTGGGTCGGAAAAATCGGCTTCTTCGACGCTTTCGCCCCGAATATGGCGCAAAGCCCCTTCCAAAATAATAAAAAAGCCATGACCCCCAGCATCG
The DNA here is from genome assembly GCA_038323095.1 of Chloroflexia bacterium. Lineage (GTDB taxonomy): Bacteria > Chloroflexota > Chloroflexia > Chloroheliales > Chloroheliaceae > L227-5C. The sequence continues at coordinate 6,437 of JBBQGP010000186.1, read as the reverse complement.
ACTACTCCGGCTTCCCGCAATTTATCGAGCAAAGTTGGAGTGCGGGCGACGGATTCGCGGGCGGCTTCTACCGTTTTGCTCAGTACATAAATAAAGTTATTATGCTTTTGAGCGGCAGCTTCGGCAGCTTCGGCACTTTCGCGCACTACCGTCAGGATTGTGCCTTCTACCGGCTTCATCACCGCTTTGTAAGCCATTTCACGAGCTTTGGTCAGAGCATGGGCCAAATCGCGGGCGGTAAAATCGCCTTTGGTTTGCAATCCATCGGCCAAACCGCGAATGATTTGCGAAAGAATAACGCCGCTGTTACCGCGTGCGCCCATTAGTGCGCCAAAAGAAAGCCGTTTGGAAACGTATTCAGCACTAGGTTGGTCAATTGTTTCCAGTTCCTTGACTGCCGCTTCCATTGTGCGGCTCATATTCGTGCCGGTATCGCCATCCGGTACAGGAAAGACGTTCAGGGCGTTAATTGCTTCAGCATGTTTTTCCAACCATTTTGCGCTGGCAAGCAAAGCCAGCCTTAATTCTGCCCCACTACAGGCGCGACCCCAAACAGAAGGGGCGGACGTTTCCAGTTCGTTGCCAATTTCGCTAATTTGACTATTCGGCGATTGCGCTTCCTCGCGTTCCAAGTTCGATGTTTCCTCCACTTAGCCCTCTTTACCCCTCTTGGTGTCTTTGCCGTCGCTCCCGGAAAGACGTAACCCCTGTACATTGACGTTTATTTCGTCCACCGGCATCCCCAGGCTGTGTTGCACCTGATATTTTACGGTAGACATAATATTATGGGCTACTTCACTTATTCGCAGATTGTGTTCGAGAATAACATAAAGGTCAATAATGATTTTCCCCGCATCATTAGTTACCTGAATCCCCTCGCGGGCTTGCTCCGGGCGTAGCATTTCGGCCCGACCATTCCGCAAGCGTCGTGAAGCCAGCCCGACCACCCCATAGCAATTGTCTAGGGCGGCAGCCGCAATACTGGCGATTGCTCCCGGCGAAACTTCTACCTTACCTAAATTTTCGGCGGAAGGAGCAGGCGGTGTCTGACCCGTCGTCGCACCGATGCTTTCCATACTTGTTTTGTTTTTCATTGTTCCAGGCTTTGTCCGCTGTTCGTTACAACAGATTAAAAGTAAGCAGTGTACCCGGCTTAACCAATTTGCCAAAAATGGCTTCATATGTTAAGCTTTATGTCCGAAGATTCGCGCCTCCAAAGGCGGTTTCAGTTCGTGGTAAATCATACAGCAAAAAATACAATTCGTAAAGAGGGTAATAGGAAAAATGTCTGGAAAATGTGATGTCTGCGGTAAAATCCCCGGTTTCGGCCACAATGTGAGCCACTCGAACCGCAAGACTAACCGTATGTGGATGCCAAACATTCAGCACAAGACTTTGCTGCTGAAGGGTGAAACCAAACCGCGCAAGGTTAATGTTTGCACCCAGTGCCTCCGTACTATGCAAAAAGACCGGGTTTAGTTATCAGGCGTGAACTATTGATTTCCCGTCTTTCTACTCCAGGCCGGGATAATTAGCAGCAAACGCAATGAAAATTATGATAAATAAGTAAAGAAGGGTCAGTTAATCCAAAAGACTGACCTTTTTTGTGCTATCTTTTTGTATCAATATTAATGGTACAAATTAACCTGTTTGGGTTATTGCATCTGGTCGAATAGAGTGTTACTATAGGCGTGCTTTATAGTGCCGCGTGCTGAGGACTAAGGGAAAATCGGAAGTAGAAAGAAAGTAGAAAGTCGGAACTAAGAACCTGTCCTGCTAGAATCTTGCTCGGTCAATAAATTTTGCCAGAGCATTCGGTAAAACAGTACGCCGATTAATCAGGTTTTGAGTGCTATGCAATTAACTCAATTATGTTAATCAATTATGTTAATATGGAAGTAAGCTTATGTCACCAATTAATCCAGCTCAACGCGCCCGTATCCTGGTAGTAGATGATGACCGCGATATTGCCAGCTACCTGGCGGCGGTGCTAACCCTTGATGGCTATGAAGCAATTGAGGCTAATCAGGCCGAAAATGCTATTGAAATTATTCGTGACAACCCGCCTGATTTGGTTTTGACCGATTTAATGATGCCCGGCGTGGGCGGTATTGGTTTGCTCACCTATCTAAAGCATAACCACGATTTACCGTTTATCCCGGTAATTATGGTAACGGCTTTGCAAGATAATATGAACAAAGCGGCGGCTCTGGAAGCGGGCTGTGATGATTTCCTGACCAAGCCGGTCAATAATTCGGAATTAAAAGCGCGGGTCCGTTCGCTGCTTCGCCTCAAACGGACTAACGATATACTGAGCAGTAAACTTAGCGAACACGAACGCGCCGAAGCCCGCGCCGAATTGTATCAGTCTGAATCCGGCAATTCTTCGGCTGCCGCTATGACCAAGCACCAGCTTGAAAGCCTTCTGAACGATGTGCAGGGCAAAGTTCAGGCCGCTTTATCCTCTAAAGGCAGCCTTGCCAACCATGATTTAGTGGAAGTTTCCAACGAACTGCAACAAGCTATAGCCGCGCTACACAAATTATAAGATTGGCGCGGCAACCCCTTTTGGATTGACAATCTTTTCTCCCTGGCCGTAAACTGCTCAAACGTAATTAAAAATTTAAATAAAAATAGAAGGATTAACTTATAAATGAGTAGCATAGAAGAGCGTGTATCGCCGCCTTCGGTCAGTTATGATGCAGACCGCAAATCCTATCGTCGCCGCGAAGATTACCGCCTGACAGTTGGGCAAGGGGCATTTGTGGACGATTTTCGGGAAATTAACGGGCGGACAGTCTTGCATTTGTTAATCGTCCGTAGCCCCTATGCTCATGCTATTGTCAAGGATTTACATTTGGAAGCGATTCGCGCTTTGCCGGGAATTGTGGCAGTTTATGCCGGTTCAGAATTGGCCTCTGAATTTTCGGCTTTGGGTACTTTTCCTCTTCCCGGCCTGAAAATTCCAGAGCGTTTTCCACTGGCAACTAACCGGGTGCGCTATGCGGGTGATTCAGTGGCGGCAATTTTGGCCGAAAATCAGGCTGCCGGAGAAGATGCGGTTAATTTGCTCAATGCCACAATTGAATACGAAAGCCTTCCCACCGTGAGCGACCCTGAAGCGGCTTTAGAAGCTAACGCTCCCTTGCTTTATGATGAGTTTGGGAGTAACGTGGCCTTCACCTATGATATGGATACGGGCGACGTAGCCGGAGCGTTTGAGCGGGCTGACAAGATTGTACGGCTGCGAGTTGTAAACCAGCGCATCGCTCCGGCCTCGCTTGAACCGCGCAGTTCACTTTATGATTTTGACCCCCAAACTGGCAAGCTGAACGCCTGGCTATCCACTCAGGCAGCTTACCGGGCTAAGGGCGTATTGGCTGGACAATTAAAAATTCCAGTGGAAAATGTGCGGGTGCGGGTAGCCGACGTTGGCGGTGGCTTTGGCTCGAAAACCGGCTTTAACGGTGAGGAATTGGTGGCGGCCTGGGCTTCTAAAAAGTTTGGCCGCCCGGTGAAATGGGTCGAAGGCCGGAGCGAGAATTTTCAAAGTCAGACACATGGGCGCGGCCAGATAAATTATATCGAGGCGGCTGTTCGCAAGGATGGCAAATTACTGGGTTTACGAGTAAATACGGTGGCCGATTTGGGGGCGTGGCTGGCCGGAGCAACCCCGATGGTGCCAACTGGCACACCTCGTATGCTCAATGGCCCTTATGCGATTGAAGCCATTTCGACTCGCGTAGTCGGGGTTTTCACCAACAAAGTACCAACTTCGGCTTATCGCGGAGCAGGTCGTCCCGAAGCGGCCTATATTTTGGAGCGGACAATGCAGCGGATTGCTGCCGAGCTAAATTTAGACCCGGTGCAAGTACGTATGCTCAATTTTATTCCCCCAGAAGCTTTCCCCTACAAAGCCCTGACCGGAGTGCAGTATGATAGCGGGAATTACGCCGCCGGACTAAACAAGGCGGTTGAACTACTGGATTATGATTACTGGAAAAGCGAGCAGCAAAGCCGTCGCGCCCAAAATTCGCCTCGTCAAATCGGGATTGGTTTTGCGACTTACCTGGAAACGGCAGGCGGGCCGGGTATGGCTGGCCCACAAGAGGCCGCTACGGTATTGGTAAACGATGATGGTAGCGTGACGGTTTTGAGCGGGGTTGCGACCAATGGGCAGGGCCATTACACCGCTTTTGCTCAGGTTGCCGCCGGAATTTTGGGTTTGCCCATCGAAAAAGTAGAAGTGCAGATGGGTGATACCGATTTGCCGGCTTATGGTATTGGCACTTTCGGCAGTCGCACTACTCCTGTGGCGGCTTCGGCGGTTTTTAAGGCGACAGAAGCGGTACGTAATCGCCTGTTGCAAGGGGCGGCTCGTTTGCTCGAAGCTTCCGAAAGCGATTTAGAGCTTGACGATGGTAAAGTTTCGGTACGGGGTGTGCCGAGTAGTTCAGTAGATTTTGCTACGATTGCTCAGGCCGAGCCGGATAAGCTTATCAGCGAACGCCGCGATTTTAATCCTGCCGGGCCGACTTTCCCATCGGGGGCGCATATTGCCATCCTTGAAGTTGATACCGAAACTGGCGATATTGCTATTCTAAAATATGTAGCGGTGGACGATTGCGGGCGCGTCCTGAACGAGCTTTTGGCGGACGGGCAGGTTCATGGCAGCCTGGCGCAGGGAATTTCACAGGCTCTTTACGAAGAAATAGTCTACGATGACAACGGCCAACTCTTGAGCGCAACCCTGATGGATTACACCTTGCCAACCGCCGAACAGCTTCCTGAATTTGTGACCGGGCTAATCGAAACGCCTTCGCCTTTAAACCCGCTTGGGGCAAAAGGGGTGGGTGAATCGGGCTGCACGGGTGCGCCACCCGCGATTGTAAACGCCGCCCTTGATGCGCTTGCTCCGCTTGGTGTCACCGAACTGGACATGCCGCTTCGTCCTGAACGTTTATGGCAAGCAATTTCGGCGGCCCGCTCTGGTACAACCCGCCCCGAACGCATTCCCAATGTTGCCCTATTCACCCGCCAAACCACCAAAAAAGAGGCAGACGGCAGCTACGTTTTTGAGTAAGTAAATTAAAGATACCTTAATTATTACTTAAAGACTGAACAAATTAAACTAGCTGTTTCAAGAATATTAATAAACGTTTAAATCAAAACGGTCTGAGTTTCTTGAGACAAGCTAGTTTACCTGGTTTTAGATTGTTCTTTTATCTCAAAGTTGAATAAGTTTGCTTCAGAATAACTTGAACAGCCCTGAAAAATTTACATGGTTATTAAGGAGAATTGTGTAAAGCTAAAAATCAACACTTTCTCCTCTTATAACTAAAGGAATAAAATCCTCTTCTTTGATTTCTTGTGCTTGTAAAGTTTGTGTTACACTTACTATTGTGTCAATTATTTCCCGGCTTGCTACAAAGGGCCACTATAATTTGAAGCTTAGTTGTAGGTGATAAATGGACTTCTGTCCGAAGTGTCCTCTTTGCCAACAAGATGACAAGGTCGACAAAGTAAGCAAAATAGTTTTAGAAGTGTTTCAGCCTGGAATTGCAGAAGATAAGGATCTTATACCAAGTCGTAAAAGAAGTAGTATAATGGTAGAATGCCAAAACAAACTAAAATACAAGAATATTTAAGCCAGGAAGAATTATTTGCCCGCTACCGCCAAGCTAAGGACTTAAGCGAGCGCGGTCACTGGCACATCATCTGGCTACTCGCCACCCCTAAAACAGTCAAAGAAGTCGCCGCCGTTACAGGCTTCAGTCCCGGTTGGGTGCGAGAAGTAGCTCGTCGTTATAATGCCTCCGGCCCAATAAGAATGGAAGATAAGCGTAAAACTTTACCAGGGGTTAAACCACTCCTAACCCAAGAACTACAAAACGAATTAGACCAAGCTATACAAAAAAGCCCACCACAAGGAGGACAATGGAACGGGCCTAAAGTAGCTAAATGGATCGCTGACAAAATTGGCCGAAAGGTGTGTCGTCAAGTTGGTTGGGCTTACTTGCAAAAGCTGGACTATACCCTGCAACAGCCCCGCCCTCATCACGCTAAAGCCGACCCAGCAGCCCAAATCCAGTTTAACAAAAACTGCCAAAGCAGATAGCTGAAATAAAAAAGGAGCATCCCCAAGCCGAGTTTGAGTTATGGACGATGGACGAGCATCGCTTGGGATTGCAAGCGGTTTTAACAAGGGTCTATGCCAAGCGCGGACAGCGACCAGTTGTAAGCCTAAAACCGCGTTATGAGTGGCTATGTTTGTTTGGATTTGTATGTCCCGAAAATGGAATGATGCGGTTTTACCAGACCACAAATTAAACAAAATCGAGTAAAATACGATTAGTAATTTGTGGGAGGTTAGACAATGAAAAACCGGGTGTTTACGCCAGAATTTAAGCTGAGTACTGTAAAAGCACTCACCAGCG
>JBBQGP010000185.1:0-10798 GCA_038323095.1 Chloroflexia bacterium | reverse complement strand
GCCGGAGTACGCGGCAAAATAAAAGCAGTTTGGGCGATAAAATAAGTGGCGGCCAGTAGGCTACCAACTACCGCCCCGTTGACCCCGCTCAACATGGCCCGCGCCCAGGGGAATTGTTTTACTTTTTGCAAAGACGGTGCGGCCAATAATATCAGGGTCAGGCCCGGTGCGAAGATGGCGACGGTTGCCACCAATGCTCCGACTACTCCGGCAGTGGCATAACCCACGAAAGCCGCCGTGACCAGCACTGGGCCGGGTGTCACCTGTCCTAACACTACTCCATCCAAAAATTGCCGCTCGGTCAGCCATCCGTAACCTTGCACTACTTCGTTTTGAATAAAAGGGATAATTACCAGTCCGCCACCAAAAATAAGCGACCCGGCCCGTAAGAAAAACCAGCCAAGCTGGGCCAGTCGTCCGAAATCGCCCGCATTGGCAAAAAAGCTGGTGGTTGGCTCGGTTTGCAAGCGCAGAATTTCCAGCAAAGGCCAGAAAATTATTCCACGAATTTTATCTTTACTTCTTGTTTCTAGCTTTGTCTGTGACATATCCCCTTTTGGACGGTAAAGCAGTAGTCCGGCGAGGGCCGCCGCTACAAAAACCAGAAAATCATTAAAAAACCGCCCTCCAATTAACAGAGCGGCGGCTAAAGCAATCAACCAGAATCGCCAGTCCCTTATAGTAGGCTTTGCCAACCGCCAGACTGTCGCCAGCACTATCGCCGCTACTACTGGTTTCAGGCCATAAAAAAAGGCGTAGACCTGTGGCAAAGTGCCATAAGTAAAATATAGCCACGATAAAGCGACCAACATTACAAAGGCCGGCCAAATAAAAGCGAAGGCAGCGATTAGCCCGCCCCGCAAGCCACCGCGCACCCAGCCAATATAAGTCGCAAGCTGGGTAGAAGCCGGGCCAGGCAGAATATTGCATACCGCCAACCCGTCGTTAAATTCTTCACGGGTTAGCCAGTTGCGCCGCTCCTGAGCCTGTTCTTGCATCAGGGCAATATGAGCTTGCGGCCCACCAAACCCGATAAAACCTATTTTGGTGAAAAACCAAAAAATTTCGCTCATAATTCCTTTACAAAGCTTCGCAAAGCTCCGGCTAAGGCTTCGGGATGCTTGAACACGCGATGGTCGGAATTTTCGATAATCGCCAGCTTACCCTTTGGAATAGTCGAAAGCATTTTTTCGGCGGTATCACGTTTTAACAAATGGCTGTTTTCGGCCATAATTAGCAAGGTCGGCACTTGTACTCGCTTGAACCGCTCCCAGGCTTTAGCGATGCTAATTTTTACTTTTTCGGGGTCAGGGTTCGGGTGAAAAGTGGCTTCGGTGTTTTCTACGCTAATATCAATAATTACCAAAGCCTTGATACGTTCCGGGCTATCAGCTACCAACCGGTGAGCAATCGTCCCGCCAAAGGAGTAACCAACCAGCAGCACTTCCCGTAAATCCAGCGCGTTCAAAAACTTCTCAACATCGGCAATAATCACCGCCTGTGGTTGAAATTGAGGCTCACCTTCTTTAGCAGTTTGCCCATGACCACGCAAATCCAGCGAAAAAAGATGAAACTCGTCGGCAAACTGGCGACCAATCCGTTTGTAAAGCCAGGCGGTATCTTGCCAGCCGTGTAACATCACTATCGGCGGCTTTTCGGGCGAACCCCATTCCAGATAATGTAAATTCAAATCGTCCAATTGTACAAATTTGCTCTGCGGCTCGTTAATTAGCATATAATTAAATTCTTTTCCCCTGATAAAATTTTCGAGTTAATACTTAGTCCTTAGTTCTTAATATCTATCCCAACAGGGCCGTATTTTTGTAGGATATTGCTCCGCCAATAGATAAAACCACTATCTAGCGGGATAGGCCCTCAGTCCTCAGCACTATAATAATTTGTTACCGCTCTATTTTAGAGAAACCAATCGAAAATCGTCAAGTTAATTAGTTTCAAGTTTCAAGTTCCTAATTTCTCTGTGAAACCTCTGTGTCTTCTGTGGTGAAAAGCTCCTAAAACTCGCAACTCGCAACTTCCTTACCCTGACAACTAATTGAGTGAAACTACTCACAGACTTAACCGTTATTTACAGTAGAACGAAATCATAATTACTTTTGTTAGTAACAAATTAGTAGCAATACGAAGCGGGTCAAGGAAAGGAAAAAGTTTTGGCAACAGAAAAATATGGCGAGATGGCAAGGCGGCGAATAGCGTTGGGCTGGCTGACTATAATAGTTTTGAGCTTGTTTTTGAACGGGGCAACTTCACAACCCGCGATGGTAAAGGCCGAAAACGAGATGTTTTTCAACCAAACCGGGTTCACGCTTTCGGACAAACACGGGTTTTTGAGCTACTGGCAAGCACATGGCGGGTTGCCCCAGTTTGGCTACCCACTGACCGCCGAAATTTTGGAAGTGAACCCGGCTGACCAAAAAACTTATATTGTGCAATGGTTCGAGCGTAACCGTTTTGAATGGCATCCTGAAAATAAGGGGACGGAATTTGAAGTATTGCTTGGTCTGCTGGGCAAGCAGCTAACCATTGGGCGCGAGAGCGAAGGCGCGTTTCGCCGCTTCGATAACATAAATTATGCCAATGGCCGCTACTTTCCAGAAACCGGCCACAATTTGCGGAATTCCTTCAAGGATTACTGGGAGCAAAACGGCGGCTTGTTCATTTATGGCTATCCCACTTCTGAGGAATTCATCGAGAACAGCACTGACGGCAAACCCTACGTAACCCAATGGTTCGAGCGGGCCAAATTTGAATATCATCCCGAAAATAAGGGGACACAGTACGAGGTTTTGCTAGGTTTGCTTGGTGATTTAATCGTAGGCGACCCAAATTTACCAAACCCACCTACCGCAAGTGTCACCAATAAACTGATTGTGCCGGATAAATACAAAAATAATCCACCCTTTAACGTTGAGCGCACTATTAAATTGCCGCCCGGCTTCAAAATTAGCGTTTTCGCCGCGACTATGACCGACCCGCGCTTTATGGCGGTTGCTCCCAACGGCGATATTTTTATTAGTGAACGCTATCAGGGCAAAATACGGGTGCTGGTTGACCGGGGACGTAGCGGTGTAGTGCAAAGTATCGAAACTTTTGCCGATGGCTTGCTTTACCCGCACGGTATCGCTTTCTACAACGGTTACGTTTATGTGGCCGAAGAAAACGAAGTTATCCGCTATCCCTACCAGCCGGGCGACCTTAAAGCGCGTGGCTCAAGGGAAGTAATTGTGCCGGATTTGCCACAGGGCAAAGGGCCAGAGCTTTTGAACGGCCACCAGACCCGCACGATTGTTTTTGGGCCAGATGGCAAGCTATATGTTTCGGTTGGCTCTAGCTGTGATGTCTGCGTAGAAGCGAACCCTAAACGCGGCACGATTATGCAGTACAATCCTGACGGTAGCGGCGGGCGAGTTTACGCCAGTGGCTTGCGTAACGCGGTAGGGATAAACTTTGACCCCAAAACCAATCTTTTATGGGCAACGGTAATGGGCCGTAACTTTCTGGGCGATAATTTTCCGCCGGATTATTTGACCCCGATTAAAGACGGTGGTAACTACGGCTGGCCCTATTGTTCGGGTGTACCACTCAAGCCCGACCCGGATTATGGCAATGGCAAGGAAAGCTTTTGCGCTTCCGCCGACCAGCCCTTGCTCGGACTTCCGGCCCATATCGCCCCGCTCGGTCTGGCTTTCTATAATAAAGGGCCACTACCCGAAATTTATCAGAACGGCATGTTTATTGGCTATCACGGCAGCTTGCAGCGCAGTTCGCACTATGGCTATAGCCTCAATTATGTCTCGATGCGTCCGGGTCGCTTGCAAAAAGGGCCAACTGAATTTGCTACCGGCTGGCTAAATTCGCCCCAACCTTTGCCGGATGGCAAGCCCGACTCGTGGGGTCGCCCGGTAGACGTAGTAATTGGGCCGGATGGCGCAATTTATCTTTCTGATGATATGGCAGGTGCGGTCTACCGCATTTACTACGCCGGGTAAAATTAGTTTCTAAAGCAAACAAAAAGGCCGGGCTTTGATTAAAATAAACTCCGGCCTTTTTTATAGTGGGCGGCCTAATTAATCTGCTTAACTACTGCTGGCTTCGATTTCAAGCAATATTTGACAGTTCGTATCCTCAGCCTGCTTTAAGACCCTTACCGTCAAATATTCGCCGCTTTGCCCGCTCAGGTTTAGGCTAAAATTGGTATTTTCGTTTAGTCCGGCTCTGAATTCAGTTTGATTTTGGGGCTGGCCTTGAGAATTTACTCTGGCAAAAACTAGATTTGCGCCGCTACAACTTTTACTGTAATAGCTTACCTTTCCCTGTATTTTCAAGTTTTCGGCTAGTGGTCGGTAGTAAAGCAACTCGCCGAAAGCCCTTTCTTGCTGGTCGAGCAAAGTTATATAGTAACGGCCAGTTTTGCCTTCAAAACCTAGCGAAGCATTGGCCGGAAGCGGGCTAATTGCTATCCAGGGCAATTGACGACCCGGCGTAAGCGGTAGCAAGCTTTGCATGTTTCGATAAGCGTTCAGGGCAATTTGTAAGGAAGTTGGCCTGATGCGATGGTAGACATAAGCGGTTGCTCCTTTCTCCAGCTTGAAAGTTTCTGGCAACTTCTCGAAATCTGCTCCAATACCAGAACTTTGGGTAAACATATCATAGCTGACTTTAACCAATTTTTGCTCAGTGACCTCAAGATGATGTTGAAATGGCTCTACTACCAAAGCATACTCTGCTTGGGTTAGCACTTGCAAGGGGTAAAAATCCCGTGAATCTACATGAGGCGTATACAAAACTTTGAGTTTAGCTGCTTGCTGCCCATACAAAGCTGCTTCACCATAACGTATCAAATCATCGTTCATCAAGAGAGTAGAAGCAACCACGTAAAGCGGCTCACTCTTAGGGGCTTTTTCGCGCAAATAATTTATCAGGCGGCCAACTTCGGCGTAATCTTCGCGCACTAAAGGCGGATGAGAAGCTGAAAACAAAACTCGCCCTGGGAAATTATCCGGCAAAGTCAGGGGAGTTATCCCAAAAGTAAAATTTGCTATTATATATAGTAAAACAAGAAATAGCCCAACTTTAGCTGCAAGTTTTTTGCGTCTTTGCCACAATACCCAACCAAGTGTAAGCAACCCCATTATTAAAACCAGTGTTATATGCAAAGTGTACTGAATACTAATCTGGCGCACCAGTAAAACCCATTGAGCCAGCGAAACAAGCCCAAAAAGCAATACAAAATTTGCGCCCGGCTTTAGCATCTGATAACGCCAGCCTAACCCAAAACCTGCAATTGCCAGAACAAAAGCCAACCAGCCAAAACTACCTCCGCCAAACCAATCCAGCACCGTCCACCAATCGTGCAGATAAGAAGCATATAAGGTGTTGGGGTCATAAGAAGAAATTTTGGCTAAAAATCTTGCGCCCACCGTCAACAACACTACCCCGATAATTAGCCCGGTCAGGCCAATTCGCCAAAGCTGGTTTATTAAATAATTCACGACTTTTTTTGATTTAGTTCGCGCCTCTGCCAGTACATCCAGGCCCAGCGCGAAATAAAAAGCGGTTACACCATAAGCAAAATGACGACGAAAAAGGATTGCCCCAACCAGGGCAAGCCCAATTAAAGGAATTTGCCACCACTGCCCTAATTGACGATCATAAAGATAAGCCCAAATTGCCAGCCCCAACAAAGTTGCTGCTCCTATATCGGGGTAGCCATACAGCAAGGGCGACCAGACTAGCGGCGTAAATACCGTCAATGCTACGGCTGACCAAAAAACCGGGAAAAACCGGGCATTAGCAATCAAGCGGGTTCCTACAAGGCCGCAAACCAGCCCAAAAGGAAGCAGATAAACTACGGCCAAGCCAATTTCGTAGACCTGGCGTGAGTTGCCCAATCCTAGTCCGAAAGGAACAAGTGGTACAGTAAATAACAAATTATAATCGTCGCCAAGTGAACGAGCAACTAATTTTAAGGCTGCCGTCCTCGATTTAGCGGTTATTTCGTGAACGGTATCTTGAGCATATGCCTGATAAAAAGCCAAATCCCACGAGTAAAAATAATGCTCCTTGCCCACAAACCAAACAGTAAAACCAAGCACAAACGCTAAAGTGAGTAAGAACAGCCCACCGCTAATCCAAAAGTTTGGCCGTCCCCAAAATCGTTTCATTAGACCAATTCTCCCAACTCAAGCTTAAACAAGGCCGCCAACATCATTTTACAGTTTTTATTGATTCTGACAACAATTATTCTTTAAAGGTAACTGTTCAGGTGTAGAAGGGATTTCCAATCCCGATTTTACCTAAACCCGTCTCTATCGGGATTGGAAATCCCTCCTACATTAACGTGGGCTGAATAGTTACTTTTAAAGTTAGTTTTTTGGAATCAAAAAGCGGGCCGTTTCTTAAAACAGCCCGCCTGTTTGATACTAAAGAACTAATTCAGGTTTTGTGGTCTTTCAGCCAAAGTTAGATTCACCGTAAGAGTTTGATTGCCGCGCTGTACTGATAGTTTAATAGTATCGCCGGGTTTGTAACTCAGCACTGCGCTAACCAGCGGGTTATTGTCGTTGAGTGGTACATCATTGATAGCGGTAATAACATCGTTTTCCTTGAGGCCCGCTTTGTCTGCCGGGCTACCAGCTACTACCCCCGCACTGCGGCTCGTGCCAGTTGCGCTAGTGGTGGAAGAAGAAATCCACGCGCCTTCCACTGCCGGAACGGTTGTACCACCCCGCAAGACCGTACCAGCGATGGCCGGAGTAATCATCTGGTAGCTAATCCCAAAGTAAGGGCGGGTAACTGAACCCTTGCTGACAAGCTGGTCAGCCAGGTTTTTGGCAATATTGCTTGGGATAGAAAAGCCCAAACCTTCAGCCACATCGCCACCGACCCCGGTTGCACTGGGAGTGCTACGCAGAACGGCAGTATTGATGCCTATAATCTCGCCTTGCAAGTTCAAGAGCGGCCCACCGCTATTGCCGTGATTAATTGGGGTATCAGTCTGGACGTAGACCGAAGGAGTGTTATCCAGCGTGCGGTTTAGCCCACTGACCACGCCCTTAGTCACTGAATTGCGGAAGTCGCCCAAAGCCGCACCAATCGCTATCACGGTTTCGCCAATTTGCAATTTGCTGGAGTCGCCAAATTTGGCAACTGCCGGAACTGTCCCCTCTACTTTTAATACGGCAATATCGCCCGTGGTATCCACGCCCACTACTTTAGCCGGAACAACCTGCTTGCCATTGTTATAGGCTACCGAAACGCTTTGTTCGCCTTCGACTACATGAGCATTGGTAATAATATAACCCTGGTCGCTGAAAATTACACCGCTACCAATCCCCTGAGTGCGGAAGTTATTGCTTGAACCATCGCCACTGCTACCAGGTGTGGGAGCCGCGTTGCGGCCACCCGGTACGTTACGGTTGATTGGACTGCTACTGGTTTTATTGTAAATTGTTACTACAGCAGGGCTAACCTTCTGCACTACGCCAACCACGGTATTACTTTCTATTTGGTCGGCACTGGTATTGGGGCGGGCCGCCGCAGCCGTAGTCGCGGCAGCAGCACTACTGGTAGTGGCAGCGTTAGTGGTGCTGGCAGCATTGGTAGTGGTGCTACCGACGGTAGTGGCAGTTGAAGCGGCGGTAGTCGCGGCGGCAGAGGTGGTGTTAGCATTATTGCTAATCGTGGTAGCAGAGGGCGAACCACAGGCTACCAGCGATAAACTAAATAGCAAGGCAATTAACATTAAACCCAGTCGGGCAAAAATATTATTTTTTCTGTAAACACTCTGATTATTCATGAAATCTCATACTCCTGGTTCTATTGAACGTGCAATGACCGGGGGCTTATCCCGCTCCCGGCCATTCCAAGCATCTATGTAAACCGGGTTTAGCCGGAAAAAACCTGTAAGTGTATTTATTTAAGCCGAATTTGGTTTGGCGTTTTTTAGCTTTATTCGGTATTCTTATTATCTCGCAAAACTACTAACTATCTATTCTAAAAGTGTAAAATCACTGTTAAAAGAGATTTAAAGTGTGCTACAATCTTACCCAGAAGAATCAACCAACAGGAGGTATAGCAGAATGAGGGAAAAAATAGACCGCAATTTGTCGCTGGAATTAAGCCGGGTGACGGAAGCGGCGGCTTTGGCAGTCGGGCGGTTGATGGGCCGAGGGGCAATCGAGGAAGTCCGCCAGATTGGGGCGCAAGCCATGGAAACGGCTATGCGTGGGGTCGATGTTGAAGGGGTAGTTGCTATCGGTGAAAGTAGAGACCCTGAAGAAACGCCTTATTTGTACGTAGGCCAAACTGTAGGTAATGGCACTCCCCCCCGGATGGACGTAGCAGTCGCGCCCATCGATGGTTTGCGCTTGCTTTCACACGGTTTGCCACACGCTATTTCGGTGGTAGCAATGGCCGAAGAAGGCAGTTTGTACCGCAATCCGGCGGAAATTTCTTATATGAACAAAATTGCGGTTGGCCCGGAAGTAAAAGGAGCAATCAGCCTTGACCAATCCGTCGAATGGAATCTGAAAAATATTGCTCAGGCCAAGCATATCGAAGTTAGCGAAGTAACCGTTACGGTGCTAGACCGTCCGCGCAACCAGGGCGTTGTACGGCAAGTGCGTCAGGCCGGAGCGCGACTTAACTTGATAAGCGATGGCGATATTTACGGGGCGATGATGGCGGTTTTGCCCAACACCGGGGTAGATGTGCTAATGGGGATTGGTGGTTCTGACCAGGCCGTAATCACCGCCTGTATTTTTAAGTGTTTGGGCGGCGAAATGGAATGTCGGCTTTACCCGCGCAATGCCGCCGAGCGACAACGCGGCCTGAATATGGGCTTGACCTTAAACGAAACTTACCACGTCAATGATTTGGTTAAAGGTGAAAACGTTTTTGTCTCGATTACCGGCATCACCGAAAGTCAGCGTTTGGAAGGAGTACGCTATAGTGAGCAGGGCGTACACACCCATTCGCTAACTATGCGCTCTAAATCCGGCACAATCCGGGATGTAAAAGCCCGGCATCGGCTTGAAAAGTTAATGCGTTACAGTGAGATTGAATTTTTAACTCTGGTCTAAAGCTGACTGAATAGTCACAAAATGTTCAAACAATTATTGCAAAAATTAGGAGAAAGCTAATATGACTGAGGTTAAAAGCCAGATTTCGGGGACAGTATGGCAAGTGCTGGTAGAAGTTGGACAGGCAGTCGAAGAAGAAGAAGATTTGCTTATCCTCGAATCTATGAAAATGGAAATCCCGGTCAGTGCGCCCCGCAGTGGGACGGTCAAGGAAATTCGGGTCAACCCTAATCAGCCAGTGCAAGAAGGTGAAGTGCTGGTAATTCTGGAATAAGTTTCTGACTTAACTCAAGCTTGCAAGGAATGTCCTGCTTTTGCCGGGCGTTCCTGAGCTAACGCCAGCCGAATTTGATGCTACTCAAAGGAGAGGATTTCTTGTTCAAAAAAGTTTTGATTGCCAACCGGGGTGAAATCGCCCGGCGGATTATTCGCACTTGCAAAAAAATGGGGATTGCGACGGTAGCAGTGCATAGTGATGCCGATATGAACGCGCCCTTTGTACGTGAAGCGGATGAAGCAGTTTTGATTGGTCTGGCTCAACCGCACGCTTCTTACCTGAATATTGACGCGGTGCTGGATGCCGCTACTTCTACTGGGGCTGAAGCAATTCATCCCGGCTATGGCTTTTTATCCGAGAATCAAACTTTTGCTTCGCGTTGTGCCGAACTTGGCATTACTTTTATTGGGCCAGACAACGCGGCAATCGCAGCGATGGGCGAAAAAGTTCCAGCTCGTGAACTAATGCGAAAAGCGGGCGTACCAATTGCGCCGGGAACACCTGAGCCGGTAGAAGACCCCGAACTGGCCCTCAAAGCGGCGGAAGAAATCGGCTACCCGGTGCTGGTCAAGCCCAGCGCGGGCGGGGGTGGCATCGGCATGACCATAGTAGAAACGCCGGAAAAACTTAAGGCTGCCCTTAAAACGGCTCAAGGGCGGGCGCAACGGGCTTTTGGGAGTGGCGCGGTTTTTCTGGAAAAATACGTACCAAATGGCCGCCATATTGAATTTCAGGTACTTTTTGATGCTCAGGGGCGTGGCCTGCATCTTTACGAACGGGAATGTTCGGCCCAACGTCGCTACCAAAAAGTTTTAGAAGAATCGCCCGCGCCCGGTTTAGGCTCTAACAACGAGTTGCGTTTGAAAATGGCTCAGGCTGCTTTGGATGCCGCCGCCGCCGTCAATTACCGTAACGCCGGAACGGTAGAGTTTATTTTCGGGCAGAATGGCGAATTTTATTTTCTGGAGATGAACACCCGCTTGCAAGTCGAACATCCTGTCACCGAAATGACGCTAGGGCTGGATTTGGTGCAGCTTCAATTGTTGGTGGCAGCCGGAGAACCAATTCATCTGGAACAATCCCAAATTCAGCCCAAAGGACACGCTATCGAATTTCGGATTTACGCCGAAGACCCGGTTACGTTTTTACCCGCGCCCGGCCCGCTCACCGTTTTCCGTCCGCCCGAAGCTGACGGCGAATTTGTACGGCTGGATAGCGGGGTAGAAGAAGGTGATATTATTACCCCGTATTATGACCCGCTTTTGGCAAAACTAATCGTTTGGGGCGAAAATCGGGCTGAAGCTATTGAACGGGGTCGGGTTGCGCTGGAAAACTTCAAAATCGAAGGTATCAAGCATAATATTCCGCTGCACCTCAAAATTTTGGCTAATCCAGAATTCCAGCAGGGCAAATACGATAC
>JBBQGP010000184.1:0-10818 GCA_038323095.1 Chloroflexia bacterium | reverse complement strand
CCGATTTGGACAAACTGGGCATCAAGTACGATATGTGGTTCAGCGAGCAAAGCCTTTTTGCCAATGGCGCAACCGAGGCCACCCTCAAGCAACTCCGGGATAACGGGCAGGTGGCCGAAAAAGAGGGAGCGGTCTGGTTTGTTTCCACCGCGCTAGGTCAGGAAAAAGATAACGTACTAATTCGCTCGAACGGTATTCCCACTTATTTTATTTCAGATATTGCCTATCACAAAAACAAATTTGCCACCCGCAACTTTAGCAAGGTGATAAACATCTGGGGGGCTGACCATCAGGGTCATATTCCACGTATGAAAGCTTCCATGACTGCACTTGGCCTTAACCCGGATGATTTGACGATTATCACGGTTCAAATGGTAATGGTTAATGGCAAAAAGATGAAGAAAGCTCACGGAAACGTTATTCCCTTGCGGGATATGCTGGAGCAAATCGGCCCTGACCCAATTCGCTATAATCTGGCGGCTCGTTCACCCGATACCCAGTTCGATTTTAACGTGGATTTGGCATTGGAACAGAGCAGCGAAAACCCGGTTTTTTATGTACAGTACGCCCATGCCCGGATTGCTTCGATTTTCCGCAAGGCCAAAGAGGTTTACGCTATTGACGAGGCCGATTTCAAGGATGGCGGTGATTTGGATTTGTTGGGTACGCCCAGCGAATTATCCCTAATTCGGCAACTGTTGCTTTTGCCCGAAGTTATCGAGGATGCCGCCCGTACCTACGAAATCCACCGCATCCCCCAATACGCCTACCGACTGGCCGAAGCCTTGCAAATCTTTTACGAGAAAGACCGGGTTTTGGGTGCGAAAGACGCGGAATTATCTGACCCATCCCTGACTAAAGCCAGATTGCGCCTGTTACTGGCGGCCAAAACTGCCTTAGCCCGCACCTTGCACTTGATGGGCATGACCGCGCCCGAAGAAATGGCCCGCGCCGAAAGCACCGAAGACACTTCTTTAACTGCTGAGGACTAGGGGGAAAGTCGAAAGTCGGAAGTATAAAGTCGGAATAACTATTCAGGTGTAGGAGGGATTTCCAATCCCGATTTTACCCAAACCCATCTTTATCGGGATTGGAAATCCCTCCTACATTGATGTTGATTGAATATTACAAGTTGGAGGTAATTCTGTAGAATATTGCTCCGCCAATAGATTTTAGCCGAACATCCACTGGCGGAGCAATGTCCCACAGTAATACTTCCGGCTTCCTACTTTATATTTCCGACTTGTTTGCAAGGAGATTTTGGATTATGCGTCCGCAACGACTGAGCGGGATGAGTGGTATCGGCGTAGACAAAATGGGGGATTTGGCCGATGCTTCCGGCCAGAGCGATATTTTGCGTCTTGAAAATCTGGATACTGATATTCCCCCTCACCCGGATGTAATCGCCGCCACCAGAGCCGCCATTCTTGAAGATAGAAATAACAGCTATTTACCTTTTGTGGGGCAAACCCGCTTGCGCGAAGCGGCAGCCGCTCATGTTTCCCGCTTATCTGGCCTGAATTATGAGGGCAAACGTAATGTGGTTATTTCGGCGGGCGGTCTTTCGGGTATTCTGAATGTGTTATTGGCCCTGGTTGAAACCGGGGATGAGGTCATTTTAACCGACCCGACCTATGCCGGTTTAATTAACCGGGTCAGGATTGCCGGAGGCGTTCCAAAATTTGTAAAGTTCGTCCAAACAAACGGAGTCTGGAAACTTGACCGGGAGGCTTTAAGTCAGGCAGTTACTCCCAAAACTCGCGCCCTGCTTTTGATGAGTCCTTCTATGCCTTCGGGTGGTTATTTTGAACTGGCGGATTGGGAAGCAGTGGCAGAGGTAGCCCGTGACCATAATTTGTGGCTGATTTATGATACAGCGATGGAACGTATTTTATATGATGGTCGGAAAGTGTTGCATCCTGCCAGTTTGCCGGGTATGGTGGAACGGACTATTACTATTGGAGCGGCCTCGAAAGAATTACGGATGATTGGCTGGCGGGTAGGCTGGATTGTAGCACCCGAAGAACTAATCCCTGATATAGCTTTAGTTTCGATGAGCAATGTAGTAGTGCCGGTGGGTATTGCTCAGGGAGCGGCAGCGATTGGCCTTGAATTGGGAGACACAGACGTGGCGAAAGCCGTCACTGAATGGGAGCGGCGGCGAGACTTGATATTGCATGAGCTAACCGAGCTAAACGTAATCAGTCCGGCAGGAGGCTGGTCGCTCTTGATTGATGGTAAGCCACTCGGCTTGAATGGGGCAGAAATGTCTATACTCTTATTCGAGAAAGGACGGATAGCGGCTACCGCAATGGAGGGCTGGGGAGAAACAAACGGTCATGACTTTGTACGTTTGGTGTTTGCCAATGAGCCGCTTGAAAGGCTGAAAGGAATTGGAGCTAGAGTAAAACTGGCTCTGACTTAGCCAAAAACTTGGTAAAATTAACTACTGCGTCACTCTCAATCTAGGAAGCATTTCCAATCCTCATAAAAACAGGTTTAGATAAAATCGGCATTGGAAATCCCTCCTGCACCTGGATAGTTACGCTGACTTTATACGCCGACTTCCGACTTTCCTCTCAGTCCTCAGTCGTCAGCACTCGCGAGGGGCAGCGCAAAGAAAAAGGTGCTGCCCTTGCCCGGTTCGCTGGTTAGCCACATTCGCCCGCCATGTTGACGGATTATTTCGTTACTAACGTATAAGCCAAGCCCAAGTCCATCAATTTTTTTGGTTTCGCTTGTACGTTCGCGGTAAAAGCGGTCAAAGATATGGGCCTGATGCTCCTCACTAATACCGTAACCTTCATCTTGCACCCAAACAATTACTTCACAGGGCTTTTCAGCAGAAGGTGACTCAATTCGAATTTTTATGCCAGTATTTTCCGGGCTGTATTTAGCGGCATTGCTTATTAAATTATCCAGCACTTGTTCCAATCGGTTTACATCAAAATTAAGTTTAATCGGTTCAGAAGGCGGCTGAAAAATAATTGAATAATTAGGATGAGTGGTTCTTTGCTGCTCTACGACTTGATTGACTAATTCCACTAAATCGGCCTGTCTTGAATAATTAAGCTCCAGCTTTTGATTTTGAATTCGTGAAAAATCTAAAAGCTGGGTAATCAAATCCTCCATACGGTCTGCTTGCCGGACGATTTGTTCAGCCGAGCGCAAGAATTTATCAGTATCAAGCGAAGTTTGAGATGCTTTGGCTTGTTTGAGTAAATTCATTCGCAAAAACTGTGCATAGCCCTTGAGGGAAGTTAGGGGGTTACGCAGCTCGTGTCCGGCTACCGAAACAAACAAATCCTTGAGGTAATCCAGCTCCTTTTGGGTTTCAAGTGCTTGCTTTTGGTCGTTAATATCAGTAGAAGTGCCAAACCAATTTGTAATTTGGCCTTGAGCATTATGAATGGGCCTGGCCCGTACCAAAAACCAGCGATAGCTGCCGTCGGCGGCCCGTAAGCGATATTCAGACAAAAAGTTTTGTCCGGCTTTAAAGGCTTCTACCCATTTTTGGAAGGTAAGGGCGTGGTCATCGGGATATAGCAGGTTGGGCCAATTTTGACCGTTTAATTGTTCGGCGTTTAGCCCGGAATACTCGTACCAGCGTTCATTTAAGTAAGTGGTTTGTCCTGTTTCATCCGTCATCCAGATTAGTTGAGGGATAGCTTCGGTTAAATTCCGATAAAGCTCACGACTATCGCGTAACTCTTGTTCAATTTGCTTGCGGGCAGTTATATCGCGGTTAATTGCCAGTAGACCAATTATTTCGCTTTGCTCGTTTTTGAGAACACTAATTGCCGCTTCGATAAAAATTCGCGTACCATCTTTTTTGTGATGAAACACCTCGCCTCGCCAAGTTCCGCTCTTTTCAAGTTCCGAGTTGACCCAGGCGTATTTAGTTACATCCTGAACAAGCTCCCCTATCACTTCTTCGGCGGAATACTGGTAAAGCCGTTCCGCCCCGCCATTCCAGTAAGTAATTCGTTGTTCGTTATCAACCGCTATCACTGCGTCATATAGCTGTGACAAAACATTAGCCTGAAAATTGAGCTGTTCCTGAGCTAATTTGCGTTCGGTAATATCGGAGTAAGAAATAGCTACGCCATTTTCTACTCTAACCGTAACGCTCCGAAACCAGCCATCAATACCCTCACCATTGTAACGAAGCTCAGTCTCATAGGGCAGACCTGTTTCCATCACTTGCTGGTAAATATCAAAAAGACCACTGGAAATAGAAGTTGGGTAAAGCTCAACCACAGTATGACCTTTTAAGTCATCCAGTGTTTTTCCCATCAATTTTTCAGCAGTTGGGTTATTGTATAGCCAATTGTAGTCAACTACTTTATTACCAGCGTCACGAACACAACCCAGAATAGTAAAACCATCTAGCGTCATTTCGTGAACAGCCTGAAACCAATTCTTATAAAGCTGACGTTGCTGACGTTCATGCTCAAATTCAGCGCGGATAGCTTGCTCACGCTCGGCTAAAATATTGCGCTGCTCTTGAACTTGCCGATAAGCTGGTTGAATATTTTCAAGTTCAGCTACTCTGGCTTTTAATTGAGCTATTTCTTCCAAAAGCTCATTGTTGTGACGATTTATTATATTCATTTTTAGGCTTGATTACTTTTTCGTTTAAGTCAATTTGACCTGGTGGAAGTTTTATACTGTTACCATAAGCTAATATATTATACTTTTGTAAGCTTGTCAAAACTATTTATGGAATATGAAGGTACTATTTGAGGGAATTTAGTCTTAAATATATGCAAAAAGGGTCTACGAACTACAAGTCGACCCTTTTGCAAAATTCTCTTGAAATCTGAGCCGGGTTATTAATTTGAGTTTATGCTAAACTTCAAAACCTGAAACTCAAAAATAATTTTAGTCGCGCTGGCTCTTGCGACGCTGACGCTGCTGGCTTTTCTTCATCTTCTCGCGTTTTTCTACGCCTTTAGAAACAAAGAAGCGTTTGCGCTTGTATTCGCTCAAAACCCCGGCCCGCTTTACCTTCTGGCTAAACCGCCGCAACAAGGCTTCAAAGCCTTCGCCTTCTTCTTGGGAAACGTACACTAACCAATCACCCCGCTTTCTATGTATTTATTAAAAAGCAGCTACTAGCGGCCCTTTTGACTATTATAACATGAACGACAGAAAACTGGTACTCCTTGTCGAGGGGCAAACGGTACTTCGGTTTGGATGCCGCAATTCATACAGGTAATCGGGTACATTTTGCGTTCCTGCTCCATCCCCTGCCCGCCATAGAAGCTACCACTGTTGGTATTCATATTGCCGCCGTTATTGTTATTGTAGGAGTTTGGACGACTGCCAAAGTTGCCGCCGTTATTGTTATTATAGGGGTTGGAATTATTGTAGCCGCCCCGGTTCGGATAGTTGCCGCCGCCATTGCCGCCAGTATTATAGTTGCCACGGTTGGCGTAGTTGCCGCCGCCATTGCTACCAGCATTATAGTTGCCACGGTTGGCATAATTGCCACCACCGTTGCCGCCGGCGTTATAATTACCTCGATTGGCATAATTGGCCGCTCCTGCCCCGTAGCTGGGTCGGCTATTATTAACATTCATAGGGGTAGCGAAACCAGGATTGCCAGTCATGTTGCGGTCACGCTTACGGTTATTGCGGCAAGGCCCACAGCGGGCCGGGTCATGCTCAAAACCCTTTTGGAAATAAAAGTCTTGTTCACGGACGGTAAAAATAAAATCCTCGCCACAATCTTTGCAGGTCAAAAATTTGTCTTGCCTCTCGACACTCACGGTCTGAACTCCTTTTTTAAAGTAAAGCTAACAGGTTAGTTGCAAAAACACTTGATACCTACTCACGCAGAGAAAAGAGCAAATAAATCGTGTTTGGAAAATAATCAGCAGTAAAGTTACAAAATAATCATAATATCAGGAAAATAGCTATTGCTTCAACATGCGGCGGAAACCAAATAAGAGTAACCGTCGAAATATGCTACCAGAAAAGCCGGGAAACCCTAATACACAAAAAGATAAGTACGATAGGTATAATAATTACAATAAGAGCGCAGGAAAATTGCTTGATAAGCAGCTTACGGAGGCAGTCCTGGATAAAGAGGTTAGCATATAACAGGAAACTTAAACCGTATCAACTGGCTGACCTGTGTAACTCAGCAAATGTTCCTCAAGCAATTTGATTGTACACCAAAAATCAGGTGAGTGCAATGGGTATTTTGAGCTAATTTGAATTTGTCATTAACCTCTTTTTAATCAGTTGCAATGCGCTTTTTTACAATCTAAATTTCGAGATAGTGATTCAGCTGCGGGAGGGATACTCTTTCCAGGTTTGGGCTTGGAGTAAAGTGAGATTGAGAATCCCTCCTGCATCAAAGTTGGGGCAATTTTTATAACTGGTCGATATTGGAAACCTGCTCTGGTTAAAGTATTGCCCCGTTATCCTGTTCGAGCATAAGCGGGCGTAAAAGCGGCACAGGCGGTGCGCCATAAGCCAATACTCTATCATGAAATTCTTTCAGGCTAAAAGCTGCCCCTTTTTCAGCTTTGTAATCTTCTCGCAATTTTAGGAGCAAAAGTTTGCCCAAAGTATAATTCAGGTAGCCAGGGTCGAACGTGCCGCGCCGGGCTTCGCTCAGGGCTGGTGTTTCCTCCATCAAGGCATTATCCATAATAAAGCGGGTCGCTTCTTCCAGCGTCATACCCTGAGTGTGCATTTTGAGGCTGACCATATAACGTGAATTGCGTAGCAAAGCTTCGGAAAGTTGGGCCAGATGCAGGCGTGGGTCATCGCTATGAAAATTTTCTTCCAGCATCATTTGCTCGGCGTAATGCGCCCAGCCTTCCACAAAACTATAGCTATAGGCCAATTGCCGGAAGCGACCTTTTACCTTTTGAATATGCAAAAAGTGCAAATAATGGCCGGGATAAGCCTCGTGAATACTGACATCCAGCAAGGTCGCCCGGTTAAACTTGGTTAGCCACTCCTCTTTTTGCTGCTCCGACCAGTGCGCCTCTACCGGGGTCAAGTAGTAATAAGCTTCGGTAGCGACGGTTTCAAACGCGCCCGCCGGATCCATTGAGGCAAAAGCCCAGCGCATAAAAGGTGGCGATTCGCGCACCTGGCAGCGTACTTCACTTGGCACGCTCACGATGTCCTTATCAATCAAATATTGCCGGATTTCCTCAAGCTGACCGATAGTTTCCGGCACAAGCATTTCGGAGCTAGGGTGGTCATGCTCTATTTCGGCGATTACTTCCTTGATGGAAACGCCAGGACGATATTTGGCGGCGATTTCTTCCATCTGGCGGCGGTTTTCGGCCAGATTCCGCTCCCCAACTTCCAGCACTTTTTCGAGCGAAATATCGACCATTTCCCCAAACAGTAGCATCCGACGATATTTTTCTTCGCCAATCGCAAAGTTCATATGAGCTTGTGGCAGGCGGGTTTTCAGGAAATTGCTAAATTCTTTTATCCCCAAAATCGCCAAATCACGGGCCGCTTTGAAGCGGTCAAGCAAAGTGGTATCTTCGACTTTGATTACCTCATCGGTTACGTCTTTTTCTATATAAGTGGTCATGCCCTCAAACATATCAATGGCGGTTTCGAGCGTAACTTTGGGCAAAGCCACTTCCAGATTAGCGCGGGCATGACCTAAAACCGCCGGGATTTGCTCCAGATGCCGGACTAAAGCCTCAACCCGCTGCGGCAAAGGCGCATAATCGCGCTTAATATAATTGGCTACTTCGATAGGCCAGGAGTAGCTCATAGGGTTGTTTTCATGGGCGCGAATTTCCTCGATTTCAAAAAGCTCTTGCCGAACTGTCCGTAAGAGCAAAGTTTTATCGAAAATAGCTTCCTTGTTGGTTGGGTCAAGCTCAAGGGCCATTACTTTTTGCTCAAACTGGCGCAAAGTTTCGGCTCTTTCCAAAAAGGCTAATGCTCTTAAATCCGACACGCGGCCATCGTATTCATGCAGACCAAGCATAGAAGCTATTTCTGGTTTAGCCTCAAAAAAGGTTTGCATATACTCATCCAGCAAAGCTTCCAAAGCCCTGCTATTCATTGTTTGGCTCATCTCTCTCCCTTTCTCAAATTTTTTAATCTTCTGCGTCCCCAGCGATGAAAATTATTTAGCACCTGCCCTAATTTTTAGGCAAGAAAACCGCCACCCCAAAATCATTAACGGCAGCGTCGTTATCAGCTTTAGCCGGATGTCTTATGTAAAGCTGCTGATTTGTACCGTCCGGCTCAGCTAGGTAAATTCGGGCGTTTTCAGCTGGCCCCCGGTCACTATTAAAATAGATTCTCGAACCGCTACTGCTACGATTATCCGCGACCCAGATTGGATGACTGTTGCGCCCGCCGCCATTGGCCGGGTTTACGATAGAATGTCCGTTTGAACCGTCAGCGTTAATAACCCAAATTTCGCCCGGCAAATCGGTTTTCGGGTCATTAGTATTGAAAGTAAGTTGTTTGCTATCCGGCGACCAGCTCGGCCAGATACAATTCAGGTTGGCACATTTGGTGATTTTAACGGCGGTCTGGCCGGATTTAGATGGCATAATATAAATCTGGCGAAGGCCGTTTTCATCGTCCTGCGAGAAGGCCAGGCGACTATCGTCGGCTGAAAAAACTGGCCCAAATTTGGCCCGATTGGTCGCAGTTAATTGCTGTGGGTTCGGGGCAGAATTATCGAGGGCGATAGT
Source organism: Chloroflexia bacterium (assembly GCA_038323095.1). Lineage (GTDB taxonomy): Bacteria > Chloroflexota > Chloroflexia > Chloroheliales > Chloroheliaceae > L227-5C. The sequence goes on along the minus strand of JBBQGP010000184.1, from coordinate 2,116 downwards.
GTATAGCTCTTTATCCAGCTCGGAAACATAAACAATCCGGCTGCTTTGATTGGCAAAAGCCGGATTGTAGGCCCGTTCTACCAGCTTTGTGACCGCGCCACCCTCGATAGCCGCATTCATTTTGAAAATATCCCAGCCTGAACGGTCTTCTCGTAAACGTTGAAACACAATTGTTTGACCATCCGGCGACCAGACTGGCAATGAATCGCGACCTGTATTGGTTAATTGGGTCAGCTTGCCGGATTGGACATCGTAGCCGAAAATATTTTGCACCCCATCATTACTTTGCGAGGTAAAAACTACTTTCAAGCTGCGCGGGCTTCCTCCAGCTTTTGGAGTGATTGAACCGGCGGGGGCAAGGGTAGCGGTAGCTGACCGGGTAGTTAATCCAGCAGGGGCGGTAGTTAGCCGGGCGGATGGGCTGGTTTGGGAAGTTGGCGAAAGTTGTAAAGAAGTTTTGTCATAATTTACGAAGAAAAGGAGAGCCGCCCCACCCAATGTTAAAGCCAAAATTAGTCCGGCCAGCAAGCCGAGCAATGGCCGCAAGTTGCGGGGTCTTTTTGAGGTCACTTTGGTTTGAGCGGCTGGCGGAATATAAGGTGGATTAGCTACTTTGGGTCGCGCGGTTTGAGGCGGCGCAACGTAAGGACGAACATTTACCGGCACGACGGCAGCCTTTTCGCTGGATTTGGCAGGCAGATGAATTCGGTGAACCTGGTCAAGAGGCGAGTTCAGGCTAGAAATTGGCGCAGCCGGAATAGTAGCTTCGGGCAGAACTGGCGCAGCCGGAATAGTAGCTTCAGACAAAACTGGCGGCAACGAATTCATAATTGCCACCGCCGAAAGCGAGTCTTGTCCCGGCAAAGCTTCATCTTGAGGCTTGCCGTCAAGCCGGGAAGTAAGGCTGGTTTCTGCCGCGTTTTCGGCCTCAAGGTGGGCTAACAAATTTTCCAGATGTAATTTATTATTCAGGCTATCGCTGGACGGTTCTTGAATAGCGGCCTTGAAAGCTTCGGCCAAAGCCTGAGCCTGCTGGAAGCGGTCTTCGGGTTGTTTGGCTAAGGCTTTTTGCAAAACAGCCTCAATCCGGCTATCGTAATCAAAGCCAAGCGAAGCCAGCGACGGAACAGGTTCGGTCATATGCTTGAAACCGATGGCTTCCCCCCTGAAAGGCACTTGTCGGGTTAGCATTTGGTATAGCACAATGCCCAGCGCGTAAATATCGGAACGCTGGTCGCCACCTGCCAAAAATTGTTCGGGAGCCATATACAAAGGCGTACCCATAATTGTGCCGGTACGCGAAAGGCTGGCGTTGGAAAGAGCTTTGGCAATCCCAAAATCTGATAATACCAAATTTTCGCTGGCGTGGTGAACCAAAATATTAGAAGGTTTTATATCGCGATGGATAATGCCGCGCGAATGGGCATAATCCAAACCACTAGCGATTTGCGAAAGATATTCGGCAATTGTAGCAAGAGCAAGCGGCAAAGGCGACGTAGTTTCTTTAAGGCGGTCTTTGAGCGAACCGCCACCGTAATAACTCATTACCAGATAAACAAGCGTCTCGTCCTGGCCGTAGTCATAAGCCTTCAAAATATGGGGATGGTTCAAATCTCGCATTAGTTCGCTTTCGCGCCGAAAACGGGCCAAAAAGCTTTCTTCACCGACCAAATCCAGCGAAAGCACTTTAATTGCGACATCGCGGTCATTGGCGGTATCGTAAGCATGATAAACTACGCTCATTCCGCCCCGTCCCGCCAAACCGATTACCCGGTAACGTTGCTGCCCGATTGTTTTTAATTCAGGGCTACGTTCCCGGCCTACTCCGGCGATTATTGAATTTACCCCTTCATTGTTTCCTGCTTGAAATGACATTGCCTTGCCTGTTTTTACTTTATCCAGCCATTGCCTGTTCAGCTTAATATTAACATAATCGACAAACTCGGACAACGGTCATTAGACCTATTGTTTTTGAGTGGTTAGTGGTTAGTGGTTAGAGATTGAGTTGTTTATTAATAACAAGAAAATTCTAGGTTTAATTCAAAAAATTTGTTATAATAAAGCAGGTAAGTAACAAAGTTAGAACTATCAACATGAACAATTTTACCGCAAAGGA
>JBBQGP010000183.1:0-10840 GCA_038323095.1 Chloroflexia bacterium | reverse complement strand
GACAGAAGCGAGAACAGTAACCCGGCCTGGATAGCCGCGCTGGGAGACGTACTGCGGGCGGCTGCCGAGCTAAAGCCTTATGGCTTTGAAGCGGAGGACTTTACCAGCGAAATTCTGGAGCGGCTACTCAAGGGGCAAGATGTTTCCGGCGGTATCCAAACCGCTACAGGGTTTGCAGGGCAAGCGGGCGGCAAATTAGCAGCCTTGCCGGATGTACGCGATGTACTGCACGTGGTGGGCTGGTGTGACAAAGCCTTTCGCTATCTGGCTACGCAAGTTAGCAAAGCTCCTTTGCCAGAGGTTCAAACCCAGACCAGCCAGTTTGAAACTGAATGTATCTTTCAGGGTCACAAAATGCGGCTGGTAGAGACTGCCGAAAAGCTTGAGATTAGCTATCTTTCCAATCACAAACTGTGTTATCAATGGCTCAAGGGTGAAACCTGGGCTAACGTCGCAAACCCGGAGTTCTGGCTACGATGATGAAATTATTTCGCACTACGAATCAGATTTTGAACCGGCACAGTGGGCAGCTTTTGCTTTTGGGTACGGCCCTGGTGGGGGCGCGGAACTGGCAACTATGGCAGCGTGACAAGCAACTGGTTCGCCAGCTATGCCAGCAACGTCCGGCACAACCCGTTTTGAACCGCACCCCTAAAGTTAGCGTACTGGTGGCGGCCTGGAACGAAAGCCAACGCATCACAGCTCATATTAACTCTTTTCTGGCCCTGAATTACCCTGATATTGAGCTTATTCTTTGCGCGGGCGGGTCAAACGATACTTTCCAGAAAGCGAAACAATTCGCCAGCGATAAAATTCAAGTTTTGGAACAATATCCCGGCGAAGGCAAGCAGCACGCGCTGGCCCGTTGCTATGAACTGGCTTTGGGCGAGATTATTTACCTGACCGATGCCGATTGCCTCTTTGACGAGCAAGCCTTGCTCCATATGCTTGCCCCCATTATAAACGAAGGCGAACAAGTTACTACTGGCAGTTCCCGGCCTTTGAATGAACAACTGGACAAACTCTTCCCGGCCTATATCTGGGCGGCTGATACAGTTTCAAACGCAATTAGCTCTGATTATGTGCAGGGTCTTTTGGGGCGTAATGCGGCAATTACTCGGCAAGTGCTGGAACAAAGCGGCGGACTGGACTTTGTGGCTCACACTGGCACAGATTACCAGCTTGCCCGTCGATTATTGGCAGCAGGGGTAAAGCTCCGCCACGCCAGCAATAGTGTTATAGCTTCGGAATTTCCCGAAAATCTCGAAGTTTATCGTAAGAAGCAATCGCGCTGGCTCAGGAATTTGTTGATTTACGGGCGGCAGTACGGTGCAAAACAGGATGTCCAGGCCACAGTCAAAACAGTGGCGGTAGGCACGTTTATGACTTTAGTTCCATTAATTGCGCCGCTTGCGGGTCGAAAATTGCTGCTACCCTGGTCGCTACTGGTAATGTACGCGGTTTGCTCCAAAGTACGTTATGCCGCTTTTACCGCCCACTTGTATCAGCGCAAAGTTTCGATAAAGTTAATCGCCAGCCTTATTCCCTTGACCCTACTCGATTTTGCGGTTTGGGCTTCTCCTACGCTGGATTTATTGAATAGTAAACGTCGCACAATGTGGTAATACAAATTAATTTAACTACAGTCTATACAAGAGCAGAAATAATGAAAATAGGTTTTGTAGATTACGTTTTTAACAGGCAATTACCGATAGGTACAGACGGTCTAAGTGAAGTAGTCTGGAGTTTAGCGGGGCCACTGGCCGAACAGGGCCACGAAGTACACATTGCCGGACCATATATTGGCTCTATTTTTCCAAATTCTAAAGTTAAGGTTCATTCTTTTGAACTGCCTTTTATTGGTTATCGAAATATCATCGGCCATATTTTGATTGTAGGGAAAGCAATTAAAGTTTTGCAGCAATTTGGCCCATTTGATGTTTTTCACGCCCCGGAGTATTTATCAACGGCCTTGCTTTGTCAGCTACAAAATCAAACGCCAGTGGTTCTGACTGAACCCGGGAATATTTATGAACGTATTGCTAACGGAAACCCTTATGATTTTGTGACTACCCAGTTTTTCAAAGTTGCCGCGCATAACACTGCTGTAAAATGCGGAGCAGTAATCGCTACAAGTGCAGAAATGGGACGTTGGTGGAAGCGCACTGGCACTAATGAAAATAAAATTGCCCGTATCCCTCTGGGCGTAAATCTGGAAGGTTTTACCCCGGTAGCTAATGCCCGAAAGCAGTTGGGTTGGTCTGGTCAGGAAAAGCATTTGTTGTTTACTGCCCGACTATCAGTAGAAACGGGGGCGCAATATCTTTTAGAGGCAATGCCTGCTATTCTCAAAGTGTATCCCAACGTTCGTCTTCATATTGTGGGAAAAGGAAAATTTGAGGAGGAGTTACATCGGATAGCAAACCGATTGAAAGTTGAACAGGCACTTAACTGGTATGGTTGGGTTAAGCTGGACGAACTACCAGCATTTTATTCCGCAACTGAGGCAATGGTTTTTCCCGGTACTAGCGGTGGAACTCCACGTGTAATGCTACAGGCAATGTCTTGTGGCGCACCTTTTATCGGTTCAGCAATTGGCGGGATTACTGACCATATTGAACCGGGTGAAACTGGTTGGCTCGTACCGCCTCGTCAGCCAGAAGCCTTAGCAAATGCAGTAATCGAGGTTTTGGATAATCCTGGTATAGCTCAGTTAAATGCGGAACGGGCTAAAACCTATGTAAATAGTTTGAATTGGGCGACAGTTGCCGAGCAAATAGTTCAAAAAGTTTATTTACCATTGTTACAGGGTAAGTTTGTAGAAAGTTCTGAGTTAGTTCGAGTTAACTCAAAATCGGCCTTCTAAATCAGTAGGGGTAATTATTTACATTTTAGTAAAAGAGAATTTATTATGCAAACCAACCTCCGCATTGTTTTTCTGGATTATGTTTTAGACCTTACAAAACCAGGACGAAATGGTCTTTCTGATATTGTCTGGGATATGGCAAGTGAAATGATTGATTTGGGTCACGAAGTTCATGTAGTTGCACCCTATACACAGCAGCTTGCACCTGACCAGCGTGTAAAAGTACATTCGATTGAAGTACCGCCGATGGGTTATCGTTGGTTTATTGGGCATATGTGGATTTGCAAGCGCATGGCTGATATAGCTTTCCGGCTTAACCCTGATGTTATCCACGCACCGGAGTATTTGTCTACAGCAATCTATAACTCACTTTATCCGTCTAAAAGTAGAAAGCTTTTGTCGAATTTTGCGGGCAAGGCTTACCAGCAATTCTATCAAAGACGCTATTCTTTCTCCCCTACCCGTCCAAACATAAGAGTAATGACGGTACCAGGTAACATCTACCATCGCTTACGCGCCCGTCGAGGCAATCCTTTCAGCTTTTTTTTCACCCAATGCTTGAAATGGGCTGCTCATGTTACGGCTACCACAGGTACAGTTATTGTAGCAACCAGCCAGGAAATGAAGGAAGCTTGGGAAGATTTGGGCAGCCCGGCTTACCTTACTCCAATGATTCCTTATGGCATTAATCACCAGCGTTTTTATGCAGTGCGCGATGCTAAAACTAAATTGGGTATCAATTCAGACGAAATTCTTTTGCTTTATGTAGGGCGGCTGTCACAGGAAAAAGCTATTGTTGAAACAGTCCAAACTATTAGTAAGTCACAACAGGTATTACGTGAAGGTAAGGTTAAGCTTCAGATTTTCGGAAATGGGCCACAAACTACCGAAATTGCCAGTTTGATTAGTCAACATAATCTGGCCGATATTGTAAAACTGGACAATTGGGTTGATCAGACTGAATTACCTGTCTGGTATTCTGCCGCTGATGCAGTTTTGCTACCCAGCTATACCGAAGGCTTTGGGCGGGTAATAACTGAAGCCATGATTTGTGGTTCACCCGTAATCGGCTCAAATATTGCGGGAGCGAGAGACCATATTACTGCCGGTCAAAATGGATACTTGTTTGAGATGGGCGATTTTGAGTGTTTAGGTCAAATTTTGGAAGACATTGCTAAAAATCCAGAAGTGTTGCGCCAAATGCGCGAGTTTGCACAGGAATACGTTAGGAAAAGCCTGACTTGGTCGAAAATTGTACAAAGGGTAATTGATGAAGGTTATTTGGCAAATATGCCAATATCAGTGTACCAACCTGTAAAAACTCTTATCGAACACCACCTGTAGGAATAATTGACCGAGCCTTGTATTATCTACCGGGTAAACGCCGCTATTACCAGTATATGTTTATTTGTCAGCTTGACAAGACAAATAAAGAGTAATCAGAAAGAGTTCGTTTTGCAAACGTCTAGCCCTTCCGAACAAAAAAATATAGCTGTAGTGCAACCTGAATTAATGGTTAAGTCTGGTTCGCAGCGCGTCTTAAAGTCATGGAAAACCGTATTCGTCTGGATTTGTGGGGCAATTGCCCCTATCAGTACTGCACTGGTAGGGCTGGTGCTGGCCCGCTTGCTGCCAACTGCCGGGTATGGGCAGGTGGCATTCTTTTTTAGTATTCTGGGACTGGTTATCCTGCTGGGTAGCATGGGCCTGACCACTCAGGTTGTAGCGGTTACTTCACGCTATGTTTCGCTGGAACAACCAACAATTTTGGCGCAAGAAGTCGGACAATTGCTGGCTTTGCGTTTGTTAAGTCTTGGTTTGTTTTTATTGATTGCGCTGATAACTTTCGCTGCCGGACAAACTATTATTGCTCTGGGAATTGGAATAGGTGCGCTGGTATTGCTCAATGGTTTTACGGTTGGGATTTTGCAGGGTGGTAAATTTGTATTGTTGGCAACCGTATTACAAGTTCTGCCCGCTCTGGTTTACCTGATAGGGATATTAATATTACAGGTAAACGAGCCGGGTAGCGTTTATCTACTGGCCGGCAGTTCATACTTAATAACCTTCCTGGTAGCGGTCAGTCGCGTACCCGCCATTGTAAGCCTGAAGCCAAAGCATTTACTGGTCACACCCCGTAATCTTCTAGCTAATATGTTAGTGGCAGGCCGGGTTTATATAGTTACTCTGGCATTGGCTTCTTTTGGAATGTATGGAGCAATGGTACTTGGCTCAAGCGGGCGATTTGTAGAAACTTCCGCCTTTGCCTTGTCGTTCAGCTTGATTTCGTTTCCTGCTACCGCTCTGACACTGGTATTAACTGTGTTATTTCATCCCAAACTTTGTAGTCTGGTAGCGCGGGGCAGTTTTCAGGAAGCCGCCGACTGGTTTGATGGATTTTACCGAATTTGTATGGCGGGTGCGGTAGCAATCGCCTCGGTACTTTTCACCCATTCCCATTTTACTATCACTTTTCTATTTTCAACCAAATATGCTTTTGCCGCCTCGGTTTTGGAATGGCTTGCTCCGGCGGTAATTTTTTCAACGCTAAGTCAATTGTTAAGCGTTAATATGCTTGGTCACGAAGCTTTCCGGGGTGCATTGGCCGGAGCATTATCCCAAATGCTTACCTTGTTTGTAACAGGGGGACTCGCTCTGGCAAGCGGTCAGAACTCTTTGCAAAATTTCGCACTGGCTCATTCGGTAGCTGCCGGAGTTGGCTTTGTGGTTTCGCTTTATTTCACGGCCAAGCTACCTTTTTACCAGCTACGTATCAAGCGATTGGCTCTTACTACGGGAGTAGTATTTGGAATTGCAGGGCTGTCTCAAATATTATTGCCCGAGCAGTCAAACGTACTATTTGAATTTGTGAAACTGGCACTGGTGTCAATCGTCAATCTAATAGCGGCTTTAATTATTGCGTATGGGCCGCGCTCATTTATCAAGCTTAAACTCAATTAAGGTTTTACTAATGAAGTTCTGGAAAATTTTACTAACATTTTTGCTTTCTGCGTGGCTAATCAGTGCCGGACAGTCGCAGGTCGAGGCCCAAACCGATAAGGTTCAGGTGCAGATCCGCTATATTAGCGAGTCGGGGGCAAGTCTGGCGGAGTTGTCGGGCGGGGCGAAGGGGCAGGGCGTGCTGCTATATTATGTGGCGGGGCGCGGGGTGGATTACCCGACGCTGGTCGTGCGCCTGAGCAAGACGGACAGAGCGAGTGAAGCAAAGGCCGAGGTGTACCAGCCCCAGCCGGGTCGCGACAACGTTACCGTCAAAATTGAGAATAACCGGGTACAGGTAGATACTCCCTATGCTCCGGCGATTGTAATTAAGGCTCTGGGCGGCTGGTGGAAACACGACAAGCTGGTTAATTACAATCTGGATATTAAGCTGAATGCCCCAATGTACGGGATGTGGGGCGCGGGCTATGACCCAAAATTTGGCTTGCAGGGCTGGGCTTCGGCAGTTAAATATGGAGACGAAGCGGTTAGTATTCAGGTACGCGACCCGCAAGGCGAGGGATTACCCAAATGGGATTGGCGCACGCTAACCCCGCCTTTTGGGTCGCGGGGTTATTACCATACCAATTACGCCGAGCGCAAATGCAGCAGCCCAACCAAAATCGAACAAGGAATTACCCCGGAATGGCCTTTTGTAGCCGAAAATGGCGGCTACGAGCAACCCGTCGGTACTTTGCTGCCGCCAATTGTGGTGGACTGGAACAAAGGGTTAATCAGCCATTTTTCGGAACTGGTAACGGTTCGCAACCAGAATTGCAGCTACTCTTTTTATGCGCTCGACCAGATGAAAGCGGGCGAATTGAATCACCCCAATTTTGAAACGCCCTTTGCTTTTTACGATTTATCGGGAGCAGGGCAGGGCTATCCCAATTTAGTTATGCGTACCGAACGCTATCCAGCAAATGACCAATGGTCTAGCCTGTTAGATGCTTCAATGCGGGGTCGAACTGCCCCTCGCGATTTTGAAACTATTCGCTATTCCTGGCGCAATGCGGTAGGAGACGGGAATTGGGATTACAAGGTAGAGCTATTGGGCTTTCAACCGTACACGGGCAATACTACGGTGGCGGGCGGAGCATTTCGAGTAGACGCGCCGAGCTATGAGGAATACCCGAATTGGGCTATCAGCAAAAGCTGGCCTGCCGCTACTTTTGTCAGCCCTGAAACTGCCTATACATCTAGCGAAGGTATTTATGACTGGACACCGCGTAGTTTTGGGGTAACTTATTTGTTCGGCTGGCAAGACCAACCTGATTTGAGCGGGTTTGCCGATATAAAAAATGGGCTGCGCGGTGAATACCGCTACAGGGGCGAAGCTGCTCCCAAACTTTATTTTAGCCCGGTAGATAATCGCTTGCACTTGCTGGGTGCAGAAGGTGGGTTGTGGCGGCTGGATGCAAACCGGGTGCTAAGGCTGCAAAATTTGAACGGCGGCAATTATCTAAATAGCTGGACAGTCGAACGCTTGCCGGAAATTCCCGCAGCCAAAAACGCGCCTGCCCAACTTCCTAACGGCGAAATCGAGCAGGCTTTGTACCAGCTAAACAATTACTTGATTTATTCTGGCCCGACGGGAGTAACTATTCAGAAAAGCAACGCCGGGCAAAGCTTGTTTGAAACCTTGCCGCCCACCGATAAGGCAAGCTGGCAAAAATCCCGCGACCAACTCGCGCCTTACACCAACCAAAAGCGCGACCAGAATAATTTAGCTGGCTGGCTGGACGCTTTTTCGGGGGAAACCGCCCGGTTAGGGGATGCCCGAATTGAAGATATGCGAACCACCAGCGAGGGTTTCCGCTTCGTGCTGAAGCTGGGCGCGAATTTTCAGAAGCAAGGGACAAATTTTTCTGGTCTGGAGAAACTGGGGACGGGCGATTATGCAGTTACTTTCAGTGGCGACAAATTTCAACTAGAACCGCTAACTCCGGCCCAGCCCGTTGCCTTATTGCCTGTAAACGGGTTACGGCAACTGGAACAAACTACTTTGCCACTAATGTTACGTAACAACGGCCAACAGGATATTAAACAGGCCACTTTGGAACTATGGGCCAAACCAATTGGCAGCGAGGAAAGCCTGATAGTCACCAAAACGGTAAGCTTGCCCGCCCGCCAATCTTTAACTACCAATATCCAGTGGCAACCGCCGCTTGACGGGCAATGGACATTTACACCCAAATTAAAGATGAGTGATGGTCAGACCACCGTTTTAGCCCCAATAGAAGTACAAATCGCGCCGCTTAAAGAAACAACTTTACCGGCGGTACTCTCGGTCAGTAGCATAACCACTGCGTTGGGGCTGGCGTTGGCGGCAATGGTTATATTTGTGGGAATTGTCGGCCTGGTTGTATTCAAGCAATGGCGTTTAGCCCGGATGGAGCAATTTGACGATGCAGATAAGTTCTAACTTTAGTTTGAGAAATCGCCCGGTAGAGTGGTGGTTATGGGGCGGGCCATTGTTGTTTACAATTTTCGTGGCGGCTTACTTTGTGTTGCGCTATCAGGGTAACTGGGCCGAAACCGATTCTTCCAACTTTGCCCAGTATACTGCCGCGATTATGCAGCAGGGCCGTCTTATCCCTGAAAACAGCGATATTTACCCCAACGGGTTCGCTTTTCAGTCTATTTCGGCTTATATAGTAGCAATTACCGGGCTGGATATACCAACTCTGCAACAAATAATTTATCCGATGCTCGCGCCCCTGACGGTACTTCCGGCCTGGCTGGTTTACCGGGAATTGACCGGGAGCGCACGCGGCGCAACTATTGCCAGCTTCCTGCTATTTACCCAGCCGGAATTCCTGTTTGTAGTTTTGCGGAGTAGCCACGAAAAGTTTACCCGCGCCTTGCTGCTTTTGGCCTTGTACTGGCTGGTACGCAGCTTCAAGTATCGCCAGCGACCCTGGCAACTGGCAACCTATGTCGTGCTGTTTTACCTGACAACTTTTGCCATGATTGCCAGTAACAATCTTATCAGCAATTCCTTTATCTTTGCAGTGGCAATCGCCTTGATACTGGGGCTGGTACTCAGCCGCTTCAAGCCAAGCTTGCGTCTGCGAGAAGCTCAAACCTACCAACGCCTGACTTATGTAACAATTATTTCGCTTGGGCTGGTTTTCGTGTTTACCTTCTATTCCTATACTCCGGCCCGAAACGAATTTGTTATTCTTAAAACTATTTGGGAACGGGTAGCGGCTTTATTTCTGGATGTGCAGCAACCTTCGGCCACTTCTTACAATCAATTGTTGAGCGGCTGGATTAGCCTCCCGGTTTATTTCGCCTTGAGCATTGCTAACTGGATTATTTTAGGAGCTTCGTTTTTAATCTGGGCTGGACGCGGCTGGAATTGGTTTTTCCGCAAACAAAATCCGCCAACTATATCGGCCTGGCTGTTGTGGCTGCTTTACACCGCATTTGCCATGCAAGGGGCAGCTTCGGTAGTTTCGGATGCCAGTGGCTACATCGGCAATTTACAGGTACGTATTTTCCCCTCGATTTCAATTATGGGGGTAGCGTTAGTGGCTTCGGCGGTAGCTAACTGGAAACCTCGCCCGCACTGGTATGTCAGGCCGCTTCAACTGGGGCTTACCGCAGTAGTCTTTTGTTTCGCCATTCTTTCGGTGCTAAAAGCGACTAACGAGCCAGCCTTGAGCAATAAATGGACGTTCTACCAGCCGCAAGAAGTTTCCGCTTTAATCTGGAGCGATAATCATCTGAAAAATTCGGAAATCTGGACAGATTTTGATGAGCGGTTAAGAGCGGCCTTTGTGACCGTAAAGCAATATTCGACGGGTAATAATCGGATAGCGGCCTTTGAATTCCGGCCTGGTACGCGAACCTTGCTAATAACCGACATAACCCGGATGCGAGTACCACGTTTGCAACAGGCTTTGCCCTTGCCGCCGGATGCGCTGCAAGTTTATGATACTGGTTCGGCTCAACTTTATCGGTTGCGCCCACAGACTCCGTATCAGCAATAAAAAAAAGCGTATTGGATTTTTAACTTATGGGCTAGACCGCGCCCCAACTGGCATTGGCCGCTACAGCATTGAGCTTTTGAGAGCCTTGAAAGCTTTGCCCGATGCTCCCGAAATTGTGTTGCTAACCACTGAAAAGGAAGATAAGCACAGTTTATGGGGCGAGTTTGAGCATCACAATCTGGCAAGTTGCCGCTTGCTTCCGGCCCTGATGACACTGGGGAATCCGGCTTTGGCTCTGGCGGCGCGGCGTTACCACCTGGATTTAATTCACGACCCAAACGGGATTGCCCCTTTCTTTGGTTTTTTTGGCAAGACCAAACGAGTTGTGACCATTCACGATGCTTTTGCTTACATCTACCCCCAAAAGCATAATCACCTGGACAACTGGCGGTATCGCTGGATGTTGCCGCGTGCCGCAAAACAAGCCGAAATGGTGCTAACCGATAGCCAAAATTCGGCTCTGGATTTGCAAAATTATCTGAATTTACCCGCCAGCAAGATTAAAGTAGGTTTTCCGGCAGTTAGCAGCGCATTCAAGCCTTTGCCAGATTGTCCGGCGCGAAACGACGTGCTGGAAAAATATAATATCAAGTCGCCCTATTTGCTGTATGTTGGCGGCATCAATGCCCGCAAGAATATCGCCCGCTTGTTTGAAGCTTTTGCCTTGCTGCGCCATCACAATAACTTTGCCGACTTGAAATTGGTAATCGGTGGCAAACGCCAATGGCAAACCAGCGAAATTGACCAGACCTTCGAGCGGCTAAAGCTGGAAAATTCGGTTATTTTTACGGGTTATCTGGACGAAATTGATTTACCAATGCTTTACAGCGCGGCAGAAGTATTCGTATTCCCTTCTTTATACGAGGGGTTTGGTTTGCCACCTTTGGAAGCGATGGCCTGTGGCACGCCTGTCGTTACTTCCAACACTTCTTCTTTGCCGGAGGTAGTTGGAGAAGCGGCCCTTACCTGCGACCCT
>JBBQGP010000182.1:0-10877 GCA_038323095.1 Chloroflexia bacterium | reverse complement strand
TTGTCACCTTTGGGGGAAGATTGATTCAGGTTTATATCGTTACTAATACTCAATCGAGTTTTAACATTCGCCGCGACGTTACCCCAGCCCACCTGGTCAATCAGGTCGTTTCCGCTTTTGAGAACCAGTACCTCGTTATCGGGGTCGAGCTTGCCCATCAGATTCTTGTCTTCCTGAAAACGGGAAGGCGGTAATTTAGGTGTATCAGTATTGCCGGTAGCCTCAACCTGCTGATTATAAGCCTGGGTTATAAGGGGCGCAGCAGAGGTAGCGACTACAAAACGGCCACCGGGCTTGGTGCTATCAGGCCGGGTAGCGACTTTACCGCTCAAGGCTAATTCGCCTTTGCTGCTAACCAGTTTGTAACCACTCAGGTTAATATCAGCATTGGTATTATTATAAAGTTCGACCCACTGCAAGCCACCCGTCGCAGAACCAGTGTAAACTTCGTAAATCAACAACCGATTATAATTGCCATCGGGAGTCTGTTCACCGCAGGCAGCCAGTAGCACCGACATCGCAAAGGCGCACAGCCCCAACAACCAGCGTTTCCTCCGCATAAGCTTTGTTTCCTCCTAGCCTCAAATCTTTCAAACTTTAAAATAAAATTGTTGGCTATCGTTCGTAAACAACCCGTACTCGGTCAGCCATTTGTTCGGCTACCGATTTAGCGCGGCTAGGCCCCATAAGCATCCCGGCTAACTTCTGGAACATTGCGACTACTTCCAGAGCTTGCTCGTAAGCAATATCGTCATCAATTCTAACTCGTGCGCGTTGGTAAGCCTGGTCAAGCAAATTCTTGGCGGCATTACCCAAATGAGTAGTAGCAAGGGTATCAAGTTCGGCGTAGAGAATATATTTTATATTGCGCTGTTTCTTTTCAACTACGCCCTGTTCGAGCAGGTGAGCAACTGCCTTGCGAGTCCGAAAATCACCCAGACGTGTCATCCGGGCTATATCCTCAATATTATCCTTGCCATTAATTGCTGTTAGCACTTTCCATTCATCCGGGGTCAAATTAACTTGTGGAGCATTAAGATTATCGACCATCAAAGGGATTAAATCAGTGCTGGGAACAATTTCTTTAATCTTCTTGTATTCGTCGCCCCGGTTAATGCCCATCATAATCAGGCTGGCATTACTGCGCTTAATTTCTTCACGGCTGGGAGCTTCACCGGCCAAAAACTCGAATTGGCCTTCATTAAAAGTAAACATAGTCAGAAGGGCTTCTTCGGCGGGCAAATCAGCTAACTCAGCATGAACCGCACTTCCGCTGCGGAAATAGATTCGACCTGTTACCGGGCGGCCATTCATTACGCTTTTTATTTCAGCCGCGCCGGTTTGCTTGCCGAGTTCAACCAGAGAGATTATGTCGTTTAAAGGAAATTCTTGAAGCGGGCCGTTCAGAGCCATCGAATGCCCCCACTTGATGCCAAAACTGGCTTTAGTCGTCAGCTACGAACGAACAATTTAAGACGATTGCTATAATACTAAATTAGAGTTTGCTAATTACGAGCTTGCTAATTGCCTTTAGCGTATCAAAAACGCCTATCCCCCGACTGGCTACAGCTTCATAGCGCGGCACCTTAATCGAAGAATTGAGGTAATGATCCATTTGTTCCAGAGGCAAGGCATTTGGGACATCGCGCTTGTTATATTGCAAAACTAGCGGAAACTCCAAAAACTTTTTGCCTTCGGCCTGAATGTTACGGGCCAGCTCTTGCAAACTAATAATATTTTCCCGCAATTTATTTTGTTGGCTATCAGCCACAAATACAACGCCATCCGCCCCGTTCAAAACAGCTACGCGAGTACGTTCATAAAGTACCTGACCGGGAACAGTATAAAGGTGGAAACGGGTCTGGAAACCATGTACCTGACCCAAATCAAGCGGCAAAAAGTCAAAGAAAAGTGTGCGCTCGGTTTCAGTAGCGATTGAAAGCAAATCGCCCTTAGCGTGACCCGGCACGGCAGAATGGATGTATTTTAGATTAGTAGTCTTACCGCACAACCCCGGCCCGTAGTAGACGATTTTACAATGGATTTCACGGGCTGCAACGTTAATCAGAGCCATATTTACTCACCGCCAGTTCTGGTAACTAATCTCTGAATAGTAAATCAATAGTATCTTCCACGCTGGTGCGGAAGTTAGTGCTAATAATCTGGTCTTTGGCTCGGCTTTCCAGCTTGACCCGTACCAGAATCGAAGCAAGTTCATCAGTAGCGCGTTTGCTCAAAACCTTCACCAGGCCAATATGCGTGCGCTTGTCGAACATTACTACCAGCATCCACTGTTCGGAGATTAATTCGGTAAAAATATTTTCGCGTACCCCTTGCTGAAAAAGAACTCTAAAGTCTTTTTCTTTAAGCAAGCGGGCTACTTCACGGCTGCTGGCAAAGGTACCGGCCAGCAACGCTCCTAGTGCAGTAATATCTTGACGGTCAGTATCGCCTGACGCTGCAATTACCTGACCGCTTTTATCCAAGAGCATGGAATAATTGGCCCCGGTTTCGGCAACCAGTCGTTCCAGGGTATCCTCAATATGTACTGTCTCAGACGACGAAACGACCAGACTGGTCAACTGAGGGTCCATACTAGCTATCCTCCTATCCCGGCAGACCGACGGGATTAGTTCATGGCTGCGACGTGTTCCACATATCAGTGGCTCGACAGATAAAAAAAACAATTTCGCTTGAACTACTGAATTACTTTGCTGCTCTATTTGAAGCTTGCCTCAGTACCACCCGGAAAGGCTGGCAAAGTTTAGAAAACTGTTGTCAGCAAAAGGTCACTGCTACTGCAAGCTAATTATACAATATAAGCTCCAAATTACAAGGAGTCAATAGGAATTAGTAATTTTTAACCTAAGCCCCGTTTCCGTTCAACGCTTGCATCAATTCCTGACGGTATTTTTTGCTAATGTAGCGAATTCGTCCCATACTGCTAGGGTCGGGCGACACTACCAATATCATTGCGTCTTCGTTCAAAGGCTCCATCAAAATTGCCCCGCCTTCGTATTCCAGCATTGCCTGTCGAGGCTGGCCGCGTTGCAATTCCATACCCAAAGCTTCGGAAAGTTTCAAGCCATGAGTGGCAACCGCGCAAACTTCGTCCACATCAATATTGCCCCGACTGTAACTTTCGATTTGCATTCCATCAATGCTGACAATTGCCGCCAAATCTACACCGGCAGCTTTGAATTTGTTCAAAACGTCTTTTAGGGCCGACATTGCGTCTACCTCCTCAGCCTGAAATTGCGTCTCCTGCTTTGTGCTGCTTTGCGGGAGTGACACCTTTGTTACCATAACATGAATGTGTTGCTATTATAGCCTATATAGTTGAACTTGACTAGCCCCCTTCGCTATGTGTTCTATAACCAATTACAAGCAGTTTTTTACTCTGGCTTTTCAGGCTCTTTCAACCGAGCTTCCAACTCCCGCAAGCGGGCTTCTAAAGCAGCCACCCGTTGTTTTTCGACTTGAGCTTGCCCTTCTGCCTCTACTGCCCTTCGCTTATCAGCTTGAGCTTGCGCTTCCGCTTCACTAGCCCGAAGTTCGGCTCGAACAGAACGAGTACGTTCTTGCTGGGCGATTGTTTCGATTTCCTCCACCCGTGCTTCGGCTTGCTCGGCTCTGGTCAAAACGGGTGTGCCGTCAGGGTTAAAAAGCCGAAGTAATTGCTCACTTTCAACTATCCAACGTCGTAAAACTTCGCTCCAGACCCAGCCACGTCCATCCCGGCTAATTTCCTGATAGCCGTTATCGCCTAATCGCCAGGCTTTCAAGCGAGAGCCTTTCCAAAGACGGCTACGACCCTTATAAGGGTCATAGGCTAAATATTCTTTAGCCTTAACTACCTGAGCATAAAGTTGCAGTTTACGGCCTAAATCTTCGCGATAAGTGCTTTTAGAGCCGATTTCAAAAACGACCTCTGGGGCTGGCCCATCCTCTCCCACGAAATAAGTTGCTTTGTAGGGAACAGAAACTTCTTTGATAACCGAAATATCGGGCGTAATATCAATATAGCGTCGTCGCTCGGTGGCCGCGTCTGCCGCCGCCGCTTCGTCCAAATCTATATAAGCCCGAAAAGTAACTTCCATCGTGACGTTAGCCATTAGTTCCGGGCCAATCATTAACAGTACATCGCGCAGGTAAATCGCCAATTCCAGATGGCCGGGATGAATACCCAAATGCTCTCCCTCCTCATTGTAAAAAAGCTCATCATCGTCGTAGATGAACGGCAAACCATCCTTGTAAAAAACCGGCCACTGGGAAAGCGGCGTGTTTGGTCTAACGGTTAATTCTTTAAGGCGCATAAACTACCCTGCCTTTGCTAATGAATAACTATCTATTTGCAGGAAGGATTTCCAATCCCAATTGTACCCAAAGCCGTAAGGTCGAGATTGGAAAATCCCTTCTACATTTCTTTATCTATATTTTTAGTTTTTTTCGCCAGTAGCCGGAACGGGCGGGACGACTTCTTTGTTTTGCAAAAACTGAAGGGCGCGGTCTAATTGTGGGTCGCGGCCCGTCCAAACATCTTCCTGCTTTAGCGTAACCCCGATATTGGGCAATAAACCTTTGGTTTCACCTAAATTGGTTTTGTTAGGGGTAAACCACTGCTCAAAAGTAACCCGCACCGACGAATTGCCCGGTAAACCTATAACGTACTGAGCAACCCCTTTGCCAAAACTTTTTTCGCCAATAAGGGCGGCCCGTCCCCGGTCTTGCAAAGCTCCGGCAGTTATTTCGCTGGCACTTGCCGTACCGCCGTTAATTAAAACGGCCAGAGGCTTGTTAAAAAGTTTTACACCGCTAGTCTCGTTAATCACGTTTTCGGGCTGGTTGCGCGAATTTTGATAAGGTACATCCCGGTAAAAAGCGACACCACCATCCAGAAAACGGCCTAGCAATTTTTGTGCTTCTGGCACAAGTCCGCCCGGATTGTTTCGCAAATCCAGCACATACGAAGTTGGGTTGCTTTTTTCCAGTTCGGCTACTTTTTCATCAAACTGCTTTACCGTATCGCCGCCAAAAGTGGTTACGCTGATATAGCCAACATCTTTATTTTCGCCAATTATTCGGGTAATAACTGGCGGAATAGTAACATCTGCCCGCGTGATAGTTACTTCAAAAACGCGATTATTTTCGGCAGGGCGAATTATTTCCAGCTTTACCAACGTGCCGATTTCGCCCCGCAATATTTTGCTGGCGTTATCCAAATCTTTGGCAGTATCCCCGCTAATTACAATCGGATTGCCATCAGCTTTGGAAATAATATCACCTTCCCGTAAGCCAGCTTTTTCAGCAGGATTGCCCGGCACAAGTTGGCTGACAAGCAGTTTGCCATCCCGAATCGCAGTGTAAATGCCGATACCGCCACCCGTCCGCCGGGCGTTCAAATCCTGAGCATCGTTGCGGGCCTGTTCCGGCTGGCGAAACAAAGTAAAGGGGTCGCCCAAAGTATGAACCGCAGCTTCGGCGGCAGTGTAAATCATTTTCTTATGGTCAACTTTATCCTGGCTATAATAAAAATGGTCAATGTTGGCAAAAGCAGCCTCTAAATCCAACCATTGCGGGTGAGCATCGGCGGGGATACCACTGGCCGTCAAAATCGGTTTTTGAATGTCTTTAATCAGGCCATTATTAAAAGAATGAGTGGTCATATAAATTGTAAATATAATCCCCAGTGCAAAAGCCGTAATAAAGACAATTACACTACCTAAAACATAGCCAATTGAACCACCATTCCGGCGGCGACGAAAAAAGCCAGATTTCTTGGCTGTGCCGTTTAGTGAAAGATTGTCACGGGCCGAAAATTCATCTTTATTTGAGTTAATTTCTTGCATTTTTCTTTCCTGTTAATCAACTAATTTTCAAAATTGCTGTCCTATTATATCTTATATATAGGCCAAATTGGGTTAAATGTTTCTAATAAGGCTCAAAGCGGTGCAATTTGCCCGGTTTAACCCGTGGTGCTAAAATTCACAAAAGAAATTGTTGCGCGGATTTTTGGAATAAGAAATATCAGGGAGAAAGAGCTATGAGTCAAGAAACGACAACGGCTGTCGAGTTCGGCCAAAGTTACGGAGAGCGCAAAATTCGGGTGCTGATTGCCAAACCCGGCCTTGATGGGCATGACCGGGGGGCAAAAGTAGTGACGCGCGGGCTGCGGGATGCCGGGATGGAAGTGATTTACACGGGCTTGCACCAGACCCCCGAAATGATTGTGGAAGCGGCTCTGCAAGAAGACGTGGACGTTATTGGCCTCAGTATTTTGAGCGGGGCGCACAAAGTGCTTTTCCCACGTATTATGAATATGCTCAAGCAAAACAACATGGAAGATGTGCTAGTTTTCGCGGGTGGGATTATTCCGCCGGAAGATGTGCCAGAGATTTTGAGTATGGGCTTCAAGGCCGTTTTTGGGCCAGGTACAACCATTGACGATACCGCCAAATTTATCAAGGAAAATGTGCGTCCGGCCAGTGGGCTGGCAACTTCGGGCGAAGGACGGTAGCCGAAAATGTCTGTAACTGAAAACCCGGTTCTAGGCTGGGTACAGCGTGGTTTAGCCGGAGAAAAACGTGCTTTGGCCCGATTGATTACCCTTATCGAAAATCGTTCGCCCGAAGCTAATATTATTATGCGGGCAATCACCCCGCAGACGGGTAAAGCCCATATTATCGGCATTACCGGCGCACCGGGTAGCGGCAAAAGTACCCTGACCAACGAATTGATTAAGGAATTTCGCAAGCGCGGGCGAACCATTGGCGTAGTCGCGGTAGACCCAACCAGCACCTTGACGGGTGGAGCGGTTTTGGGAGACCGTATTCGGATGCTGGAAAATTACCAAGATCCCCATGTTTTCATCCGTAGCATGGCGACACGCGGGCAGCTTGGTGGCCTTGCTTCGATGACCAATGACGTTGTGCGGGTAATGGACGCTTGCGGCAAGCAGGTGGTTATTGTGGAAACCGTCGGGGTCGGGCAGGACGAAGTAGACGTGGCGAAAGCGGCTCACACTACCCTTTTGGTGGAAGTGCCGGGTATGGGTGATGATATTCAGGCTATCAAGGCCGGAGTGCTGGAAATCGCCGATATTCTGGTTATTAATAAGGCTGACCGTGACGGCGTAGAAAAACTGAACTTGCATCTACAGGCCATGCTTGGCCTTGCTCCCAAAAAAGCCTGGCACGTGCCGATTATGAAAACTATCGCCGCGCAAGGTCAGGGTATCGAGCAATTAGTTGACCAGGCCGAAAAGCATTTGGCCTTCCTGAAAGAAAGTGGCGAATACGAACGCCGGGAACGCGGCCGCCTTCGGGACGAATTGCTTTCCCGCGTCCGCGAAGAAGTCAGCCGCCGTATCCTGATGCGCGAAAATAACGCGGGCGGTATGCAAGAAATGCTCAACCGACTTGAAGACCATTCGATTGATTTGTACGATGCCGCCAGACTGCTTTTGCAACAGGTGCTTTAGCCGCGTTCTACAAAAAACAAGAAACAAGTTTGGAAAAACGTTCTGTATTCAATCGCCCTGAAATGAATTTCGGGCTAAAAGATGTAAAGTTGGTTAAAACCAACTGCAAAAAGTTGGTCTTTATCTGAATTAGAGCTTATTGCAATAAATCGTGGTTTCGTTCATTGGCGAAGTAAAGTCCTACAAGAAACGCAGCTTTATCAGGATAAGATTTTAGTTGGTTTCAACCAACTTGTGGTATCTTAGCCCGAAATTCATTTCAGGGCAAAGTCTGCCGCTAATCTAACAACTTTAAACCCGTTTCGTAACATCTACAATGTCTCAAACATTTTGTTATTTAAGGAATAAAAAGAGCCATGTAAATTTGGCTCTTTTGCTTTTACTGAAAAAGCAACTTTACCGCTAACTTGAAGCCCGGTAATACCGCCCCGCCATCCAGTTCACCGCTAATAGTCACGAATTCTGGCTCTGGCTCACCTACCCGGTAAACTACTACAAACTTTTCCAGCATATGAATTGACCAAATCAGTTTTACCCCAGCTTCCTGATAAGCTTGCAACTTCTGAAACCGCCGTTCATCCGTATCGCTGGGTGAATTGATTTCGACTACAATATCGGGAGTAACCGTTATTAAATTCTCTTGAATTTCAGAAGCATCATCAGAGGTTGGAGAGTTGTTTTCATTTAGCACAAAGCAAACATCCGGCTTTGGCATAAAAGTTCCTTTGGATAGAGGCTGACCAAGCGTAGTTGAACTACCCACCAAAACTTTACCTATAGGGACAGATGAGCTAAATCCAGCAAAATTATTCAGGGCAGTAGCTATTCGACCCGCTATATCGCCGTGCTGCTTTGAAGTTGTACCCTGTTTTGCCACAATCCGCCCTCGAATTAGTTCGTATTCCTCATCCTCGTCGCCTTCCGGCCATTCCAACGCCAAAAATTCGGCTATAGTGTAAAGTTTTTCGCTAACCTCAGTTTTGGTAGTTGCGGTCATCACTATAGCATTTACCTCCTAATATCTTTAGCAAAGAATTCACTTTTCGCTTTAGCTAAATCGTTGTAAGCTAGGCCAGAGTTGCGATAACGACGGTTTGGGGTTGCGGCAAAGATAAATCGAGTAATAGCTTTCCTCGTTCTTGATATTGTAAGGATTGCTCACTTTATCCAGCACTTGCTTTAGTTCGCCACACCTACTTTGCCATTCAGCCATCCAGCGTGGAACATAACCAAGCAAAATATAAGTAGAAGCATCCAGGCCGTTTTGCTGCGACCAGTAATAATAACTATTGACCGGACTGATAGCGCGGGGCAAATTGTATTTTGGGCCATACATACTGATTGCTCCAGCTTCCCCGTAGTTGCCCGCGTAAATAAGAGTGTTAGCTTGCTCATCAGGCGGCAAACTGCGATAAACTTGAGCGGTATCAGCCACTAATTCTTCCCAGCCAATCATCTCGGCCAGCGCATCATTAATACTAACGGCAGTCTTCATACCATCCGAACCAATTGGCAAGGTCGGCAAAACAAGTGGCACAAAAATAAGACCGGCTACGATTAGCAAACCAGTATAAGCATATTTCAGGCGCGAATGTAAGCTAAACCACTTTTCAAGGAAGAACGCGCCGCCCGCCAGCAGCACCGGGTAAGCCGGAGCTAAATAATACGAGCGACCACGCAAAATAATGAACAAAACCAGCACTACCAGATATATTATCCCTAGCGGGCGAAAACGTTTGTCCTTAAACAAAAAGAAATATAACCCGGCCAGCCAGATTGGTACAGTCAAAGGGTTGGTAATTTGTGAAAATTGCTCAGGAATAAAACCGTCAGCGCGACCAATTGAAACGTCACGGGCGTTAATCGAACGAGTGTATTCAAGTGAGATAAAATTATGCTGAATTAGCCAGATAAGATTGGGCGAGAAAATCAGGCCAGCCAGTAATACGCCCAGCCAAAGCCAGGAACTTTTCAAATATTTACGGGCCGGAGTCGCAATTATAGCAAAGGCAAGCGCAGCGATATAAAAAAGAATCGAATATTTATTCAGCAAGCTCAGGCCAAGCATTACCCCAATCCAGAGCCAGAGTTTTGGTTTATCGCTTTTTAGCAAGCGTACCAGCAAGTAACAAACAATTGTCCAAAACAATACTTCAAAGGGGACGGCCTGAAATAATACTCCCAAAACCAGAGAAGCGGGCGAAACCAGCACACAAAGCGCGGCCAGCAATTGGGCGAACTTTCCACCGCCCAGTTCACGCACAATCAAACCGCTAACAAAAATTGTGGCTGCCCCAGTCAAAGCCGGAAAAAGCCGGAAACCCAACAGCGACGAGCCAGACAAAACTTGCTCAATACTCCCCAAAAGAGGAGTTAGAGGCGGATGGTCAACGTAACCCCAGTCCAAACGTTTGGCATCGTCAAAATAAGAAAGCTCATCCCGGAAGTAGCCATACTGCCCGTTCACCAGCAAATGCAACAGCAACTTGAACAAAGCCAGCAAACCCAACAGCGCGAAACCGCCAAGAAAATCGCGGGAAATAACCGAACGCTGCAAATCTTTCTCGTTTACCGTCATTCCTGATTTTCCTGTATTAAGGCTCAATTTATTTAACTCCGAAGCTGGTTAGGTTGTCCCGTTGTTTAACTTTATACGACTATAGACCCAAATGCAAACAAAATTGTTTCAAAAAGAGAAAACCGGCCAGTTAAAAGACAGGGGTTTTTCTTTATTGACAGTGGTAAAATCTTTTATTTGCCGACCATAACTTCGGTAGATTTGATTACGGCTACTACTTCTTCACCAACCTGCAAATTGAGGCTCTCGGCTGAACCGCGAGTAATGGCTGAAACCAGTTCTTCCCCGCTACCCAGTTCAATTATTACCTCGGCCATTACGTTACCAAGTTTGACCGATTTTACCTTGCCCTTTAGCTGATTGCGCGCGCTGAGTTGCATTTTTCTCTCCTTCGTTTTTTGCTAATTCTGATAAACTAACAATGTTTCCTTAAATTTGAGCATGTACTCAATAGTTGAGTATAAAAGAACCGTTTCAAACTGTCAATTGCTTTAGTTTGCCAAAATCCGAACATTTGTTGACATGAGGCGAGGCAGGTGATAGAATTTTGGGACTATGCGATTATTACATATTAGTGATATACATTTCGGAATAGAAAATTACTCGAAAATAGACCCGGCGACAGGGCTGCCAACCCGCTTGCTTGATTTTACCGCCGCCTTTGACCGGGCAATTGAATATGCCCTGCAAAACGGGGTGGATGCTGTCCTTTTTACGGGCGACGCTTACAAAACCCGCGACCCCAGCCCAACCGTGCAGCGCGAATTTGCCAAACGAATCAGCCGCCTGAGCCGGAACAATATTCCTGTTTTTTTGCTG
>JBBQGP010000181.1:0-10900 GCA_038323095.1 Chloroflexia bacterium | reverse complement strand
TGGAACGACCATGCAGTGGTTAATCAATGGCAAAACTTTCAGTTTGAACGATTATTTACTGACGGTAAAGAAAAATAGCACCGAAATCTGGGAGTTTCACAACGAAACCCAGAGTATGCCTCACCCGATGCACCTTCACGGTTTTTCTTTTCAGGTACTGGAAAGACAAAACAGCCCTACCCAGCTTAAGACCCTGGCAACTTATAGCCAGGGAAGATTAGCCACCGATTTGGGTTGGAAAGATACAGTCCTGGTTTGGCCGGGCGAAACGGTTAGGATCGGCATTAATTTTTCCCACAACTTCGAGGGCGTGCAAACTTATGTTACGCATTGTCACGTCCTGGAACATGAAGACGGGGGCATGATGTTTAACTATAAAGTGGCTTAACCAGGTAGGAGTTATATATATGCGATTTAGTTTGCTTTCTGGAGGGTCTTATACCAAGTTGTAAAAGGTACTCTACAAAAAAGGTAGCTTCATGCGCGAATAACAGTTTTTATTATACAGTGCCTTTTGTAACTTGGTATTAGATTGCATAATTGATTACCGCTCACTTCTCAGCTAATATTCAAGACCGTAAAAACTTCGGCTAGAGGTACTCCTAAAGCTGCTCCGATAGTGGCGGCGCGTTCCCGCCAGCTTTGTTTCAATTCCTCGGAAGAAACGGTCTGAGAGGTATGCGCTAATCGAGCTTGAAGTTTGCGTTCAAAGGAGGCACTGATGTCCACCCCTTTGTTAGCTTCACTGCTGGCAAAAAGCCAGGCTTGGTGGACCGCGTGAGGAGCTAATCCGGCTTGCACCTGTTCATTAAAACTGAGAGGGTCGCGTGCAAGAGGATAAATGGCATCAAGAGTGGCTCGCCCTACTATTCGATGGTCGCGGTGGCTCAGGTAAGATGGCAGTGGGTGTTCGGGGTCGTGGGTGAATAAGACTTCGCTCTGCCAGCGTCTAATCCATTCGACCAAATCGCGGCGTAGGGACTGGTTATTTTCGACTTCCCCATCCTCATATCGTAAAAACCTCACCTCGGCTATCCCTAATCGTGCGGCGGCCACCAACGCTTCCTGTTCACGTTGAGTGCCTACCTGCTGTCGGGTGGCCTGAAGATTACTTGAACCACTTTGTCCCGAAGTTACCAGTAGGAGACGAACGCTTGCGCCCTGGTCAATTGCCAGAGCTAGAGTACCCGCACACCAGCTTTCAATATCGTCAGGATGAGCCGCCACAACCATAATTGAGGTGGTCTTGGGAGCCGCTACCAGTTCCATATTTTAGTTTCCCTCATTTCCGTAATGTAGCCTTGCATCTTTCTTATTGTGATTAGTCAGCCGTTCGCTACTCAACCGACCCACCAAAATAGTTGCTGATTGATTGGTATTGCTTTCCATCAAATGCAAGACCCGTTCAAAAAATTGCACGAGTAGTCCGGCTTCGTAAAAAGGTATTGAGATTGGGTAGCCAAAAACAGCCCTACTGAAGGCGACTCGAAGTTATAAGAGACTGAGAGAGATAGCACATCCCAGCGGCAACATGATTATATGTAGCAATTCCAGACCCACTAACCAGAGGCTCACACTGCCACCCAATAGCCCACTTGCCGTGAACCAGGCTTGAATTGACCATTGTCCAGTTTCGCTATTTGGTGAACTTCCAATTTCAATCAGCCGGTTGACGCGCTGCTCGGTCAAGTTATCATCAGTGGTAGCGTAGGTCGCCAGACCAGGAGGGTTAAACCCAATTGTTTTGGGGTTTACACCCTGGTTGGCTTTGACCACCAATTCCTCCCAAACTTTTAGCAAAGCATCCGCCAGAGCCAGGGCCATCGGCTGACCGCCTAACCGGGCTACCTGAGCATCGCAGGCTAACTCCTGTTCCCCTTGCAACATTGCAAAAAACCTGCGACCCGGCGGCAGATAGAAAAAGGCCAATTGCCACCAGCTTGCCAGCCAGATAACCCAAAAATCTTTGCGGGCCAGATGAGCTTCTTCGTGCCAAATGACCGCTCGTAGTTCTTCCTCTTCGAGTTGACCCACCAGTCCGGTAGATAAAATTACCAATGAGTGCATTCCCGGCCATAAACCAGGTAGGTTAAAAGCAAAGGGACGAAGACTATACCAGAGGCGGATAGCTGGCTTTTTATAGCTATCATGCGCTAATTCGACCAGTCCTTTAGGGGCTTCCCAGGTTCGACGGAGAGTGTAAAAATAGAGCCAACCTAACCTTCCTAAATTAAGGAAGAAAGCTGCTACCCACGGGGTCACAACCACCGCCATTCCGACCAGGGCTATAAGCCACTCCTGGTGTACTTCGTAGTCAGCATAGTGATTAACTTGGGGATTAACTACGGTTGGCAACATTGTGAGCGAAAATAACAGTAACACCGAGACCGGCATTGTAAGAGCTAATATTTGCCAACAGCGACGGAGTTTCCAGTCTTTCAGTCGGGCAAGCACTATAAGAGCTAATTTTTGGCTTACCAATACCAGGCCCAGGCTAACTAGCAGAAATAACAGATGCATCATTACTGGCACAACCTCCTAATCCTCTAAATTAGTCGGTGTAGTCAAATCCGGGTCGTCTTTTTTAGCGTTATCAGCAACTTCTAATTTCGCTTGGCCTACTTTGGATTTAAGAGCCGAAATCCGCTCGGCCATATCACCCTGGGCCATTCGTTGTAGATGATTTTCAGTAGTATGCGAAAAGCTTACTAAAAGATTTTCAAGGATGCGCGAAACAAAATTATCGATAAATTCCGCTTTGCTCAAAATTGGGGTATATAGATAGGCACTTTCCAACTTTTTAGCCCGCAAAAGATGTTTACGAGCCAGGCGAGCCATGGTGGTCATTATAGTGGTATAGGCCACATAACGCTTTTGCCAAAAGGCTTCGTAGACCTCACGCACGGTAACGTCAGGAGTACCTTGAGCCGCCTTCTCCCACAAATACTCCATTATATCAGCTTCTAAATCCCCCAACACTTTGCGAACCCCTTCGCGGTCAGGTCGAAAAACCGAAATCTCTGGCTCTTCCTCTTCGCTCAGGTTGCTTTCATCCAGATTTAAGAGCTTCGCCTCTTCTGGTTCAGAAGTTTGAAGCAAAGGATTTTGTGAATCTTTGGCTTTTCTAGTCATGATTATCATCCTACTAATGGTCAGACCTGGCAAATTGTTATTGCTCTAAAATTGACCTTACTATTCTGTTACAATTGATTTGATAGACACAAGATAAAAAGTATCCCCGCACTATCAGTGCCGCCGTTCAAGAACTCACTATTACAACCAATTATAATACCTAACTTTTACTACCGTCAATAATACTAGGCTTGACTTCAGGGCGAATGCAAAGTAGGATTGACGAAATAAGATTTCATCTTAAGGAGCCAACTGTTGCAAAGCCTGAGAAAAAGCATAAGCAAAGTCCCGTCTGGCCTTAGCAATATTCTCGATACCCTGATGCCTCAACAGGCCAATAATCGTATATTTAAGGCGGCCAACATTGTGGCGCACTTCCCCGCTTGACCTGGCAGTGGTCTTCCCCAAAAGTCACGTCTCGCACATAATGCAAGCCATTCTCAATACTCCATTCCTCACGAGCGATTTCCAGCACATGAGCTGACCCGGCCTGACGCGGCTAGTTGGAGATTGTTGGGTTGACTCAGATTAGCAGTTAGGCAGAAGCGGGTAAGTAGGTTGTAGATAGATAGCAGGTAGGCAGCCAGTCAGTCAGAGGCAGGAGAGGCACGATGAACGAACGTCAAGCCAAAAAGTTAATGAGCGCGTGTAAAACTCTGGCAGAACGGTTGTCTACCATTCCTGACTATAGTTTGACGGGCCAGGATTTGAAAGCACTGGCCGGTTTCAACCGGGTTTACCGGGCTGGACTTGCCGAAGATGCCAAAATACTAGCCGTAGCGGGCTTGTCTACTGATGCTGTAGTAGCTCTTATGCTAGGCTCTGGTAAATTCGGGTATTAGCTATTAGGGATTTAAAAGGACATGGTTTTACGCATTTTGCTGTAAATTGTGACTGTGGCAGTGGCAGAAAAATCGTCAAAAATGTTTTGAAGTGTTTATGATAAAGTGAATTGGGTTCATGCGCACTTTTAGTGAATTGGCGAAACGTCTATTGTAGGTTGAGCTAAAGGCTCTAATTTTAGACGACAAGTAGCATAACTTTCCACTAAATTTGCGGTAGAACCTAAAAAACAGTCTGTTTTGAGGCTATTTAGGCTAAATCGGGTAATTTTGGTAATTACAAGGCCCGAAACTTACTACTTTGGCTGGCTAGGGCAGAATTTATGGTGAGATTTTGGCTATACTTCAATTCAGGCGGCTAAAAACTGAGGAAATTGTGATAAACTAAATCAGGAAGCCAGCTTTGGTTTTTGTTGTGGCTAAGTTTTAATATATTGCTTTATTCTAGCAAGGTATTGCTCCACTAATACAGGTTTGGGTAAAATCAACTGTCAGAGCAGCATCCTACAAGAAACCTGTATCCCTGTAAGATATTGCTTCGCCAATAGACCTTGCTAAATATTGCTCCATCAACGGATTATGGTCAAACTATGCTTAACTCACCTAAAGATAATTTTAGCGGCAAAGATAAAGATAACGTTTCTTCTGCGAACTCGCCTGCATCTTCGCCCTCAGCTTCACAGGATTTCAAGGGCAGCAACTTTCGCTTTTTAAGAGAGTACGATTTACAACTGTTGCGGCTGGGGGCTTTGGCCGAGCATTATTTCAAAAGTGACCCCAACACCTGTTTATTAAAACTGCGCCAGTTCGGGGAGCTTTTGGCCCAGCTAATTGCCGCCAAATCCGGGATGTACATCGGGCCAGCCGAAACCCAGGTCGAACTAATCCGCCGCCTAAATCTGGCTAACCTTTTGCCGCCTGAAATCGCCAACTTATTTCACCTTTTAAGGCTGGCCGGGAACAAGGCCAATCACGCCGGAGCGGACGATTATGCCGAAGCTCTTACCGGGCTAAGAATAGCCCGCAATCTGGCAATCTGGTTTCACCGCACCTTTGGCAGCGATGCCAGCTTTACCCCCGGCCCGTTCTTGCCACCGCCCGACCCGGTGGCTGCCGGAGCAGAATTGCAAAAGGAATTAATCAGCTTAAGGCAGGCTCTGGACGAAAACCGCTCTGCCGCCGAAAAAGCCCAACTTGCCGCCCAACAAAGCGAACAGCAAAGGCTAAGTGCCGAAGAAATTGCCCGACGCGAACGGGAAGAACGACAAATCTGGGAGCAACTGGCGAGCGAAGCCGAACAAGCCAAAGCCGCCCTTGCCGCCCAATTAGCCGCCAGCTCAGTATCACAATTTAGCTCACAGCAAACCGCCCGGTTAATCAAGCGGGCCGAGCAAGCCGCCGCCCTACTGGATATGGACGAGACTACTACCCGCGCCCTGATTGACCAGCAATTACGGCAGGCCGGATGGGAAGCCGATTCAAAGCTTTTACGCTATAGCGCGGGAACTCGTCCGGCCAAAGGACGCAATCTGGCAATTGCCGAATGGCCGGTTGGATTTGGGGCTAACGCGGGAAGGGCCGATTACGCCTTGTTTACCGGTTTAGAGTGTGTGGCAATGGTGGAGGCCAAGCGGCAGCGCACCAACGTTTCCGCCGCAATTGACCAGGTCGAACGCTATGCCAAAGCTTTTGTCCTACCAGCCGACCCGCCAGGAATTAGTAACCCAGGCTGGGGCGCGTATTCTGTCCCCTTTGTTTTTGCCACCAACGGACGGCCCTACCTCAAGCAAATCGAGACCCAAAGTGGCATCTGGTTCAGGGATGTTCGCAAATCGGCCAACTTGCGCCGCGCCCTGAACAATTGGCTAACCCCGGACGGCCTCAAGGAATTGCTGAAAATGGACACCGCAGCCGCTCAGGTGGCGTTGGCCGCCCAGCCTATCGAGTTCAATTTTCCCCTGCGCCATTACCAGAAAAAGGCTATCGAAATGGTGGAAAGCAAGCTGGCCGGGAACTCCCGCTCCCTACTAATCGCGATGGCTACCGGCACGGGTAAAACCAAACTGGCAATTGCCATGCTGTATCGTCTGCTGGCCGCCAAACGCTTTCGTCGGATTTGTTTTGTGGTAGACCGCAGCATTTTGGGCAATCAAACTGAAGCCGAGTTCTCGACTACCCGGCTGGTTAGTGCCAAAACCTTTGCCGATATTTTTGGCCTTAAAGGGCTGGACGAGGTAAAGCCTGCTTCGGATACCAGAGTACATATTTGCACCATTCAAGGGCTGGTCAAGCGGGTGCTGTACTCCGATGACCCGCCGCCAGTTGACCAGTACGATTTAATCGTGGTGGACGAATGTCACCGGGGCTATTTGCTAGACCGGGAGCTTTCGGACACCGAGCTAAACTTTCGCAGCGAGGAAGACTATATCTCCAAGTACCGCCGGGTACTGGAACATTTTGACGCAACCAAAATCGGGCTAACCGCGACCCCGGCTTTGCATACGGTTGAAATCTTTGGTAATCCTGTTTTCAAATATTCCTACCGGGAGGCGGTAATTGACGGCTTTTTGGTAGACCACGAGCCGCCTATCCAGATAACTACCGCGCTGGCTCAGGCCGGGATAAATTTCAGGCAGGGCGAACAACTCGAACTCTTAAACCCCGGTTCGGGTCAGGTAGATTTAACGCAGGCTGCCGACGATTTGCGCTTTGAGGTCGAAGCTTTTAACAAAAAGGTGATTACCATCCCCTTTAACAGAGTGGTAGCCGAAGAATTAACCCAGCACATTGACCCTAATCTACCCGGCAAAACTCTGGTATTTGCGGTTAGCGATGCCCATGCCGATATAGTGGTAGACCAGTTAAAACAAGCCTTTAGCCAGACTTATGGCGCAATTGAAGACGGGGCTATTCGCAAGATTACCGGCAGCGTAGACCGGGTACAGGAGCTTATTCGCTCTTTCCGTAACGATGCCTTACCTAAAATTGCGGTTACGGTAGATTTGCTTACCACCGGGGTAGATGTGCCTGCGATTGATAATCTGGTGTTTTTACGCCGGGTCAACAGCCGGATATTGTACGACCAAATGCTGGGCCGGGCCACCCGCCTGTGTCCTGAAATTAACAAGGAAGTTTTCAGGATTTTCGATGCGGTAGATTTGTACTCCCGGCTGGAAGCTGTCACCGAAATGAAGCCGGTAGCGGTTAATCCCAAAATTAGCTTTGAGCAGCTTTTCGAGGAAATGAACCGGGCCAAAGATAGCCAGCAGCTTGAGCAAATCCGGGCCGAAATTCTGGTAAAATTACGACGCAAGCTACCCCGCTTGAATGAAGATTTAGCCTTCCAGGAGGAATACGCCCAGCTTGCCGGAGAAAGTCTGGAAGCCACCCTGAACCGCTTTGCCAGTGCGCCAGTGGCGGAGCTAACCGACTGGCTCAAGGTTGTACCCCAGCTTGGGCAGGTGCTGGATTTAAAGATTGTTGACCCGGCCTCGCTTTTAATCCCAATCTCGCACCACGAAGACTCTGTGCTGGGGGTGACAAGGGGCTACGGTAGCGGGCAGCCGCCGGAGGATTTTCTGGATAGCTTTACCGCTTTTGTGCGGGATAACTTGAACCAGATTGCCGCCCTGACCGTCGTGGTGCAGCGTCCCCGCGAATTAAGCCGCGCCCAGCTAAAAGCCTTGCGGCTGGAACTGGATAGTTTGGGCTATTCCGAAACCAATCTGAAACGGGCCTGGACTGATACCAGACACGAAGAGATTGCCGCCTCAATTATTGGCTTTGTGCGACAGGCGGCGTTGGGCGATGTTTTGATACCCTACGAGCAGCGGGTAACTTCGGCTTTGCGGCGTATTCTGGCTCGCCGGAGCTGGACGACCCCGCAACAGCAGTGGCTCAGGAAACTGGCCGAGCGGGTCAAGCATGAAATTGTAGCCGACCCGCTTATTCTGGATGAAAATCCCTTTGACAGTGCCGGGGGCTTTGAACGCTTGAACCGTATCTTTGAGGGGCAATTAAACACTTTGATTGCCGATTTGAATGAAGAAATCTGGAAGGAAGTAGCCTGAGCCGATGAGCCTGATAGAACCCAGTACGAGCGTAACCCGCGATATTGTCGCCAAACTTTGGAACTTGTGCAATATTTTGCGGGACGATGGTATTACCTATACCGATTATGTGAACGAATTAACCTTTTTGCTGTTCCTCAAAATGCTGGCCGAAACCCGCCACGAAGACCGTTTGCCCGAAGAATATCGCTGGTCAAAGCTTATTTCTCAGGAAGGGTTGGAACAGCTGGAATATTATCGGCAGCTACTGCTTGATTTGGGTAATCTTCGCAAGACCCGTGACAGTCTGGTACTGGCAATCTTTACCGATGCCCAGACCAAGCTACGCAAGCCCGCCAACTTGAAAGCTCTGACCGATGCGATTGATCGGCTGGACTGGTTTTCGGCCCGTGAGGAAGGTTTGGGCAATCTGTATGAGGGTTTGCTGGAAAAGAACGCCGCCGAGAAGAAAAGCGGGGCGGGCCAGTATTTCACCCCGCGTCCCCTGATTGATTGCATTATCCGATTGGTAAAGCCCCAGGCCGGAGAAGTTATTCAAGACCCGGCGGCGGGTACGGGTGGCTTTTTGGTGGCGGCAGACCGCTATATAAAAGACCAGACCGAAGATTTTGCCCGCCTGACCAAAGCTGAGGCCGATTTCCAGCGCAACCAAGCCTATCAGGGTATGGAACTGGTGCCGGATACCCACCGCCTGTGCCTGATGAATTTGATGCTGCACGGGATTAGCAGCGTGGTCGAAAGCGGCGATACCCTTTCCCCCGATGGCGCACGTTTGGGCAAAGCCAGTCTGATTGTGACTAACCCGCCCTTCGGCACTAAAAAAGGGGGAGGACGGCCCAACCGGGCGGATTTCTCGATTAGTGCCGATACTTCTAACAAGCAACTCGCCTTCGTGGAGCATGTCGTTCGCGCCCTGAAACCGGGAGGACGGGCGGCTATCGTGGTGCCGGACAACGTTTTGTTTGAGGATAATACAGGACGGCGGTTGCGTTCGTGGGTGCTGGAATTGTGCGAGTTGCATACCTTGCTCCGGCTGCCTACCGGGATATTTTACGCTCAGGGGGTCAAAACTAACGTATTGTTTTTGACACGGGGGGTGAATGACCGGGCCAACAGCCAAACCTTGTGGGTCTACGATTTGCGGGCCAATATGCCGACCTTTGGCAAGACCCGTTTATTAACCATCGCCGATTTTGCCCCCTTCGAGCAAGCCTATGGCAGCGACCCCTACGGCAAGTCTCCCCGCGTGGACGAAGGCGAGTTAGGCCGCTTTCGCTGCTTTAGCCGGGAGCAACTAACCGCCCGCAACGACAATCTTGATATTAGCTGGCTCAAGGACACCAGCCACCCGATAGAAGACGAATTAAGCGAGCCGGAAGAACTGGCCGCCGCCATCGCGGGCCACCTCCGGGCCGCCCTGCTCGAACTGGAAAGCTTTAGCGAAGAACTTTCTACCAGTACCACCCCCACCCCCGCCCTGCTCCTTGAGGAAGAAGAACAGGCATGAGCGAATATCAATGGCCGTTGCCAAAATCGTGGAAGTGGGTTTTAACTAGCGAAATTGCAGAAATTGTTGGAGGCGGCACACCTGCTGCCAATGACCCTACTAACTTTGATGAAACCGGGATAGCATGGATAACTCCGGCTGATTTAACCAATTATGCAGAAACCTATATTGGACGCGGCAGGCGCGATTTATCAAAAAAAGGGCTTAATTCTTCTGGCGCACGACTTATGCCTGCTGGTACTGTTCTTTATTCGTCACGCGCCCCGATAGGATATTGTGTAATAGCAACCAGTCCAATAAGCACAAATCAAGGTTTTAAGAGCCTTGTACTAAAAGATGGT
The DNA here is from genome assembly GCA_038323095.1 of Chloroflexia bacterium. Taxonomy (GTDB): domain Bacteria; phylum Chloroflexota; class Chloroflexia; order Chloroheliales; family Chloroheliaceae; genus L227-5C. The sequence goes on along the minus strand of JBBQGP010000181.1, from coordinate 1,008 downwards.
ATTTCTCCTGAATATATTCGTTATTATCTACTTTCAGCAAAGGAATATGCTGAAAGTATTGCTAGTGGCACTACATTTAAGGAATTGTCCGGCTCGCGTATGGCAACTATGCCTATCCCGCTTGCTCCTAATGTCGAACAACGCCGCATCGTCGCCAAGCTGGATAATTTGTTAGGGAGCAGCAGCCGCGCCCGCACCGAACTGGAACGCCTGCCCGCCCTAATCGAACGCTACAAACAAGCCATCCTAGCCAAAGCCTTTAGCGGCGACCTCACGGCTGACTGGCGGACTGAACATGAAGTATCCAAAAATAGTTGGCAAATTTTACCAATATCTAATTTTGCAAAGGTTGGTACAGGTGCAACTCCCAAGAGAGGAGAAAAACGCTACTATGAGGGCGGTAAATTCGCGTGGGTTACAAGTGGTGCAATAACTAGCGGTTACATTAGTGAGCCATCCGAAATGATTACAGAAGCAGCATTACGAGAGACTAATTGCTCTCTTTACCCATCGGGTTCATTACTGCTTGCTTTGTATGGTGAAGGACAGACACGGGGAAGGGTTGCTATACTAGGAATAGAGGCTGCAACTAACCAAGCATGTGCAGCCATCCGCATCAATGATGAAGCCGCAATAGCCCGAAATTATCTTTTTTGGTTCTTGCAGTATCAGTATGGAGAAATAAGAATGGCCGCCGCCGGAGGGGTACAACCTAATCTTAATTTATCTATAGTTAAGGCTATTAGTGTCCCAGTTCCCACTATTCAAGAACAAAAAGAAATAATTTCACGTTTAGGAGTTGAGTTAGCCAGTATAAAGCGGACGTATAATGAAGCGACCCGCGCCACCGCCCTACTAGACCGGCTGGAACAGGCCACCCTGTCGAAAGCCTTTCAGGGCGAGCTGCTGCCGCCGGAACAGGAAATCTAAATCAACTGGCGGAGCAGCATCCAACAGGGAGATGGGGTTTGGTAAAATAAACAGGAAGAGCAGCATCCAACAGGGGAG